>DATBZH010000046.1:0-62931 GCA_036513255.1 Candidatus Sulfotelmatobacter sp. | reverse complement strand
GGCGAAGTTTCACACCTACAGCTTCGGCAACATCATGCTCATCGCACGCCAGAAGCCCGATGCTACCAACGTTGCCGGACTTCGGACATGGAACTCGCTTGGCCGCTTCGTTAAACGGGGAGAAAAAGGCATTTTCATTCTTGCCCCTATGGTCGGAAGACGAAGCACGAAGGATGTAGCGACCGAGGAGCCGAGTGAAGACGCAACAACAGATGGTCAGCGGACACTGTACGGATTCCGGGCCGTCTATGTTTTCGATGTCAGCCAAACCGAAGGCAAAGACCTTCCCTCACTGACCGAAGTCAATGGCGATGTGAGCGGATACCGCGAACGATTGTTCAACTTCGTGGAAGCGCAAAGCGTCGAGATTAGCTTCTCCGAGCGAATTGCTCCCGCGAAGGGTCTTTCGCATGGCGGGAAGATTACGCTGCTATCAGGGATGCAGTCAGCAGAGGAGTTTTCCACGCTGGTACATGAGATCGCCCACGAAATGTTGCATCGAGGCGACCGCCGCACCCTCACCACTAAACAAGTCCGCGAGACCGAGGCCGAAGCCGTGGCCTTTGTGGTTTGCCAATCTGTCGGACTGCAGAACGGAACCGCATCCCAGGACTACATCCAGCTTTGGCACGGAGACGCCAATCTCCTGCGCGAGAGCTTGGAAGCCGTTCAACAAACCGCTGCCGTGATCCTCGGGGGCATTGCCCCCGAGCCAGCGGCACTCGCGACAGCCGCATAACACGCCAACACCTGCACCGTTTGGTTTTCATGCCCGACGTGTGCGCTGAGTCCACGAACACTAACCAAAGACACATGAGAGGAGAAAAGATCATGCCGAGTACGCAAAATGCAGTCGCCAATCACGAATATCGCAGCGTTCCCATCACCGCGCTTGCGGAGTCAGCAACCAATCCCCGCAAACGCTTTGATGCAAATAGCCTCGAAGAACTGGCCGCGAGTTTCAAGACGCAAGGAATTCTGGCCCCTCTTCTTGTACGCGAACTGGAGGAAAGCAAGTACGAGGTTGTAGCCGGGGCACGTCGCCTCAGAGCGGCGAAACTGGCGGAACTCGAAAAACTTCCCGTCCGCGTGGTCAAGCTGACGGATGCGGAGGCAATCGAGGCACAGTGCGTTGAGAACCTGCAACGCGAAGACATCCACCCGCTTGAGGAAGCTCTGGGTTTCAAGTCGCTTTTGGAACTCGGAGAGCCTGCCTACACCATCGCCATCATTGCCTCACGTGCTGGCAAGAGTGAGGCGTATGTCTACAGTCGCATTCGACTCGCTGACCTCATACCGCCTGTGGCCGAGGCATTCCTGAAAGACCAGATCACCATCGGCCACGCTCTGCTGATCGCCAAGCTCCCGGCTTCGCAACAGCAGGAGGCATTCTCCGCTGCTTTCCGGGGCTTGTGGACAAGCGAAGGCAACAGCCAAGTCCTGATTCCCGTCCGGGAGTTGGCCGCATGGATCGAATCGAACATCTTGCTCCAACTGGCATCTGCGCCGTTTGACAAGCAGGATGAGACGCTCGTTCCAGAAGCAGGTTCGTGCGTCAACTGCCCAAAGCGAACGGGCTTCAATAAGCTGCTTTTCCCCGACGTGCGTAAGGATTCATGCACTTCGCCCGACTGTTTCCGAGCCAAGATCGACGCTTCGGTGAAAAAGACTCTGGAAACCAAACCGCAGCTAGTCCAGATTTCGGCGGCGTGGAATTCCCGCGAGGGCGCTCTCTTGGGACGGAATCACTATGTGGAGTTGGAGATCAAGAAAGCCAAGCCGAACGGCGCAAGCAGCAAGCTCTCGCCCGCTCAGAAACCCTGTGACAAGATGACAGAGGCAGTCGTCATGGACGGCGGCAAGCGCGGACAGGTCGTCAAGGTTTGTGCCGATCCAGCTTGCCGCGTCCACCATCCCAACACGCCTTCTCCGCAGCAAGTCGAGCGGGAGCGGGCCGAGGAACGGAAGCGCATCGAAAAGGAGAAGCTGGCCATTACGACTCGGCATCGTATCTTGGCTACGATCCTCCAACGCGTATCGGCTCCGTTAAAGAAGGCTGACTTGCTGGCGGTTGCCCACTACCTCATCGGTCATCTCTCCTACAGCCAATTCCCGGCTCTGGCAAAGCGGCACAAGGTAGAGGCGAAGAAGGATTCTGCGTCCGCACAGGAACTTCTGGCCAAGCAAGTAGGCACCTACGATGATGCCGAACTCTGCAAGCTCCTTCTGGAAATCAGCCTTTTAGACTCGGCGTATCAGCGACCCACCAGCAACCGCGACGACTCTCTCATGGACGCCGCCAAACGCTATCGAGTGGATACCGAGAAGCTACAGAAAGTCGTGGCAGAGGAGCTTTCTGCGAGACGGGAGAAGAAAACAAAACTGAAGCCCAAGGCTCGAAGGCAAGACTGAGGAAATTGTTATTTCTTTGACTCTGGGCGGAGTGCGAATTCGCACTTCGCCACTTTTCCTTTTGGGATTGACGTCCGGCAATACCTACCCACAACTCGGCGTACAAGGTACGGGAGTCGATCCTTAGGTCAGTGATTGTCAAAGTCGTTATACGGGGTTTGAAGGACGACCGAAACGTAAATCTCCAGGAGTGCTTGTTTGGTAGGATCGGTCTCCTCAACGAAGCGAACGCTCATTCGCCTGATACGCGCCTTAGCCTCGGTGAATGCACGTAGGAATTCTGGGTCCAACGCTAGCGCTGCGCGCGACCCAGCACCCTTCCTGTACGTTGCTTTCAGATTACCAGTTGCTTCGCGGGCCAGCCGAAACGCAAAAGCAGCCATACGATGAGTCGCCCCTGGCCGGCAATGTCGCAAAAGTCTCGCCGTAATCTCGTTGCTGCGCCCAACGTAAAGATGCTTGTTTCCTTCCGAGAGTAGGTAGATGCCTTTCTTGCACATCACGCTTGGGAGGCTCACCGGGGTGACAGGTGCCATGGCGACCAACACTTGCATCTTGGTGTGTAGATGCTCGATGTAAGGAACAAAGCTAGGGTCCACGGCTTTGAACGCGTCATTCGCTTTCCGAAAGCCCACGTGCCAGTTCTACCTCCCCTTTTGAGGTGCCACCCATAGCTCATCAACGCTCTTTCGGGCAGACTTGGCCTCTTGCTCAACGGTATCGTCTGAGCGGTGGACCAACTCTTCAACTTTCTCGATGAGCTCGATTTGTGCCTTCCAGGAAGATCCTTGGACAAGGTCTTGCTGGCTGTGAGCGAGCCGATTCCTAAGATCTTCTGCGTCATTAAATAGACTCTTTGCCTGGCGCTTGCTTGCCAGTCCGAGTTTAGCTCTCAGATCGTTGCTAGCCAGAAGCAAGTCGCGCTTGTCGCAGAATTGCAAGCAATCAAGCACGGTGATGTGCTCGTTCCGCCCGCGACGCTCATCCTGAATTTTTTCCGCAGCCTGTAGTCGATCGTCCTTAAGTTTTTCTTTCCACGATTCTTCGCCGTAAGCCCGCCGAACCCAGAACTGCATATGCATCTCAAGGAGGGATAGGAGTCCAAAAAGATAGACACGCACGGGAGGCTTATTGAGGTCTGCTCGTGTGACGATTCCCTGAACCCCTGATCCTGCAAGAACGAAAACGCGTTCCTTCTCTCTCAACACCGCCAATAGGTCCGAGAGCGGAGTTGCATCAGAGATCAGATGGTCTACGCTCATCGGGCTTGTGTGGTCTTTGACGCTGCCTCCCTGCAGAGTTTCCGTAACGACGAAGCCTACCACCAGCCCATTGTGTTTCGTCTGCACTCCCGCGACATCGAATCCACGTTCGCCGAGAATGCGTCTCATGTCGTCTGCTGGAGCATCCGACGGGCAGCATTGAAGAGGCTCCTGAATGGTTCGCGTCACGATGCGGGCTCCAACAACAGACCGCAGGTCAGCAAGACGCGTTCCTTTTCGCCTATACCCAGTAATTGGTGAAGTCCAAAGCTGATATCCCATGCTTGTCCTACTCTGCCAATCCGTTTCTGGCTATTGGTCTCTATTCATCGACATCCACCGACCCGACCTTTGTCCAGAACTAGTTTGTGGTAGGCAAATAAGGCTCTGTCGATCTGTCGCAAAGTCCAACTGGGACATCTGCGCCTGATTCCGTCGATGGCGCGCCGAAATTCCTCGTAATGCGCGAGATCCTTGCTCTCAGTCGAGATGAGACGAGCCACAAACAGGACTCCGATTGTACGCACGTCTATGATCGGCATCAGTTGGGGATGCATGAAGTGGATGACTGTCGAGCCCGTTGCGGCCTCTACACCTGGCAACTTTACACCGGGAGCAATCAGTGCCGCCAGTTTTCGGTCGGGTAGTTCGGAGGCCGCACGACGAAAAGCAGGCGCATAAAGGGTGCCATATGCCGCCAGTACTACATGGCCAATTACCCGCATAGCTCCCTTCCACTTCCAAATGGCGAGGAAGGTTCTCTCTGAAATGGTCTTCGTCGATGCCATGTCCCGAGCCACCTCAGGGAGGAGGCGTTGATATTCCTCCTCGTCATTTTCTATCAAGTCGTACTTTGGCTCCCATTCGCGGATGAACTCGTCGTCGATGACAAGAGGTTTGTGGCGAAGTGCATCAGTTTCCAGTGTGGGTACGGTGGACCGCGCAGTACTTCCAAGCGATGTTCCTGCGCCGAGAACCTTGTAACCACCGCTATCGCGCATGAATATCTGAGAAGGGTTTCCAGAGCAATGGCATAGGAACGCCCGCTGCGTGGATTTGGTCCGCTATGGTCACTCGGGATGATGCTGGTGGCATTCGTGTCTGGGTATTTCTGCAATACCAGTGCTTGCACTTGCCCTGTGCTTAGCGTCATGCCAACGGACGGCTGCACTACTGTTGCGATTTTGTCGTGAATCTTCACACAGTACCTGCCCGAGCAAAGTTGCAATACTCAGTGGGACAAGTTTCGACGAAGGACATTCTAGTTTGCGCAACCTAACGCATAGTCTTGCCCGAGCTCGAACGTTCCGCCTTGCCTCAGCTTGACTTGGCGGAACCCCACCTTGCACAAATCCTTCTTCCATTCAGGCAAGACGCCATTGATAAATTGCACGCGAGCAGCGGTGTCCTTGAACATCTCGGAATCGAGATTCAGTTCATGCCCACGGTCCGCGCCGGTGCCATGTACCCATACAGTGATGTCATAGCCCATCCCGGTGAGCCTTTGTTGCAGCTGTTGCGCAAACAGATCGCGTTGCGCCTGTCCCAACTTATCCTGTTCGTCCAATCGCGACTGAACTTCGGGAGCTACTTGCCATCCATCCTTGGCGTCGAAGATCACTGTATTATGGAGACTCCCCGAATCATTGTTATAGTCGCCGCCGATTCCCCACTGATACAGAGCATCATCGTGTTCGCCGTAGCCGCACGGCCCGTTCGTGTCGATAAACTGCTCGTTCGCACACTTCTCGCCACGATAAACCGAGAAGATGCCGTCCTTCTGCTCCTTAACTCCAAGGCTCTTAAAGTCATGTGATCTGACCCTTTCTCGGAATAACCAGATCAGGCTTTTCAACTGTTCGTCCGTCGTACTGGTGGGAACCACGACAGAAGTCGGACTGATTCCATCATTCTTAAATCTGTAGATTCGGAATTTTGGCGGTGGGATCGAGGGACGGGTGACTTGCCGCTCAGCGATTGATGTAGAACTTTGTTGCGTCGGTGCCGAAGTCGAATTGTCCGATTTGTCCGAAGACGACCTGCCGAACATCCCGATGATGATAACCAACAACACGATGCCACCCACGACGAGCCAAACCGGCTTTTGCTGAATGGTTTGAGCCGTTGGAACCGGAGTCACGGGCGGCGGCGATGGGTGTTGGGGAAGAGATTGCGGTCTCCCGCACGACTGACAGAAGCCGGCATCCTGACTCAAAGCGGCGCCGCAGTGTTGGCAATACATTTTCTTGAAAACGTCAAAGTTCCGGGGAAGGAAACGCCAATTGTCCCACCGCTATGCGGTGAAATGCAAATGGACTTTAGAGGTTGATGTCGATCACAGTTTGATCTTCGAATACAGCAAAAACGACCAGGACCACCGGGTCACTACAAGAAAGTGCCGAACCACGTAGAGGCTCTTAGTGCGGTCGGTAAGAGCCTCGGTGTTGTATTTGAAACCGCCTCGCCTTTCGAAGCATCCGGATGACGGAATCAGTTGAGTGGTTTGATCTTCTTCTGCGGAGTTGAGCGGTTAAGACGTCTCATTGCGTCCTCATCGAGCAGTGCTTGATAGACGCTTAGGCGATCAAAAGAGCGTGCTTTTTCAGCTAACTCAACGGCATGTTTGTACTGATGCTGCGCGACCCACGCTTGCGCAGCCACCGAATACGCAAAAGACCGGTCATCGTCACTGAGCACTTGGAGGGCGTCATTCTCTGCTCTTAGGAGGAGAGTTCGCTCAGTTAGAGGAGCTTCGACTTGTACCCCAAGGGCCGTCCAAGCGAGCGAACGCCTGAAGCTGCTCTTCATTCGCGCCACAGCCTCCTGGGTATCTTTCCGCTTCCCTCGTTTGACGAGTTCTTCAATCGAATCCTTCATCGGTCCGTAAATCATGTCGCGATAGAATTCGTCAGGAGTTGAATCGAGTATTGCAACGCATCTCTGTACGTTTCCGAGACGTGCCCAACGTTCCGCGACTTCTCCCACTCTCTGGGCTGTGAAGAACCTTTCCTTCCTGGCTTCACTTTCCGCATTCACCAACATGGCGGTTGCGACACCTTTCGGATCCGGAAGGTCTGGCTTGGGAGGAAGACCTGCGATTAGGACCGCGAGATCCATTTCATTGCCATGATGAGCCAATAGAGGATCATCCATAAGGGCGTGCGCTTCATCGAGCCTGCCTCTCTGAGCCAGCGAGGTCAGATGAGCAATGAGGCCATTTACGCGAAAGTCTTGCCGAGGAATGGATTGCAATATCGAAAGAACTCTCGGATCTCCGGTCTTGTCAAGCTCGGAAGCGACGGTCTGAAGAGACCCGGAGGACCAATTATGATCGTCAGGAATATTGGGAGCGAGTTTGAGGAGCATCTCCACAGCTCTCGCCTTCACCGGCTCTCCATCTTGGCGATCGTGAATAAATGTCGTGATTTCCATCGCACGATTCACCTGGTCAGGAGTGCGCTCTAGGATGTTGAGTGCATCGTCTGGTCGTTTGGCGTCCGCAAGGCCATTTGCAATCTGTTCCAACCCTTCTGCGTTCCAGTCTGCCCGGTCTCCCGCCATCTGTTTCACGATCTCGACTGCGTCGTCAACCTGACCCGCATGCCCCAATTCCTCGGCCACTGCCTTAAAGCGTCATCATCGATGTCTGGACGAACAGACCGCACAACTTGCAGTGCTCCAGCCAATGTGTTCTTTGCCTGCTGTTGTTCTCCTTCGGTCAGCAACTCATGAACGATGCTTGCGCGGCAGACGATGTTATTCGTGTCGGAATTGGTCTTTGGACACAAGGATACCGCTTGCGCCGCGAATCCCGCTCGCGTCATAGATTGAATCCACTGCTTAAGTTTTCCAGTTGCAATATCGGGGCCGAAAGTCATACGCGACGCAACGTCGCTCTTGAGCACATTTTGCACCTGATACTCGTCCGTGAACGGCACAAGATAGGTCCTATACAGCGCTCCTGATAGGAGCCACATCGCTCCAACCATTAGAAAGACTCCTGTCGCCAACAATCCCGTCAACACCGATGACCCTCCCGATCGGGATGCGGGCTTCAAGCCGGCGACACCATCAGCAATGACTCCGCCTGCTTTTCCTTTCTCTAGCCACTCTTCTATCTCCGACGCATTACCTTTCTGCCGGAATCCGCCAGAGGCACCCATGTGCACGCACAGTGCTTCGATGATTGATGAATTTGAAAAATAGAGATTGTGGACCAGCCCCCCAGGTTCGATGTTCCCGCTAAATGTCGACATCAGAATTGGCGACCGAGATTCTGTCGCCACGCCAAGTGCTCCTCGTACGTTTGCAAGAGTTCTCGCGGCGTGGCTGTTTGCCTCTTCCACCAAAGGAGTGGTCACTTCGAGCGGGAGCTCTGGCCAAGGGTGCGCCACCGGGTGCGGTTGGCGCTCAACAGAAACAAGAGTGTAGCCCGGAAGGTCGTTACCTTGGAGTCGCAAGCGAATGCGTTCACGGATAAACTCATCGCTGGCCTCCGCAAAAATGCTGTTGTAAGCCATCATAAATGGTGAGCAGACCGTCGCGATCAGACGCGACCACAACGAGTTCCTGTTCATCGAGAGTCGCGGTACTATGGCGCCGCCCGCATAGATAGTAGCGCGCAATCCGTCGATGGCCTCATCCACAGACGCTGCTATGGCTAGGTAACGATCACCGAGATCGAAAAACAGCTCAGATTTCGCCTGTTCACTCGTGACAATCGACGGGTTGTCCGTGTTGAGCTTACCGACGCTGGACAGGTCTTCGTTGCGGAAGCTCGATCTTCGCTCTTGCATATGGAGCGGGCTTTTCATCTCGCTCGTACCGCCCATGATGGAGCAGAAAGCGTTCTGACGATTGGGCACTCACACGAGGCAGACCAAGCCTGGGTTTCGGACCTTCTTGCAGTTCGTCTCCCCCTGTACCCCAACCTCGCCATTCGACTAATCAGTCAGTTCTCAATCGAGTTGGTCCGAAGTGTTCTCGCAGGTGAACTAAACCTGGCGCTTGTGACGGCGCCGCCAAAGGACTCTCAGATCGAGGCTTCACCATTCGTTCTAACGCCGCTCTATGCCGTCCTTCCGGAAGGCCACGCGGCCGCTGAAAAGGAACAACTCGTGCTCCAAGACTTGGCAAAAGATGAATGGATTCTGTTCACGAGCCGAGTCACCCCATCGTTCACGACGCAATCATGGACGCGGCTCGACGTGAGGGAATCACGCCGAAACGCGGGCACGACATCATTACGCCGCAAGAAGCGGTTCACCTCGTATCTGAGCACGTTGGAGTGGCCATTCTCACGAAACCTACGGCCCTTGGCGTTCGCGTCGAAGGTGTAGTCGTACGGCCTCTTACTGATCCCTCATTGTGTTTCCAAACGTGTGTCATTATGAGAAGAGACGACGATTCTCGATTGACGAACGAATTCGTGCGTTCCTTCCTCCGCAGATATGCAGATCAGCGGCGTCCACCAAAGCCAATCGGTTCGCCCGTGTCCGCCCGAGTAGTCACCATGAAAAAGGCAAATCCGCCGACTCGCGGTTGATCACGACAATCCGAGTCCAGCCGCCGAGACGACCTCGATTAAACATCCAAACGATTGTTGTGATTTCAGTTAGGGATTACTCGCGACATGGAGGGAATAAGTCTGCATTGGTGGCCTCAATCGCCGGCCCAAACGACCCGCACAAAGCAGCTCTGCGAGTGGTTGTTTTCAGCCATCTATTCCCGTTGAGAATGGATGTCGGCTGAGAATTCATTGGACAATCGAAGCGGCCGGAATCAAGTTGGTAAACAACGCACCAATGGTTGGAGTCATGCCATGTCTGAATTCGCTCGAAAACCAGCCGAGTCCTCCCACGCCCTCCACACGGTTTCCAGCCCTTCCGCTGGGCCGGCGATTGAACTAGCTCGCGAGAAGCACTATTCGATCATCGAGATCGCCGAGCTCTGGGCGCTCAGTGAGAAGACCGTTCGCAAAATATTTGAAAGGGAACCAGGCGTGATTCACTGGAGCACAGAAGAAAAGTTGCACAAGCGCGGATACCGGACGCTCCGAGTTCCTGAGACGGTTCTTCACCGCGTTCATCGAAAGCTACGCAGAGCAAGCTAGAGATCAGCCACCGACAGAAGACGGGAGCGATCCCCGTCAGGCGCTTTTCGCGCGCTTCGGCGATTTGCGTTTTCCCGTTTGCGTGCCCACATCAAGTACAGTCCAAGATTTTCGGACGTTGGCAGCAAGCTGCTCCTGGCGCGCCTTGACCCACGGCGCGTAGTGCTTCTCTGTGATCTTCACGCTTTTATGACCAAGCAACATTGAGACCTGTTCCAGGGGGACTCCGGCAAGTAGCATCTCGACCGCGAATGTGTCCCGAAATATGTGCGGATGGCAACGCTTGGACGATCCGTCGTCGCTGCGCAAGTCTGCGATTTTGAAGAGGCGTCGGAAACTCCGCTGCCAATTGCCAACTACCGACTTCGGCGAGCCGTTGCCGGACCAGAAGAAATATCGCGGATTGGGACTGGGGCCTGGCGGAATATTTCTCAATGCCTCCGCTACGTCCGGAGGCAGCGGAACGTAAACAGGACTACCGGTTTTTGCTCGATAGAGAAACAATTCGCCATGGTCATTTAGCCGGCGCCGTTCTAGGGTGACGGCGTCCCTGATCGCCAGTCCACTCCAGCGCATGAGCAACGTCAGAATCCGCAGCCGTGTTGCTTGGTTCCGGCATTCTACCCAGCCTTTGGGCTGATAGATGTAAGTTGCGTCCATGATCTTGGCGAACTCGGGCGCAGGGAAGTAATCCGTCGGAGGACCATCTGCTCTGATGCGACCCAGGAGAACAGCGGGATTGGACTTGATCCAGCCGAGTCGCAGGCTGTAGTAAAAGAAGCCGATCAACCGCTCCTGTTTCTTCTTCTTCGCCAACGGACCATCGGTCCAAGTGTCACGAAAGCCTTCCAAGTCGGCAGTCGTGATCTCAGTGATGTGTACGAATCCGTAGGACGTGGCCCATGCGAGGAACTGCTTCTCGAAGATCGTTGTCAGCTTATCGAGAGTCGAGTCGGCCAGATTCTCGTTGCGCTTGCTGTTCAGAAAACGTGACACGGCCTCTTTGACGGTTACGAGAGCAGGTTTCGGCCGGGAGGCCTCCTCAAGTCCTTGCTGCTTCGCCTCATATTCCTCTTCCAGTTTGCGTTTGAAATCCTCAGCCTTTTCCCAACTGCGGGTCTTGGCGCTGCGACGGATGAATGGACCATCGGAACCGAGTAGACCGTTGATCCACTTGGGGCAGCGGCAGCGCTTGTAGTTAAGGTCGCTGGATGGGCAGGGAGGATAGTGGCGGGAGTAGACGGAAAGCATGAATTCGGCCCCTTTGCCGAATCCATTGTACGTTTATTGTACGATTTTTTCTATTACATAATAGATCGTTTAATATCAATAGTTTATAGTGGTGGAGGCGGCGGGAGTCGAACCCGCGTCCGAAAATGTTACTGGTCAAGAGACTACATGCTTATTCACGTTCATGCCCCGGGCATTAGGCGTTTCCACCCTACCCAAGACGTTCGCGGCCCACGCTCAGAACGGACAAGAAACGCTAGCCGCTAGCCTGTGATCTTAGCCTCCCGCCCCAGACGTAGACGGGAAGAGCAGCCCTCTGTGTGACGCTCGCTCACCGCCCGAGGACGAAGCGGTGGAGAGCGGCTGCCTAATTAATTAGGCTGCGTATGCCATTTGTTGATTGGCAATTATCATTGTGTACACGATTACGGGTGTGTACACCCCGGCATGCCTCTTGGCCGCAAGCATCTCCGTCGAAGCCGTGACGCCCCCACTGGTGGGAATGGCCATACTCAAAGAGCTACTTCCAGACTAGGTTGCTGACTGATGAAAGTCAATTGGGCCAGCTCTCAGCAATCAGCCGTCAGCTTTCAGTTGGTTTGCATATCGCTGCCAAGACTTGGTTCGTCGTGGGCCAGTTGAGGTCAGAAAATAAAAAACGAAATTGCGTAAATTATTATAAATAAAAGACTTATGCGCTTTCGATCTGGGGTCACCTAAGCCAAATTATTGGAAGCAAAGGGTTTACCCGCAAATTCCTCTAAGCAAAGGACTTGGGAGATTTTGCCGCTGCTAAGTGCTTTAGAATCAGCGGATAGTCCGCAAAATCTTGCATTTGCTGGAGTTAGCTTTTTTTCTGTTTGGATGTCAAAGATCGATACTGCTTACATAGGATTAGATGCGACCCAAAGGATCGAAGTCTGACAATTTGGGTGGTCCGGAAGCTTGGAACCCCATTCTGGGAATAGAGTGAAATTCTGTCGGCGTTGCCTCGGCCCGCCCTGTGGGGAAAGGGCAAGGATGGCGTACCTGCTCGGGAGTCAGACTGTCACTGAGCGGTTTTGCTGGCCAGAACACCCTTTAGTAGGTCGACAACTTCTTCTAAGTCAGCGGGTGAATTCTTGATTATCCAACGTGTGAGGTCTGTAGAGTGTTTGACCTTGTCGTATTTGACTCGATTTTCTGATAATTCGCCAAACACGTCTTGAAGCAGCGTGGCCGCATCGACCCGGCGTAGCCATAGCTCGCCGCTCTTTTCGTTTGGATCGTTGGTACAGTAGTAACGCTGTTCCCGTCGTTTTGCGTCAAGCGCGGCACTCACTTCTTCGGGGGTCACGGGTGTTTCGCGGAATCCCTCAATCTGCGAAGCAACAGCGGCAGTGGCCGCCGGATTCAGTAGGTAATTCTCGTACATACGCCTCGGCAGGAACACGGCGCGGTTTTTACTGAGCTTTTTAATGTCGCTGAGCTTTTGATCGCTTAGGCACTCTCTGTCGAGGATGAAAGCTAGGGCGGGCGGGATCAGACTGCCGCTAGCACTTAACTCGTTGTATATCTCGAACACTCGGTTGGCGTCCCTTGTAGAGAGGTCTCCTGTGTTTCTTACACTCAAAATTGCCGTACCCATCAATCGCAGGCTTGCCATGTCGCGCAAGATAAGGGAAAGCATATTTCCTCGGTTGTACCCTCCACCCACAGCACATCATCTGCACCAAATACATCCGAAAGATGAGCTCCTATCTCGGCTAGCACAAATTGGAGGGCTTTTCTGTCGTCTGAACGTACTTGTTCGACCTTCGTTTCGGCAGCTTCCAAGCGCGTCACATTGATAACATCTGGGTCCGCGGCACTAATGACAGAGGGTGAGTGGGTTGAAACGATGAACTGATGTTTAGGATACCGTGCCAGAACGTCAATTAGCTTCCGGGCCGCCCCTGGGTGAAGGAAGCTTTGAGGCTCGTCTATCGCGATCACAGCCGCGAACGGCGAATGTACTGCAACGTAGAGGATTGCGAGCACCTGCCCGATGCCTGTTCCGCTTTCTTCCAATGGAACTGCAAGATCTTCTCTAGTGGTAGTTGGATCATGCTGCCAGACCATTATCTGGGCCCTCTGGTTTGCGACCTGGCGAACTGTGACTTGTTGCACTTGCGGGAAAATTTCGTGTACCAGTTGATTGAAATTCTGGAAAAGTACTGGATTCTGGTTGAGGCAACTAAGAACCTCGGCGAGGTTCGCTGCGTTCTGGTCCAGTTGGACATTGGTTCCGACGGGGCACGTTCCGACGTTAAGCCGCTCCGCTGAGAATCGGAATATCCGAGAGACGGCCGATCTGACGATCGTCGCTCCGAAATCAGCTGTTGGGGGCTGGCTGCCGAAACTAAGAAGGCGCGTCTGCCTTTGGTGGAGGATTTGGACTGTTGCGTAGAGGATATTGTTATTCGAGGTCTGCGCCTCGTATAGCCCGTTCGCCGGAGGCTGTATGGCTGCCCACGTTTCTGTCGGGCCTTTCTCGATGCGCACGGTAAGGGTTTGTTGTTGCTGGTCAAGAACCCACTGCACCAGTCGCGCTACGTTTGCCTCGTCATTAGCGGTATACCCACACTCCTTGGAAAAATTGCTCGGATAGCGGGGAACCGCAAAGCTGAGCTGAACGTTCGGCCCCTGCGCAGCCAGAATGCTCGCCAACTCTTCCCGGCTGATGGCAATTGAGATGTCTACGCTGGATGACGGCTCAAGGATGGTGTCCCGGCTTGGCATTGTGCTCAGACTTCGATGCGGATTCTTATTGAATTTCAGACTCAATGCTTCTAGGAGCGCTGTCTTGCCGGTGTTATTTTGTCCCGCAATGATGTTGAAGCCGGAGGTTAACTCGAGTTCCTGGGACTCTTTGAAGCTCTTGTAATTCCGAATTTTGATTTTGGCTATGCGCACTTGTCACCTCTGGGTTGACTGAGACCCAGAATATCCTTTTTGCGTGTGTCGAGAGCCCCTGAAGGGAGAAAGGAAATTGAAAATTAGGGTTCAGATATCTTTGTGCCTTACTACGGTCAGCTTAAAAACGACGGGCGGAGTGTTCTGTCGCGCACGAGTGAGGAGTGGGGGCGGACCTGACGCTTCCTCACCGGGCTTGCGCATGGCTCGGAGCGACAATGAGTTTGAGACATAAGCAGGTGCCGACGTGCCTAGAGCGGAAACGATTTCCCGATTGTTTTCATCGGGAGAAAGAGTTTGTGTTTGTCTTCCGGCAGTTCGATGAAGCCATATTTGCGATAGAAGTTTGCCGCGGCATCGTCGATGGCTTCGACGAAGACGGCCCAGGATGCTACGTTTTTGGATGCGGCCAGACTGTTGTCGAGGGCATTCATTAGAGTCAACGCTCCGAGGCCCGTTCCTTTGCATTTCTCCGCGACTGCCATTCTTCCTAGAAGGGTCACGCCTACGTATCCATATTTGCCGGCCTTCTTTGCTATTTCGGGTGGGAGTTGGTCGAATTTTAGCTCCCGGCTGGATAGCGTGTAGTAGGCCAGAATCGTGCTGGGACCATCTTTGGCTGTGAAAACGAAGACGCTGGCGAGGCCTCGCTTGACGTCCTGCGAGGCCTGTTCGCGAATGTAGTGATCGAGTGCAGCATTGCCGCAAGAAAAAGCCACCCGCTCATGGGTCGCCGAGCGGCTCGATGTTGTATTTACTTTTGTCGGCGATTACAGCGGCTACTTCATTTTTGCGTATGCTCTTGCGGCTTCGCGCAGAGCCTTGTTCGGCTCCGGTGGATTCTTCAGGGCTTCTATAAAGGCGCGTTGATTGCGTTCACTCAGTTCGATCCTGGTGTGCTCCTGAAGAGCGCTGGTGGCGGCGCGTTGCATGCTGGAGATGGCGAAGTCCGTCAGCGTGACACCTTCGATGGCAGCGGCGCGCTCGGAGAGGCGTTTCTGTTTGGGGCTGACGCGCGCTTCAATCCGGGCTTGGCGAGGAGACGGCATACATCGCTCAGTCCTAATGTACGGCAATTTGCCGGGTATAGCCAAGGATTACCTGGAAGGGAGCGAAGGTCAAAATCCCCGCCCCTGCGCGAAGAACGCGCAAGGGCGAGGCACCTGCGTTGGTTTCGCGGTATGATGGCGCCATTCCTGCGAGACTCTACGCTCCCGAAGGATGCGAGGTGTCTGCGATGAATGGTCCTGACTTAGATCGACAGTACTTAGATCGACAGTTATTACAAATTATAAGTGGTGCTGCACCTGTGACTATTGCCGATGTTATCGCCATGATGCAGAAGATCGATCAGTTGCTCCCCGGCAACGACGGGCTGAAGTGGTTCAACTTACTTTACTTGATGGTTACGCAAAAGGTGGATGGGCAGCCGAGCAGCGCGTGGCAGGATGCGGCGTGGCTGACGCGGCTGGATGTTGTGTTTGCCAACTTGTATTTCTCGGCGGTGGCTGGATTTCTAGGGCAGACGGGGAGCACGCCGAGCTCGTGGCAGGCGCTGTTTGAGTCGCGCTATAAGGCGGGAGTGGACCGCATTCAGTTTGCGCTGGCGGGGATGAATGCGCACATCAATCACGATCTGGCGCTGGCATTGATCCAGACCGATAACGAGTTGCAGTTGACGCCCGGCTTGAACAGTCCGGAACATAACGATTATGAAAGCGTCAATACCTTGCTGAAAGTGGCTCTGCCGACGGCGCTGCAATTTCTGGCGACTGGAATTGTGGGTGAATTAGCACAGGATACAGGGAAGATAGGACGATTCCTGGCGATTTGGGACATTAAAGTCGCGCGCGATCTAGCGTGGAATTTCGCCGACCATCTTCGCGGTTTGAATGGGCTGTCGCGAACGCTGGCGCTGACAGCTCAGGACCAGCTTACCGGAGTTATCGGGCGCAGCTTGCTGCTGCCTGTATAAGGGCGACGACTTCCATCAGAAATCTGCAAGCTCGGGTACGCTGAAGAAGGGGATGCGGGTGGGGGCGGCATCGCCCAGGCCGTGCAGGCCTCCGAGATAGACGGTGTGCTGGCCATACTGTTTGTTAATTTTATCCATGACGCCGCTTATGGTTTCGCGTTTTGCATCATCGAAAAAACCCAGAGTGTGAAGCTCATCCGGGATTAGATCAAAGAGCCACACGCCGACGTGAACCGGGGTATTCGCGGGGCAATCCTTCCAGAGCTGGCGAAGATGATCTTGCAGCGTCATCGTATCGCGGCAGGCATGAACGCTTCTGTGAGCATTCCATCCGGAAGGTTCAGCTTCATTTTCATTCTTAATTTCCCGGAAGCGATGGGAAAAGGAAATCGTGACGCCTATGCCCCGCGTCCACATATTTAAGCGGCGTAATTTTATCGCTGCATTGCTGAGAAGCTTGAGCGCCACGTTGTAGGCATTTTCTTTTGTCCGGTATTTCGGCGCAAGCACATGCTGTTTGCCGATGCTTTTGCGTGGAGAGTCCGCTTTCGCCTTCCAATCCTCGCCACGCAGCCAATACCACATGGTTTCTCCCTGCACGCTGCCCCAAATGTCGCGCATCTGCTGGGAAGACAGTTGGCAAAGCTGCTCGACGGTAGTGATACCGCGATTGTGCAGCCGATGTTCCATGGCGTGGCTGATGCCCACCACGTCCCGCAACTTCATGCAGTGAAGCGCATGGGGCAGATCTTGTTTGAGTAAGATCGTCAAACCATCTGGCTTGCAGAGATCGGCCGCGGTTTTGGCAAGATAGCAATTAGGGGCCAGGCCAATCGAGCAGCGCAAGGCCACGCCGAGATTGCGCAGGGACTGTTTGATTCGGTAGCCAAGGGTGGTTGCGTTGGGCAGAAATCGTTCGCGGCCCATCAACTGGCAAGCCATTTCGTCCACAGAGAAAGCTTTGTAAATTGGCAGATGCTCTTCCATGGCTGCTTTGATTTTTTCCTGATACTCCACATACAACTTTGGCCGGGCGACTACAAGAGTTATGTGAGGGCACAGAGCCTTGGCATCCTTAACCGAAGTACCGGTCTTCACACCATAAGCTTTGGCCTCGTAGCTGGCGGCCAGGCAGCAGGTGGAATCGGTATCGACCGCCACTATGCCCACAGGTCGGCCGCGAAGTTCAGGACGATCCTGCTGCTCGACCGAAGCGAAATAAGAATTGAGATCGAGGAACAGCCAGCCCACCGTGGGGTGTTGGTTCTCGGAAAATGCAGGCAGGGAGGGGAGCATGGGTGTGAGAAAAAGTTTACCATTATAGCGAACAAAAAGCGAATAAATGAAATATGGGCGGGGAGCCATTCTTTAATTTATGGATCGAAGGGCGGGGCGTCGCGTCCAATGGAACAAGGAGAACTATACCAACATGAGCGAGATGACTTCTACGATTGCTGTTGAGGAGAAAAGTTTGACAGGAACGGCGAAAGCCTATGCGGCGAAGGCTTATGCCGCGCAGAGTGCGAGATCCGGGATGGCGGCGGCTTCGATTCAGCGGCGGGCGCCGAAGGCTACGGATGTGCAGATTGAGATTTTGTTCTGCGGGGTGTGCCATTCCGATCTGCATCAGGTGCGGAACGAGTGGGAAAATATGATGCCGACGGTTTATCCG
This sequence comes from Candidatus Sulfotelmatobacter sp., assembly GCA_036513255.1. Lineage (GTDB taxonomy): Bacteria > Acidobacteriota > Terriglobia > Terriglobales > Acidobacteriaceae > Sulfotelmatobacter. Next base: position 45,334 of record DATBZH010000046.1, on the reverse strand, counting down.
TGCGTGCCGGGGCATGAAATTGTGGGGCGCGTCACGAAGACTGGGAGCGCGGTCAAGAAATTTAAACAGGGCGATCTGGCGGCGGTAGGCTGCATGGTCGATTCGGACCGCACTTGTCCCAATTGCCGCGCTGGTAACGAGCACTTTTGCGATTCGATGCCGACGTTTACTTATAACGCGGAAGATAAACACCTGGGCGGCGTGACCTACGGCGGATATTCGGACAGCATTGTGGTGGATGAAGCCTTTGTGCTGCGCGTGCCGGAGAAGCTGGATCCGGCGGCGACGGCTCCGCTGCTGTGCGCGGGCATTACGACGTATTCTCCGCTGCGGCACTGGAAGGTGGGGAAGGGGCAGAAGGTGGGGATCGTGGGATTGGGCGGGCTGGGGCATATGGGAGTGAAGTTCGCCAATGCCTTTGGCGCGCACGTGGTGCTGTTTACGACCTCGGCGAACAAGAAGGAAGATGCGCTGCGGCTAGGCGCGCACGAAGTGGTGGTTTCAAAGAATGATGCGGAGATGGCGAAACATGTGGGCAGCTTCGACTTTATTCTGGATACAGTTTCCGCCGAGCACAATTTAAATGCGTATCTCGATTTGGTGAAGCTGGATGGGACGCTGACGCTGGTGGGTGCGTCGCCGACTCCGTTGCCGGTTGCGGTGGGGAGTTTGCTGTTCCGGCGGCGTGCGCTGGCGGGATCCATTATTGGCGGAATCCGGGAGACGCAGGAGATGCTGGATTTTTGCGCCGAGCATGGCATTGTCTCGGATATTGAGCTGATACGGATTCAGCAGATCAATGAAGCTTACGAACGGTTGGCAAAGAGCGATGTGAAGTATCGGTTCGTGATTGATATGAAGTCGTTGAAGTGAGCTTGCTTCGGTAAAGACTAAAGAGCGGACGAAAATTCAAAGCCTCACCGTGCGTTAGAGAGATGCAGGGTGGGGCAATTCTTTTGAACTTATGGTGTCCAGATGCGCTACATCATCCCAGGCCACTTTCTCGCAATACAACTAAACATTCCCTAACAACTCCGTCCCCGAACTCCAGCCTAACAGTTGACCAGATTCACACTCCGCTTTTTCGTATATCTGTGACGATGAATTTCGTTTCCTGGTAGACCCCGCTAAGTTTGTTTCCAGCGATCGACTAAAGCGAGCCAGAACGCGAATCGCAATCGTGTTCGCCCGTTTTCCGGACTTGTACGTTCACATCAGATTTCCTTGCGCCTGTGACATGAGCTGTAATTTGCGAGCTTGATGGCGAGGCGAGTGCTTCTCTTCAGATTGACTGCCCTAAACATGGCAAAGCAGACACTCGAGAAAAACGCGGGAGAGAAACAGAGAGGAATATCTATGTTGAGCAAAACGATACTGAAAGAAATCGTATTGAATCCAATTAATCTGAACAAACAATTTCTGCACAAAATGTTTCGCATTCTACTTGTGTTGTCGGTAATGCTGGGAGTAACGCAGATATGGGCGCAGACAACCACCACTGGAGAATTGGGGGGAACCGTGACCGATCCCTCTGGAGCGGTGGTGAGCAATGCGACGGTGACCCTCAAGAACGCAGATACGGGCGCTGCCGCCACCAACAAAACTAACTCGACGGGCTATTTCAAGTTTCCCTACCTGCAACCGGGAAACTATAAGGTCGAGGTGGCAGCGCCAGGATTTCAGCAAGTGGAAAAGGCCACAGCCGTAAATCTTGGAGCAAGCGTTACAACCAATTTCCAACTGGCGCTTTCCTCTGGGCAGACGACGGTTGAAGTTTCCGGGCAGGCGGCGGCAATTGAAACGGAAGATGCGAACCTCACCGCGAATTTCAACACCCAGGCGCTGGAGAATCTCCCGAACCCGGGTAATGATCTTTCCGCAGTCGCCATGACATCTCCTGGCGTCGTGATGAATACCGCAGGCGGAGCCATGTTTGGTGGAGGGAACTTCTCGGTGAACGGACTGCCGGCTACCTCGAACCTGTTCACGCTCGACGGATCAAACGATAATGATCCATTTTTCAACGTGAATAATACCGGTGCGACCAACCTGAGCCTGGGCTTGAACGATGTTCAGGAGAGCACGGTTGTATCGAATGGTTATAGCGGCTCTTATGGCGGGCTGGCAGGAGCCAATGTCAACTTTGTTTCCAAGTCGGGCACCAACGGATTTCATGGCAATGCAGTCTACTGGTGGAACGGAGATATCCTGGACGCTAACAACTATTTTCGCAATCAGAGTGGGACGCCGCGTCCGTTTGTGAATGCCAACCAGTTCGCCGGTTCCATCGGCGGTCCGATCAAAAAGGACAAAGCGTTTTTCTTTTTCGATGTGGAAGGTTTGAACCTGGCGATTCCATCGCCGACATCGGTGAATCTTCCTACTCCGGCTTTTCAGAGCGCGGTGATTAACAACTTGAATACTACAGGTCTGGCGGCGTCGGTGCCGTTCTATCAGACAATGTTCGGACTTTATAACCGGGTCTCGCAGGCGGGAGGGCAGCAGCTCGGTGCGGGAGCTGATCCGAACAATAATGTCTCAACTGGAGGGGGTTGCGACGATATTTCCCCATCAACCAGCCCAGCATTTGCAGCGTTTGCGACGGCGCCGTGCGCGGTCAAGGTTCAGGCGGGACTACAGGCGCATACCCACGACCGGCTTTTCGTGGGGCGCTACGATGAGAATTTTGGCAACAATGACAAGCTGTTCATTCGAGTGGAGAAAGAGCACGGTCTGCAGGCCAGCTATACGGATCCGATCAACCCGGCCTTCAACGCGATCAGCGACCAGCCGCAGTGGCAGTCGCAGTTGAGTGAGACGCACACGTTTGGATCCGATAAGATCAACGATTTCAAGGCTTCTCTGCTCTGGTACAGCGCGGGTTTTGCCATGGAAAATCCACAAGCAGCGGTTGCGGCGCTGCCAATTACGCCATCCTCGACGGCCACCATCGAACTGAATGATGGAAGTTTATCGGCGTTAAATGGGTTAGGTTTTCTTTTTCCGCAAGGACGCAACATTACGCAATATCAATTCGTGGACGACTTCAGTTGGGTGCGCGGCCGGCACAACTTCAAAGTGGGAGTGAACTTCCGCCGGGATGATATCAGCGATTTCAACGCAACCGTTGAGAACACTCCCGTCGTTGTTGACTTTACGCTGGGCGACTTTGCCTCTGGCGGTGCAGGCGGCCAGAACCTGATCGCTCAGACGTTCCCCACAAACAAAGACGTTCCCATCGCTCTTTACCAGTTGGGCCTATACGCGGCAGATGACGTAAGGGTCAGCAACAGCCTGAAGCTGACGCTGAGCTTGCGAATGGATCACCTTTCCAATCCGGTTTGCCAGGACAACTGTTTTCAACGGCTGGTGCCCGGAGCCTTTGCAAACGACACTTCTGCGCCGGTGAAAGACGCGATTCAGAGCGGACTGAACACGGCGTTTCCTTCGGTTACTTCGTGGGTGGCGCAGCCAAAGATTGGCTTCGCCTGGTCGCCGCGGGGATCGCAGAAAACGGTGATTCGCGGAGGCATTGGCATCTTTTCCGATGCATTGCCCACCGGAGCCATCGATAGCTTCGTGCAGAACGCACCGCTCGACCCGGGATTCACCACCTTCAGCGGATATATTTCTCCCGGGCAAACAGGGGCTTTAGGCGCGTGCGCTGGGGCATGCAGTCTCTATCAACTTTCGACGGCGTCGGATGCGAGCTTCAAAGCGAACTATGCCAGCGGAGGCCCGGTCGCGGCGTTCAACTTCACCAACGCCACCGCGATCAAAGTTCCTACGTATTACAAATGGAGTCTGGAAGTTCAGCAGGCGCTGGGATGGAATACCACACTCAGCACCATGTACGTGGGGAATCATGGATCGCACGAGGAAATCTCGAATGGCGCGTTGAACGCTTACAATCCGACCCCCTTCGCCGATCTTCCGACTACGATTCCGGACGGAAGATTCGGAGAGGTCACGCAAGTGCAAAACGTGGCGAACTCCAACTACAACGGGCTGACGGTGACCCTGAACCATAACTTCCGCGGAGGCTTTCAGTTCCAAAGCAGCTATACGTGGAGCCATGCGCTGGATGACATCTCCAATAATTCTCTGTCGCCGTTTGGGCTGAACACGACGGGACTCTATGCCGATGTAGTCTTTCCGCAGGATCCGCAGAACATCGCCAAATACAATTACGGAAACTCGGACTACGACATTCGGCACAGTTTCCTCATGAATTATGTGTGGGGCGATGCTTTCCGCCACTTGACCAGCGCGGGACCGAACGCGTTGATGAAGGGCTGGACGTTCTCGGGCACGATCATTACCCACACAGGACTGCCCTTCACTGTCTATAGCTCGAACCTGACCTCAGCATTGCAGCAGAACAACTACGGAGGCGGCACCCAATATGTGTTCGCGGATGTGGTTGGGCCGGCGACGAGTTCGTGCGGCGCGTCAGCGGCGAACGTCACATCAACCGGATTGGCCGCAAGTCCTTGTCTGCTGGCATCGAACTTTGCCGACCCCACCGACAACTTCGGACAGCAGCGGCGCAACCAGTATCGCGGCCCGAACTATTTCAATACCGATTTTTCGGTTGAGAAATCCTTCGGAATGCCCAAGTGGGAGAGTGCGCACTTTTCCGTGGGCGCGCGCTTCTTCAACCTGTTTAATCATCCGAATTTCGGCTTCCCGGTGATGAACCTGGATAACTCAGCGAATTTCGGTCAAATTTTGCAGACCGTGGGAAGCCCCACCAGCATTTTCGGATCGGGGCTGGGAGCTGATTCTTCGCCGCGCATCATTCAGTTGCAGGCGAAGTTCGTCTTCTAGCGGCCAGCAAAGTTAAAACAACCGGGAGGCGGCCTCGCATGAGGCCGCCTTCGCGTCGCAGAGAAGATTGCCGGCGGCCACATGTCTTCAAACAGTTCAAAGAACTTATCAGGAGTGGAGTTTGTTATAGTGCGTCTGAATGAAAATGAGAGAATGGCTCGTGAACTTAAACAGGAATTTAAAGCTGACAATTGCTGCCCGCGCCTTATGCGCGGGGCTGCTAGCGATGTGTACGGCAATTCCAGCGTTGGGGCAGGTGAATGAGAAAGTACGTCTGGCACCGGACTTCGGTGCAGGCGCAGTGTGGCTGGATCAGGGCGCGCCCGTGCCGCACCACGTCGCCGATTACCGGGGCCATGTCCTGCTCGTTGATTTCTGGGAATATACCTGCATCAACTGCATCCGCGATTTCGGCGTGATCAAGCGCTGGTACGGCAAATACCATACGTACGGCTTCGATGTCATCGGCGTCCACTACGGCGAATTCAACATTGGGTTCGATGTGAAAAACGTTCGCGCGGCGGCGCAGCGGTTCCGCTTACCGTGGCCGGTTATGGCCGACCAAAATGGCACGACGTGGAAGGCGTATGAATCTCAAGGCTGGCCTAATCGCTATTTGATAGATACGAAGGGCCAGATTGTCATGCAGGTATTCGGCGAGGGCAACAACCTCGTGATGGAAACGAAGCTGCGCGAGTTGTTGGCGGTTGAGCATCCGGAAGTGATGAAGATCGATCTCGATCCTGACGAGAATACTTTTAAGCCAGAGTGCGGAGGCACGACGCAGGAAACATTTGTCGGCGAAATATATGATCGCAGCGCGGTGGAAGACATGGGCGGCCATCAGACGGGCGATGTTGCCGATTTTCTGCCGCCGCATTCGCCTCCTGACGGAGGTGTGATGCTGGTGGGCCGCTGGCGCGTGGAGCGCGACGGGGTGATAGCAGAAGGTCACGGCGCAGGAACCGAACTGCGCTATCATGCGCGATCGCTCTATGCCGTGCTGAGCCCCGGTCATGAGAAAAATGTGCGCGTCAATCTTTTTCAGGACGGGAGTCCGCTGCCCAAGGAAAGCGCCGGGACCGACGTGAAATTTGACGTCAAGGGCGCGTATGTGGACGTTGCGGAGGCGCGAATGTATTACCTGGTGCGCAGTCCTGCGATTGGAGCGCATCTGGTGGCGATGCAGCCGGAAGGCTCGGGATTTACGCTGCACTCGTATACGTTTGGCAATAATTGCCAGTTGGCCGATAATCCGTAGCGTGAATGCATCGGCGCTCTTGATACGAAATTTAGTCAGGCAGAAATGTGTCGGTGCCGATCCAGAATTCGGCGAGTGATTTGAGATTCTTCTTGTACGTTCGCGTAACAGTGTATTCCTTGCCGCCTTTCACGCGAAGTCCATATTCCCCCGTAGAGTACGGCCTGATTTCTTCCACGAACGAAGCGTTCACGAGGACGGAGCGATGAATACGAATGAATCCATACGGCTTGAGCTTGTCCGCCATAACGGAAATGGATTCGCGCAGCAGGTAGGAGCCGGAGTCGCGCTGGAGCAACACGTAGTTGCCCTCCGCCTGAACCGCAAGGACGTCGCCGGGATTGATAAAAAGAATCCGGCCTTTGGCTTTGATCGCGATCTTAGAATATTGCGGGGAGTGTTGCGTGGCATACTGCGGACGAGACAACTTCTGCAACTGAGGCAACGCCTCGATCAGCTTCGCGGCGCGCTCGCCTTCAGCCATACGCGCGGCGCGGCCCAGAGCTTCTCCAATCCGCTCGCTGGAAAAAGGCTTGAGTACATAGTCCACGGCGTGTCTCTCGAAGGCTGCGATGGCATGCTCATCATGCGCGGTCACAAAGACCACTGAGGGCAAGGAGCCGCCTTGCAGCCGGAGCTGATCGACGAGTTCGGTGCCTGACATTTCCGGCATGTTGATGTCGAGAAGAAGAACATCGTAGGGATCGGTGGCGAGTTTCTCGATAGCTTCGATGGCATCGCCGGCCGTGTCGAAGTGTTCGACGTCGTTTCTAGCCGTCAAGATATTGGCCAAGGCGGTTTGGGCCAGAGGTTCGTCATCCACGACCAGTACGCGCATGGTTTTGCTCGTCGATTCCCGTCCGGTCTTGCGGAAAGAGCTTGGCGGACGAATCCAGTCCGGAGCCTAATGCAGGTAAGATGATGGTTGCGACCGCCGAGTGGTCTGTGGTTTCGACAAAAGAAAAACTCGCCTCATCGGAATATAAGTATCGGAGGCGAGCGTCTGTGTTTTTTAAGCCGACACCGATGCCTGCGGTGCGCTTGCCGCCAACACTGTTACGAATGCAAAGTTCCAGGGCGGCCCCGCGTTTTCGCGACGTAATTTCAACCCGGCCGCCGTCCCGCGAGCAGGCAATTCCGTGGCGCACCGCGTTTTCCACCAGGGGTTGCAGGATAAGTTGAGGAACCAGAGTTTGTAGCGTGTCGGCATCGATGGTCCAGAAAACAGCGAGGCGAGATCCCAGCCGCATTTTTTCCAGGTCGAGATATTCCCGAACGAAGGTAAGTTCTTCGTTCAGCGGAATCAGGTCGGAACCGCTGTGCTCCAGGGTTCGCCGCAAAAGAGTGGAGAGCTTTACCACCATGGCCTTGGCGCTGGACTGATTCGTATCGATCAGGGTGGAAATACCGTGCAGTGTGTTGAAGAGAAAATGAGGATGAAGCTGCATCTTGAGCGCCTGAAGCTCGCTCGCGGCAAGAGCCCGCTGAAATTCGTACTTTTCTAAATCCTGCTTGCGAACTTTCTCGAAGTACTGATAGGCGTGAGCGGCGACCACGATGGCGATATACATCGTGATTTGATCGGCGAATGTCTGCTGAATAATTGCGAGCGGTCCCTCTGCGGAACGAGGAACATATTTCTGCAGCACAGTATCCCAGGGTGGAAGAACGGCCCAGCGAATGCATGCGTCCAGCAGCATGAACGGCGCGACACCGATACCGTAAAGCAATACGTAGCGAAGTCGATTTCTTCCGATGCCGATGTAGCGGCGGGCAAGATAGAAGATCGGCGGCGTGAGGATGGCAAAAGCAAAGCCGCGCGATTCGGCCAGAAGCAGCATGTCAAATAGAGTCGAGTTGATGTTAAGGGCACGATCAAAGATCCGGTAGTTCCACCCGGTGAGCAGAGAAAGACCGCACCACATGCCGATGGATATCGCGTAAGCGCGCACGATTGGTCGAAGTCTTTGCATTCTCATCGCCAGTTGCATTCTAAGCCGGTGTTCCGGGATCACAGGCGTATAGGTACGCAGTAACACCAACACGCTTTCAGAGTACTTTTATTGGATGCAAACAAGGGCGGTCGCCGTGAATTCCGGCGCAGCGGAAGGCTGAAACACGGCATGGCGGGCTCTCACCGGGCTTGACGCCGGTTCAAAAGCTCAACTAGTGGTTAGTAGTTCAGCTTGGCGAATCAAGAAGTTCTGCATCATCCCTGTATCTTCATGCGGCAAAATGTGGCAGTGATAGACGGACTTGCCTTTCCACTGCTTGAAGCGCATGCGGATCACGGCTTCGGTGTTTTGTGGCACCCAGATCACGTCCTGAATCGTCGCTGGGGGCAGCGGTACTCCGCCCACCGAGATCACTTCGAAAGAATTTACGTGAATGTGAAAGGGATGGCGTTCGGTTCCGCCATGCTGCGAGTTGGGAACCTGAATATGCCATTCCTCGCAGGTATTCAGTTCAGGATTCTCGGTGATGTCAAATTCGCCATAAAGCTCGTCATTGATCATGAAGTCGATGCCAACTATTGGGTTTTGTACACCCGGGAACGCGCTGCTGAAGACGAACAATCGCGTTCTCTTGATCTCGCTGGGCTGGATTAAGGGCAAGTTGCGCGAGGGGAAAGGAAGGCGCGTAGGCAGCTTCATGTTCTTGGCCGGACCCTTGACCACGATTTCCGCGATAACTTTCTTCGCGCTGGTGAGGAACTGTTGGTCCTGCGCGAGTTGAATGATGCGATAGGTGCCAGGCGTACTCACCGCTTTGATCAGGAATTCGGCGCGGTTGGCTGGAGCGAGCAGCACTTGCGGTTCGGTTCCGTCGGAGTGCTGCATCTGCATGAAGCGCGGCGCCTCGAAATTGTTGCCGTCGATGGCGAGCAGGTACATGTCGTGGCCTTCCACGATGATCGGCATCATGTTGTCGGAATTTCCGTTGAGCATGCGGAAGCGGACGATTTCGCCGGGTGCGAGTTCAAACTGTGGCGGCGTGAGCTGCGTGGCGATGGGATCTTGCGACGAGCAGGTGCTGGCCGGTGCGTCGTGGGTGGAACTGAGCAGCTGTTCGCAATAGCGATGCTCTTCTTTGAAAAAGGGCTTGCCGTTCAGCAGAAAGTAGCGCAGCTTGTAATCGCCGGTGGTGAAGCCACCCCGGAGACTGGTTTTCTTGCCATTGATCGTCACGTAGCCGCCGAAGGTTTGCCAAATGGAATTCTGCCTGGGCTCGTAGGTCCAGATGTCGGGATTGTCTTCGCTGGGAAACAGACCGATGTCCTGAACAATTAATGGAATGTCGCGCGCAGCTTTAATCTCGGGTACTTCGTCAATGGCGCCGCGAACGATAATCCCGCCCGCCATTCCAGTCACGACTTGCACGGCGGTCGATCCGTGATGATGCGGGTGGTACCAATAGAGACCGGGCGGTTGATCCTTGGGAATCAGGAATTCATAGGAATAGGAAGAGCCGGGCTCAATTGCAATCATGGGCGCTTCCGGGTCGGACGTGCCGACGGGCTGAAACAAATGGGGAATGATATTCAATCCGTGCAGGTGCAGGTTGGTGGTGTTGAGCATGTGCGGGACATCGGGATTGCCATCCCAGCCTGTGGAATCATAGTGAGTGAGCGAGTTCTTTAATTGAATCTTCAGCACGTCGCCGGGCTGGACAATGCGCATGGGGCCGGGAATCTGGCCGTTGTAGCAGCGCAGCCGCATCTTGTGGCCATCCCATTCGGCATCTTTCCATTGCGTCTCGAGATACCAAACATCGGACGGGGGAGGCTGGTTTTCAGCGGTGATCCCGCGCGGCAACGCGGCTGCGGCTGCGGCCATAGTTGTGCCGGCGACAAATTCGCGGCGTGTCATCGTCATGGTTGATCTCTCCTTGTAACAAGCGAAACAATAGTTGACGACAGCAGCCCCTAAAGGGGCGATTGAAACACTTGCACTTTCGGCATCGCTGAAGCGATGCCCTGATACGAATCAAGAGCCACGCTCCGAACCTTTAGTCCGTCGACCCGCTCATAGGTTTCGGGTTGTGACAGGCGTTCGGCGCGTGTTGCGTGTTGAAGATGCCGTATTGGTTGAAGGCCACCGCTAATTGCAACGAAGTATCGAGAGAGATGGCATCCGGATAGAGACCTCCAGGGAAGCGCTGTGGCGCCTGCTGGTTCTGGAAGTAGACGGCATTCTCCATCGAAAACTGCGTACACATGCCGTCAAAGCCGAACGACGGCGGCACGTTAAGTCCCATGGTCGATGGCACGCCGTGCGGCGCGGCATATCCGCTGGCGTGGCAGGACGTGCAAGAGGATGCTGCATTATCCACGGGACCCGCCAGCCGCTTTTCGCAACCGTAGTGCTGATACGTTTTCACATCCGGATTCAGCACGGTTTGTTGCACGCCGATGCTGGAAGCAGGGGGCACAGCGGGGAAGGTCCACGGGTCGGAACCGAACTGGATTCCCAGCGGGGCGAGATGATCCCAGAAGGCGTTACCAGGCAGGTCGCCGTCATAAACGTAGGTCCCATAGACCCAGCGCGTGGGCGAATTGGGATCGACCACGGCTACGTCGACCTGCACCACGCGCGAAAGCTGCACTTCGCGTGAGCACAGATATTCTTTCGTCTTGGGATCGATCTTATGCCGGTCCACCTGCCACTCGGGCGAACCTTTGAGGAAGGGAACGCACTCCGGAGGAGCGCTGGTGGTGAGAATTTTTACGACGACGGTACCGGTGGGAAACGGGAGACCGGCAGGCATGGCGCTGCCCATCCAATCCACAACTTGAGGGACGCCCGTGGGCGGATAAGCTTTTCCCATGGCATAGCCGCCATACTCGTTATAAAAGCCCACGGACCAGCTTTCAAAACCGTGCGGCCATTTCTTCGTGCAATCCTGCGACTCTCCCGCGATCGAGTTCACGCCCCGCGTGGGTTCGTTGACGCCATTGATCAAGTCGTTCAGGTACGTCCTCCGCTCGTTGGTCGTGCCGTGGACATATTCGCGGCCCACCGATGGGTCATAGGCCATCCAAGGCACGTTGTACCAGCGGGTTTTACCGTTGACCTTAACCTGGAAACCGACTTTGTTGTCGAGGTTGGGGTCCTGGCCTTCCTTCACGTAGTCGATGATGGCCTTGATGTATTCGTCCCAATGACCGCTGTGCCAACTCTGCGAATTTATTGTTGGGGGAAAAGCGGGATCGAAATTAACTTTCACTTTTAGCCACGGGCAGTCGGTGCAGGTTGCCGGCGGAGCCACTTTGGGATAGTCGTGACTCAACTGAAAAACCGGAGTGGTTGGGTTGGGCGGAGGATCCGTGGTCGCATTGCGGAAAGCGTAGTAAGCCGGACTTTGGCTCACGGCGCGGTTCATCATCATGGCGGCAGGGTGCGCTTCGGTGGCCGGTGTGCCGGCGTCGTTGGGAACGGTTCCACCGTGAGGATGTTGGGCGGTTGCGATGGTTACCATGCTCAGCAGGGAAAGCAGTACAGCAGCGCGTCTGGAAAACCTGGCCAGGATAGGCATTCCGTTTTCTCCTTAAATGTGTGAAGGTGCGTTCGTTCCTTTTATGCACTGAAGTGTTCGGCCCACCGTCTTCGGTCCCACCGAGTTCGGCACTACGCACGGCAATAAACTGGATAATTCATAGGGCGAGCGGAATATCTTCGCGGCCAAGAAACTGTTGCAGCTGGGAAGCCGCGTCCATGGCCGGTTCCGCGATGCAGTCCGCGTTGACGATAACGATGCCGCGAAGCTCGATGTTTGGCATCACGGTGAGGAGTACTGTGACCATGTACTCGTCCACCGCTGCATCGTGCAACAAAACCACGGGCGTGCTCGGCATTACCGGCTGTCTCCCGAATGAGTTTTTCGCTTGTTCGGACCCTAGGATAACGGGGGAGTATACGCCTGAAGGGCCAGAAGCGAACAAAAGAATCTTTATTCTTCGGTTTACCGAACACGGAATCGGACGGGAGCCGGCAGTCGAACTTTATGGCGAGGTTTTACCGGACCGTATTGAAGTCCGCGACCCCAAGCTTTACTACCGTGCCACGCGGCCTGGGCTGGTCTTTCTCTTTATTGTCTCTCTCTTTATCGTCTTTATCTTTAGCAGCATCGGATTTGTTCTCCGACTTTTTTTCGACATCAGGAACGCCCACTGGTTTCTCGGTCCAGACCCCGTACACACGGCCGCCGGATGCGGCGACTCCGGAGTAGTCGCCGAAGAAAACTTCACCCGCCTCAAAGGGCTCGGTCGTCCACGCGAAATTTTGAAAGCTTTGTCCGCCGTCGGTTGAGCGCGCAAGAGTAACGGTCTGCTTTACGTTCTGCGGATCTCCTCGGCGGTCGTAAAAAACTACGTTCGCTGAGCCGTCAATTGGATCGACCGCGAGCCACTGAAAAAATTGCTCCGCACCATTGTGAACGGGATCGTTATTCACTCGTACCGGCGCACTCCATTTTTTTCCGCCATCGGTGGAGGTCGAACAGAAAACATCAAGGTCGCCGTTACGATAGTCGCTCCACGTCACATAGAGTCTGCGGCCTTGCGGATCGATGGCAATCTGCGGAAAGCCGTTGGCCCGTTCCAGCGTTTGGATAGCGAACATGATGGGCGCCGTGTGGACAATGGAGCGTGGGCGTGAAAATGTCTTGCCGGCATCGCGGGAAGTGGTGAGCATGAGATCGTCGTCCTGGCTCCAGACCGCGTACATGCGTCCGTCCGGCCCGACGGCGCCGGCGAATCCTTCGGCAGCGCCGTTGTCATCGCGCGGCAGGCCGGGATGGCGGTCAATCTCGACAGCGGGAGACCATGTTTGCCCGTCATCGGTGGAGCGCGACAATACGATTTGTGAATTGGTCAGCGTCCATCGAGTCCAGCCGACATAGAGGTTTCCCGCGTAGCGGCTCTTGCTTGTGTCGGAGACGATCCAGGGCTTGTCTTCAAATGGAATTCCCGGCGCGGTAGGCTGTTCAGCGACTGGAACGTGCTTTGCCTCCCACGTCTTGCCGCCATCGAGCGAACGCCGGACAAATACGCCGTTACGCGAAGCGCCCCGCGCCCAGTAATTGAAACTTCCCAATTTGTCGAATGCGATGTAGCAGACAAATGCGTGGCCCTGACTGTCGTACGTAGTGGACACATCGCCCGAAACTTTGTAATTCGGCGGATCAACTCCTTCTGCCGGATGCCAACTGCGGCCGGCATCCTGAGAATAAGATGCGTGCACGTTGTCCTGAAATACAGCGACCACCTGCTGAGGATTCTGCGGATTGACGGCAATCGCGGGTTCCGTAAAAAAGCCGGCTTTGGGACTTAGAGTAAATATTTCGGTGCCGGGAGCCTTCAGCAGCTCTTGACCAGTCAGCAATGAACTCAGGCCGATGACTGCAGCCAAAGGAGCGGTGACGAATCTATTCCGGTGGCCAAGTTTTCGGAAGAATGGCGACTGCGATCCGTTGGGCATGAGGGGAAGGCTTCTCCTAAATTCTGATTGTCATGAAGCAACTACGTATTGTCCCATGCCAGCGGATTAGACCATATTCGAGCATTATGAAAACCGCCGTTCTTCGCCTAAAATGTTGGCCAATTGGCATTGCGGTATCTGGGGGTGCGGAAGCGGGCGGCAGGAGCTTCTTCACAGTGCTCAAGCCGGCGAAATTCCAGCCGATGCAATCCCGGGGAGATTTATGGCGACGACGATTGCGGCCAATCCGGAAAGCGAATTGGAGTATGCAGGCAAGGCGGCGGGGCCGTGCGTGTTTGTCCTGTTTGGCGCCAGCGGCGACCTCACCAAACGCAAGTTGATCCCCGCGCTCTTCAACCTGGTAAAAGCGAAACTGCTGCCGGATAATTTTGCGCTCGTCGGAGTTGCCGTCGATGATTTGAGTGTCGATGCATTTCGCGCGCAGGTGGGCGAATTCCTGCCTGCCGCGGAGAGCGACAAAGCTGACCTGGAGTGGTTCCGGCAGCGGCTATTTTACGAACGCGGCGACTTTGGCGATCCAGACACATTTGCGAAATTGCGCGAACGGCTCAACGCGGTGGACGCCGAGCAACATACTGAAGGCAATTATCTTTTTTATCTGGCGACCGCGCCGAAATTCTTTGCCCAAATTGTTGGCCAGTTAGGAAGAGCCGGACTGTCGGCGCAGGACAACGGTCGCTGGCGTCGGGTGGTCATCGAAAAGCCATTTGGGCATGATCTGGATTCGGCGAGAGCGTTGAATCGTGATATCAAGAGCGTGCTGCCGGAGAGCCAGATTTACCGCATCGATCACTACCTGGGCAAAGAGACGGTACAGAACATCATGGTGTTCCGCTTCGACAACGCCATTTTCGAGCCCATCTGGAACCGGCGCTACATCGACCATGTGCAGATCACCAATGCCGAAACGGTAGGCGTGGAGCGGCGCGGCGGATACTTCGATACCGCGGGAACGCTGCGCGACATGGTACCCAATCACGTCATGCAACTGTTGAGCCTCACGGCGATGGAATCGCCGGTGTCGTTTCAGGCTGATGCGGTACGCAATGAGCAGGCCAAGCTCTTGCGCTCGATTCAACCGCTGGATTCCGAAGATGTGTTGCAGCGCAGCGTGCGCGGACAATATGGCGCCGGTACGGTGGGCGGCGAGAAAGTGCCGAGCTATCGTTCAGAACCGGGAGTTGCGCCGGAATCGCGGACCGAGACCTTCGTGGCGTTGAAGGTCAACATTGATAATTGGCGCTGGGCGGGTGTGCCATTCTATTTACGCACGGGCAAGCGCCTGGCCCGGCGGCACACGGAGATTGCGATTCAGTTCAAGCGTATGCCGTTTGAATTATTCCGCAACGCGCCGTTTCACACGCTGCACACCAATACTCTGGTCATACAGATTCAGCCGGTGGAAGGAATCTCGCTGAGCTTTGGCGCGAAGATCCCTGGCCCGGTGCTGCGAGTTGGATCGGTGGACATGAGTTTTGAGTATTCCAAATATTTTGGCGCGGACGCCAATACCGGCTACGAAGTTTTGCTGTATGACTGCATGATGGGCGATGCGACCTTGTTCCAGCGCGCCGACATGGTAGAAGCCGGATGGAGCGTGGTAGATCCTATGCTGGATGTATGGCGAGCGCTGCCTCCGCGCAAATTTCCCAACTATGCTTCGGGAAGCTGGGGGCCAGCGGAGGCCGATCAGTTGCTGCAAATCGATGAACGTCAATGGAGGAACATCGAGCCATGATTCTTGCCGGCGACATCGGCGCGACTCGTACCCGGCTGGCCGCTTTTGAAACCGAAGGCAACCGGCTGCAATGTGTGGTCGAGAAAACCTACAACAGCCAGGAACACGCCAGCCTCATTCCGGTTCTGGTTGAGTTCATACGCAGGGAAGGAATTCCCGTTCACAGTGCATGCTTGGGAGTGGCGGGGCCGGTTCGGAGTGGCCGCTGCAAAATTTCCAATTTGCCCTGGATAATCGATGCGGGCGAATTGGCGAAGCTGTTGAAACTCAGCTCGGTAGGATTGCTCAACGACCTGGAAGCATACGCCTATGGAATTGACGCGCTCGAATCCAAAGATTTTATTTCGTTGAGTGAAGGCGCGGAAGATGCGGAAGGAAATCGCGCTGTCATCTCGGCGCGCACCGGACTCGGAGTTGCAGGACTTTACTGGGACGGCTTTCGCCATCACCCATTTGCCTGCGA
This sequence comes from Candidatus Sulfotelmatobacter sp., assembly GCA_036513255.1. Classification (GTDB taxonomy): domain Bacteria; phylum Acidobacteriota; class Terriglobia; order Terriglobales; family Acidobacteriaceae; genus Sulfotelmatobacter. The sequence goes on along the minus strand of DATBZH010000046.1, from coordinate 29,543 downwards.
AGGTGGGCACGCCGACTTCGCGCCACGGAATGATTCAGAAGTGGAACTGCTGGCTTATCTACAGAAGAAGCACGGCCGAATCAGTTGCGAACGAATTTTGTCCGGACCGGGGATCAAAAACATTTATGAGTTTCTGCGCGATGCGGGCAAGGTTGAGGAACCAGAGTGGCTACGAGAGCAAATGAAAGCCGCCAAGGATCAGCCGGCTTTGATCTCGCAAATCGGGTTGGATGGCAAGGCCGCAATCTGCGATCAGACGTTGTCGATTTTCGTCAGCGTGTTCGGCGCGCACACGGGAAACTGCGCTTTGAATTACATGTCCACCGGCGGGATTTTCATCGGCGGCATTATCGCGGCGAAGGTGGTTTCTAAAATGAAGCCTTCGCTGTTTATGGAATCGTTTCTGGATAAGGGCCGCATGGGAGAATTACTGAAGGATATGCCGGTCAAGATTGTTCTCAATGACGACTGTGGAATCATCGGCGCGGCGCGTTATACGCTTATCCAGAAAGCCTTTCGGCCGTCGGGTCGGGCCGCGGATTAGTATTTTCCGAAAGATCTTAACCACAGAGAGCACTGTGGAAACATGGAAGCGTGACCATTTGTTACTCTGAGATTTGAGGTCATTGTTCATGTGTAGAAATATCAAGACGCTCTTTAATTTCGATCCGCCGGTCACGGACGATGAAGTCCGTGCCGCCTCGATCCAGTTCGTAAGAAAAATCACCGGCTTCAACAAACCGTCGAAAGCCAATGAGGAAGCGTTTCTTGCCGCCATAGACGAAATCGCCGCTGTCTCGGCACGACTGCTCCATTCGCTGGAGACGAGTGCGCCAACTAAAAATCGGGAAGAAGAAGCCGCGAAGGCGAGAATTCGCGCGGCAGAGCGGTTCGGAGTTTGATGAGCAGATTCCCTTCGACTCAGCTCAGGGCAGGCTCTCATCGGGCTTTCCAGCCCGATTCGGAATAACAGGCGATCTTTATCGTGTTTCCCGGGATGCGGTTTCTAATCAATCCCGTGAATGCGCATGCTTACAAGCTGATCGATAGAGAGATTCTGCATGCCGCGGTCGCGCATGGCGGCGATAAAGTCCGGAGTGACGCCGTGAATCCGCATCGCGACCAGTTCATCAGGGTCGGGATGCGAATAGCCGAGACTCTGAAGTTTCTCAATGAACTCGGGCGAAACGCCATGAATACGGAAGGCGATCAACTGATCAAGGTCGATGTGATCGTAGCCGCGCTTCTTGAGATCCGCGATCCACTCAGGCGTCGCGCCATGAATGCGCATCGCAATGAGGGTGTCTTCGCTGGGCGAGTAACCCTCCTGATGAAGCGCGCGTACCATTTCTGGGCTGACGCCGTGGATGCGGAATGCGACGAGCTTGTCGGAATCGGATATCTTGAGGCCTTCGGCCCGCAGTTGCTCGATGAATTCGGCGGTGACGCCGAAGATGCGGAATGCGATCAGTTTGTCGGCGTCGAGACCCTCGACGTGTTCCTTCTTCATTTGTTGAGCAAAGTCCAAACTCACATCCATGACTGCCATAGTGAATTGCTTGTCGTCATCAACGGAAAAGCCAAGCGCTTGCATCTCGCGCGGGTATTTGGAATCGGGCTGGAAGTGAAAGATGCCCGCGCCTTCACCATTGTTGAGGTAGCCCTCGCATTCGATCTTGCCGGCGTCGCGTGCGACGGTGAAGTGCACATCCTGACGTCCTGGTTTGGAGAAATCGACGTCTGCGAAAGAGCTGGCCGGCCAATCCGAGGAATGATCCGAGGAGCCGCCATGACGGTGCTCGATCAGCGCAAACTCGATTTTACCGGGATCGTCCGACTTGTGGATGGTCCAGTCGCCGCTGTGCGATTCGGCAGCGCGGTTCGAGATGGCTCCGAAGATCGCGCAGAATCCAATCACAATGAAAGCTAAGCTATAACGCATCCGCATGATCTCTTCTCCTGGGTACGGCGTTGGCTACGACGTTGGTTCGGCACGCGCTGCCGGTTAGAATCTTGTTTAAATATCTGCCGGAGCTTCCAGAACGCCCAGCCGCTTTAGCTCAAGCAGTTTTTCCAACGTCAAATTCTGGAAACCATGCTTGCGGGCTGTTTCAATAAACTCCGGCGTGAGGTCCTGAACTCTGGCGCTGATGATCTCGTTTACGCTCACCTTGAACCCTGCTGCCTGCAACGCCTTGATGTACTGCGGCGTTACATCCTGCACCCTCATGGAAATGATCTGGTCGGGACTGGGATTGAGGCCGAGAGCGTGTATGTCCCGCACATATTCCGGGGCGACATCCTGAACTTTCATCGAGATGATCTTTTCCGCGTCGGCATTGACGCCGGCTGCCTTGAGATCGCGAACGTATTCCGGAGTTACGTCCTGGACTTTCAGAGAGATGAGCCGATCCACGTCGGGATTTAGGCCAACATCTTTCAGGCCACGGACATATTCCGGAGTCACTCCCTGCACGCGCATGGCGATGATTTTGTCAGCGCCGGGATGCAGGCCTTGTTCATTCAGTCCGCGAATGTATTCGGGCGTCACATCCTGAACCTTCAACGCGATGAGTTGATCGGCCGTGAGATCCGTCAGGCCGACGGACTTGAGCCCGTCAATGTAAGACGACGCAGAAGACGGCGGCGCCATCTTCTCGGCATTCTGTGCGGGTGATGGTTTCTTTGAGGGTGTGCTTGCGGCCGCTGCCTGAACCAGGGAGGCAACTCGCGGCACAGCGGAGCGAATCGCCGCATGAACGCTGGCGACCGGATGAGCTACACCGAGAAGCGCATTTCCGGCGAGCAAAGCGGTTGTCAGGCATAAGACACTAGCCGTGATCCCAGCGCCGCGCATGTTGCTGCCTGCCGATTTCAGGCCAAGCAACCGGGTAATGCGGGCGGATAAACTTCCGCCTGTAACCGCCATCGCCAGCCCCGGAGCGCTGCGCCACTGTTCCATTAATGTGAGCGCGCGGGCGTATTCAAGAGGACGGCCACAGACGGCTACCGCGATGTCATCGCAGCAATGCTCGCGCTCGTTGCGGATGCGCCGATTCAGCCACCAGATGGCGGGATGATAGAAGAGCAGCGTCTCGACGCAGATCTGAAACACATTCACAAAGGAATCTAGGCGCTTGATGTGAGCGAGTTCATGAGCGATCACGGATTCCAGTTGCTCGGAAGAGAGTCCCGTAAGCGCACACATCGGCAGCATGACGATCGGACGAAACCATCCGAGAACCGCGGGAGACTGAAGGCTCCGGCACTGGCAATAACGAATGGCGCGGGTGATGCCAAGGCGCTCCTGGACAGTGATACAGACTTCAAGCACGGAGTCGGGCACGGCGATAAAACGCTTGCGGCGTTCGCGTGCGATCAACAGAAAGCCGCCGGCGGAACGGAGACTGAGCGCGACGACTCCGATAAGCCATGCTCCGACCAGCCAACGCAACGCGTCCGGCGATGCGGGCGAGAATGGAGATGCAAGAAACAGAGGTATCTTGGCGGCGGAAATGCCAGACGCAACATATGCTGCTGGCTGCGCCGATGGTGGATGTGCGGCAGCGATCTCCACAAAGAACGTGGCGACCGGAGTGGCCAACATCAGAACTAGCCCGCTCACTCCGATGAAGTAACGCGCAGAAGCGTTGCGGCTGGCAGCCATCGCCGCGGCAGCCAGCGCGGCAAGCGCCGCTCCCTGCCACAAAAAGTGCAATAAAGTCCAGCCCAGGGCGTGCATGGTTTGCGGAGAAAGCCAATCAGCGAGAGTGGTCATCGGCGGTTCCTTTCGTATTCGTCGAGCAAGCGGCGGAGTTCTTCGATTTCTTCGCGCGAAGTGCGTTTGCCGGCGAGGGCGTGCATCATCAAATCGCTGGCCGATCCCTCGAACACCCGTTGGAGCATGTCGCCCGCAAGTTGCCGTTTGGTCTGCGCGGCTGGGACGCCCGCTTGATAGACGTGCGCACGCTCGGTTTCGTTTCGCCGAACGATGCCTTTTGCAGTCATTATTTGCAGAAGCTTCAGGACCGTGGTGTATCCCAGGGTCTTCGTTTCCTTCAATGAATCGTGTACTTCGCGGACCGTGGAGGGGCCGCGAGTCCAGAGCACACGCAAAATCTCCAGTTCGGACGTGGTAGGTTTCTGGGGCGATAACTTCATGGATGGAACTGTACTACGAAGGTGTTCGTAGTGTCAACGAAAAACTTCGTAGTTAAACAATGACTTCGGCATTGCTGATAATCTCGATAAAGGTCTCAGGAGCTATTCATCATTGCCACCGATTCTGAACGCACAGGAAATTTCGAAATCTTTCGGGGCCAAACCGCTCTTTCAGAATGTCTCGTTCACTATTTTTGAGGGCAGCCGCATTGGCCTGATCGGACCGAACGGGTCAGGGAAGTCCACGCTGCTGCGGATTCTGGCGGGTCTGGAGACTTCCGACAGTGGAAATGTTACTGCGCAGCAGCGGCTTCGTCTGAGCTATGTCGAGCAGGAGTCGAAGTTCCGGGCCGGCGATATGGTGCGATCAGTCGTGAAGCGTGCAGTGCAGGGATCTTCGATAGAGGAACCCGAAGGCGATGCTCGTTTTGCCGGAATACTCGGCCGCGCGGGCTTTGAAAATCTGGAAATAGAAGCGACCGCGCTTTCAGGCGGGTGGCAGAAGCGGCTGGCCATTGTTGAGGCTGTCGTACGGGCGCCAGACGTTTTACTGCTCGACGAACCGACCAATCATCTGGACCTGGCGGGAATTGAATGGTTGGAAGACCTGCTGAGGCAGGCTGCATTTGCCTGCGTGGTCATCAGCCATGACCGTTACTTCCTGGAGAATGTGGCGACCGAAACCGCCGAGCTCAGCCGCGAATATCCCGATGGACTGCTGCGCGTGCGGGGAAACTACAGTTCGTTCCTGGAGAAAAAAGAAGCATTTCTGCATGCGCAAGAGAAGCACCAGGTAGCTTTGGAAAATCTCGTGCATCGGGAAATTGCGTGGCTGCGGCGCGGCGCGAAGGCCCGTACCAGGAAGTCGAAAGCAAGAATCGACAAAGCGTCTGAGTTGATGGGCGAGCTTGCAGACGTGAATGACCGGACCAGGCGCGCCACTGCGCAAATCGATTTCTCGGCGACGGATCGCAAGACCAAGCGTCTTGTGGAATTGGAGGGCGTTGCCTATGAAATCGAAGGCCGGACACTGTTTGAAAAGATGAATTTCGTCATTACGGCGGGAATGCGGGTTGGATTGGTAGGGCCGAATGGCAGCGGCAAGACGACTCTCTTGCGATTGCTGCGAGGAGAATTGACGCCGACGAAGGGAGCCATTCGCCGCGCTGACTGGTTGCGCATTGTTTACTTCGATCAGGCTCGCAAGCTCGACGAGAATATGACGTTGCGGAGGGCGCTGGCTCCGGAAGGCGATTCCGTGATTTATCAGGACCGGTCAATTCACGTAGCTTCTTGGGCGGCGAGGTTTCTATTCAGCGGCGAGCAATTGAACCAACCGGTGGAACGTCTATCTGGCGGCGAGCGGGCGCGAGTGTTGATTGCGCAACTTATGTTGCAGCCGGCTGACGTTCTGCTCCTGGATGAGCCGACCAACGATCTTGACATCCCCACGCTGGAAATATTGGAAGAGAGCCTGTTGGAGTTCCGCGGCTGTCTGGTGCTGGTAACGCATGATCGCTATCTTCTGGATCGAGTGTCGACCGTAGTGCTGGGCCTCGACGGCCGTGGCAGCGGAGAGAGTTTTGCCGACTATTCGCAGTGGGACCTTTGGCAGAAGAGCAGTAAGGAGCCGGAGCAGCGAAGCGATCGCAATGCTCCAGTTCCAGCAGTCCTCTTGGAACAAACGTCGCCGGCGAAGAAAAAGCTTTCGTATATGGAAGGCCGCGAATACGAAAGCATAGAGCAGCGCGTAAGCGAAGCGGAGACTTTGTTGCAAAAGCGGCGAGAGCAAATCGAAGATCCTGCGATCGCCAGCGATGGCCCCAGCCTGCTTAAGGCGAGCGCGGAACTGGAAGAAGCGCAAGACGCAGTCGATATTCTCTATGCCAGGTGGGCGGAGTTGGAGCGGAAGAAAGGCTAGGCGCCCCGGGACAAAGGCGTGCGCCGACAATACAGCCATTCTTGCGGCCCCAGTACAGCGATTCTCCGATTGCCGCGGCGATCTATCCGACCGAAACTCAAGCCTGCAACTTCAGATCATCGAGGAGGAGCCATGCCGGAGCGCGAGACGATGGAACGAGCCAAAGAAGATGCACGCGAAGGAAAGTCGCCATCCACGCAGGCGGGTGAATTTGTTAAGGAAGAAATGGATCATATTCGGGAGGGCAAACATGGAGCGCGCTCGACTAAGCAGGCAATTGCCATTGGGCTCTCGAAGGCGCGGCGCGCGGGAGTAAAGTTGCCGGCGAAGGGTTCAGCGGCAACGCGGAAAAAAGCGGCGCAGGATATGCGGGCGGCGAAGAATCCGCATAAGGTTTCGGCGAAACGGTCGAGAGCGACGGAAGATGCGTTGAAGCGTGAAGGACATTCGGCGGCATCGCGGGCATCACTGTCGCGGCAGGCGAAGACTACGGCAGCGGCCCGGGGCAAGAGAGCCCGTAGCCAAGCGGCGAAGAAAGCGGCGGCGACGCGATCACGGCGGGCAGCGTAGGAACGGACCTCGGACGTCAGACCTCGGGCTCTGGACCTTAGTTAGTCCCTATCGAAAGCGGTTGCCGAGGTCCGACGTCCGACGTCGCGCTATCACTCATCCTTCTTCTCCGGTTCCTTCGGCAAACCCTTCTCGATCGGCTTGCGAGGGAGCATTTGGTCGCGCATCGCCGTGTCATAAACGAAGGCGGCTACGATTACGGAAATTTGTTTCAGGTCTTCCGGTTGCAACCTGTCATAAACGTCCATGTTCGAGTGGTGCGTGCGGGTTTCGTAGTCCATCGGGTCCTGGATAAACTGGAAGGCGGGAATGCCAACCGCATCGAACGACTGATGATCGGTGCCGCCGGTGTTGCGCATCGTGATCGTCGTCATGTCAAGGTCTTTAAACGGACGCATCCAGGCTTCGAAGATGGGCTCGACGGCGGCATTTTCCTGTAAGTAGATGCCGCGAACTTTTCCCGTACCGTTATCAATGTTGAAATATCCAGAAACTTTGGCCTGCTCCGGTTTCACCGTCACATCGCCGGCATCGCGGCGCAACAGCGTAGGCATCCCTTTCATCAAGGGATCGTCCATCGGCGGACGCGATCCGAAGTGCTGTTGAACGTACCCTTGCGATCCCAATAGTCCTTCTTCTTCGCCGCTCCACAAGCCGATGCGAATCGTGCGCCGCGGCTTAATGTCGAGCGCTTTCAAGATGCGCATCGCTTCCATCATGACAATCGTGCCGGCGCCGTTATCAGTTGCGCCCGTGCCCGCGTGCCATGAATCGAGATGGGCTCCCAGCATCACGACTTCATCTTTCTTGTCGGTGCCGGGAATTTCGGCGAGGGTGTCATACTGCATAGGATCGTCGTCGTAGAAAGTGTTGTTGACGTTGACCTCAAGCGTCACATCTTTTTTCTGTTTGAGCAGACGCTCGATGCGTGTCCAGTGCTCGACGGCCATGGTCAGTTGGGGAACCGTGGTTGTTTCACCCGTCTTGTACGATCCGCCCTGCTGCACAAAAACGGTGCCTCCGCCCGCGGTTCCACGGCTGTGATCGATGACCGCCAGGACTTTCTCGTCGGCGAAAAACTGATTTAGATCTTTAATGAACTGCTGACGCTTGAGGTAGTCGGCAAGACGGAATTGCGAGCGCTCGCCGGGAATCTGATAATCAGCAATCTTCGCCAGATCGTCGTCCGTATCGCGTTTGAATGGAGCTTCGGTGATCGGCTTCACCTCGGCGTCGGGGCCGAAGATGACGATCATGCCGGCGAGCTTGCCTTTGTATTTGTCGAAGTCTTCTTTCTTCTCGATGTTAGCCCGGATGCATTTGCCCGTGATCACGCCGTTGGTGCCGGGAGTCCACGCCTTGGCATAGACGAGCATGGGAGCGATATCGGGCGAGGTCATGCGCACGTTGATGTATTGGTTCGCCCAGCCGCGGCCGAACGGTCCCCAGGCTTCGAGGTGCGCGTTGCTCAGGCCCATAGCGGTGAACTGGTCGCGCGTCCATTCATTGGCGCGCTTCATATTGGGCGAGCCGGTCAGGCGCTCACCGATGGAGTCCATTAAGCCTTGAGCGAAGTCCATGACTTTGGAATTATGGAAGCCTTCGTAACGAATGCGCGCCATAGTCTCGAGGTCGACTTTTTCTTTGTCTTGCGCCAGCGATGGAAGAGAGAACAAACAGATTGCAATCGTGAAGCCGAGCGAGCTGAATTGAAAGAAGCGCTTCATGGGGCTCCTGGGAAAAGATTCGAAGTAGAACAATCAAAACTCAAAATTATACAGCGCAGGTGCAATCATCAATGGGCATAGATTGTAAAGTTATTTCAAGCACAAGCAGCGATCCCCGCCCCCCACAGCCGAACCCATTTCACAGCCAACTTGACGATTCTTTGCCTTTTTCTACGCTTTTCTACGCGAGGCGCGGCATTCATTTGGGCCTTTGCCGTCATCCAACTATTTCGGGTGAAGGTGCGTAGGGATCGGTAAGCCCATTGAGCCATGAGCCAGGAACTGCCAGCACAAAATATGTATCTACTTTGGGCTCGACGCATCGTTCTGATGCTGAGCCTGGGAGCAGTAGTGTGTCTGGGAGGATGCGCACGGAAACAAGCGGCTTTGGCTCCAGACGGCGCGGCGCTGTTCAATAAGAAATGCGCGGGCTGCCATCAGGCGAATAATGACATGCGCGCCCCGGAGCCGCAATCTCTGCGGCAAATGACCAAGGCGTCGATACGGATCGCGCTTGATTCCGGGCGGATGAAGTGGGAAGGCAAGTTTCTTTCCAAGAGCGAGAAGGCGGCGATCGCCGACTATCTGGGCGCGCCGGACGTTTCCACGACCGCAAGCCTGGCCGGATTTTGCGCGCGCGATCTCGATCCGCCGCCCAACCCTCCGGGATGGGCCGGCTGGGGAGGCGATGCGCAGAACAGTCGATTTCAACCGGCGGCGGCCGCCGGACTGAATCGCGAGCAAGTGAAAAATCTGAAATTCAAATGGGCGTTCGGCTTTGCCGGAGCGGCGGCAACATTCGGTCAGCCTACCTCGTTCGCGGGGAAGCTTTTTGTGGGCAGTGAAGACGGCACTGTGTATGCGCTGGATTCGGCCACCGGGTGCCTGTGGTGGAGTTTCAAAGCATCGGCCACGGTCAAGACCGCGATTTCCGTGGGAGAAAAGGGAAGCACAGCATTCTTCGGAGATACAAACGGATTCGTCTACGCCCTGAAAGTCGCGGATGGTTCCGTGGTTTGGAAAGTCCATCCGGATCCGCACCCCGCAGCGCGCATTACAGGATCGCCACTGTTGGTCGGTGCGCGCCTGTACGTGCCCATGTCCTCAGGCGAGGAAGGCGCGGCGGCCGACCCGAATTATCCCTGCTGCACGTTTCGTGGCAGCGTGGCCGCGCTGGATACGGCGTCGGGAAAGCTGATCTGGCGCGGCTACACGATTGCCGAAGATCCTAAACCTACCCGCAAGAGCGCGCAGGGAGTGCAGTATTGGGGGCCTTCGGGCGCCGCTGTGTGGTCGTCGCCCACGGCGGATGTGAAGCGCCACACGATTTATGTGGCGACGGGAAACAATTATTCCGGACCACCGACGGATTTGTCCGACTCCGTGATCGCATTCGATATGAAGTCGGGAAGGAAATTATGGTCGCGGCAATTCACGGCGAAGGATGTGTGGAACAGCGGCTGCGTGGCGGAGAAAAAAGATAATTGCCCAGATCAGCGCGGAAACGATTTCGACTTTGGCGCGCCGCCAGCGTTGCGTCAGGTCACGGCTGGCCGTGACATTTTGTTGATGGCGCAGAAATCCGGCATGGTCTACGCTTTGGATCCGGCAAATCATGGCAAGCTGTTATGGAAAAGCCGCATTGGACACGGCGGCCCGCTGGGTGGAATCCAGTGGGGCGGCGCAGCCGACAATCGTTACGCTTATTTTCCCCTGTCTGATTACGACGACACCAATCAGTTGGCTGGCGGCGGGCTGTTTGCACTCGATCTGCGAACAGGCAAGCAAGTCTGGTATGCGGCTCCGCCAAAGCCGGCGTGCGTTGGGCAGTTCGGCTGCAGCGCGGCGCAGATGGCGCCGGCGACTCTTATTCCCGGGGCCGTGTTTGCGGGATCGCTCGATGGTCATCTGCGGGCGTACGACACGCGTGACGGCAGCGTCCTGTGGGACTTTGATACTGCGCAGGAGTTTCGCACTACGAATAGCGTGCGCGGGCATGGCGGTTCGCTTAATGGCGCGGGGCCAGCGATTGTCAGCGGCATGGTCTATGTAAATAGCGGTTACACCAATGCAATCGCAGGAAATGTCCTGCTGGCTTTTTCTGCGGATTCAAAGTAGGTCAGTTGTCTGGAACATACCCAAAGATCATTCTTTCTTTTCTGTATCGACCGTGGGCTTGTCTTCGCCGCCGGCGGGTTTGGTTTCGTCGTCATCGGAAGTTTTTGGCAGATATTGCACAATGACTGAGATGCGGCGGTTGGAGGGATCGAGGGGAACATCTGGTTTGCGCAGGCGCTGGTCGGCGAAGCCGCGGACTTGTTTGACCTGATCGGCGCCGATGCCGTTGGCTTGCATCAGGCGGCGGGCGGCGTTGGCGCGGTCAGAAGAGAGCTCCCAGTTGCCGTAGTTACCGCCTTTGGAGTAAGGCTTGGAGTCGGTGTGGCCCTCGATGGAAAGCTTGTTGGGGAGTTTGCCGAGTTCCTGGGCGAGCATGATGAGCATTTCGCGTCCGTCACCGTTGAGCTTCTGACTGCCGCTGTCAAAAAAAGTTCCGGCGGCGGACTCGGTAAGTTCGATGCGCAAGCCCTCGTTGGTGACGGTCATTTCAATGTGGTTTTGCAGCTTGTCGAAGTCGGGTATTTTGCGCATTGCCTGTTCGAGTTCGTCTTTCAGTTTGGGCATGTTGTCACGGGTGACGATGAGGTTTTCCCCGGCGCTGGCCATGCTTGATCCGATTTTCTTGCCGGTGCCGTCGGGATCTTTGAAGTATCCCGCAATCGCTTCCTTCACCGGTTTGCTGGTGTTGACCAGCCAGAGGACCATGAACAGAGCCATCATGGCGGTGACGAAATCAGCGTAAGCGACTTTCCAGGCTCCGCCGTGGTGGCCGCCGTGGCCACCTTTTTTTTTCAGGACGATGATAGGACGGCTTTTGTCCATGTTTAGACTTCTTCGACGATTCGACTTCTTCGAACTTCACTGGCCGGCCGCTGCCGCCGCAGCCGCACCGCCACCGCGGCACGCGGCTTCTAATTCTTTGAACGATGGACGCATATGACCCGGTATGGCGCGGCGCGCGACTTCGACGGCCATGATGGGCGCGCTTCCCTTTAAGAAGGAAATCATCAGCACGCGCAGCACGTAGAGAAAAGCATGTTCGTCTTCGGCAGCCTTGGTCATGTTGGCGGCGATCGGGCCGACCAGGCCATAGCAGAGTAGGATGCCGAGAAACGTGCCGACCAGAGCGGCGGCGACTTTGTGTCCAACTTCTTCGGGCGGACCTCCGATGGAACCCATGGTAATGACGACGCCGAGCACTGCGGCGACGATGCCAAGTCCAGGAAGGGAATCGGCCATGGTGCTCAGTGCCGTGGTCGGTTGCGTAGAGTCGTGATGATGAACTTCCATGTCGAGGTCGAGAAGCTGATCGAGCTCGAAGGCGTCGATGCCGGTGATTGCCATGCGCAGTGAGTCGCAGACGAAATCGCAGATGTGGTGATCTTTGACGAACTCGGGGCGAGTGGAAAAGATCGGACTCTTCGAGGGCTCCTCGACGTCGGTTTCGAGCGTCATAAGCCCTTCTTTGCGGGCTTTGTTGAGCAGGTCATACATCATTTTCAGGGTGTTGAGGTAGCGCTGCTTGTTGAACGGAGAACCTTTGAAGACTCCGGTAATGCCGCCAATAACTTTTTTCAGAATGTGCAGTGGGTTGGCGATCAGCACCGTGCCGATGGCGGCGCCGCCGATGACTACAAGTTCCGCCGGCTGGAGGAGCACCTTCAGGTTGCCGTGCTCCATCAGGTAGCCGGCGACCACGGCTCCGAAGACGACGACGATGCCGATGATGGTGAACAAGTGTTAGCTCCCGGAGCCTTGCCCGCCGGCGGCTGCGGGAAGAGCGAGCGAAGTCTGCTCGAGCGAGTGTTCGGCGCGCAGCAGGAGCAGATCGACGCTGTCGTCGAGGCGCGCCGAAGCCTGTCCGAGCGAGACGGATAACGAGCGAATTTCTCCCCACCACTCGATGCCTTCGTCAGCGAGCAGGCTGCCGAGGCGGCGGCAGACGGAGTGAACGGCGTCTTCGGTGCAGCCGTTCAAGATGGCAAGCAAACGATCTTCCGACCAGCGTCCGACAAGGTCGGTCTTCCAGAGGGCAGTTTCCAGGGTCTGCGCAATAGCGCGCAGAATGGAAGTTGCAGCCCTCTGGCCGAAATTCGAACGAAAATGATCGAGACCCTCGACTCGTGCGTAGAGAATTGCGAAAGGCACGTGCAGTTCCGAGAATGTGGCGAGACTTTCGCGCAGATGCGATCGCATCATGGCGTGATTGGGCAGGCCGGTCACTTCGTCGACGCAGCCGGAAAGCTTCAACGTTTCTTCGCGGTGTTCGGGATTATCCGGCAGGTGGTGATCGTCGAAGGTTTTGACCACGCCAATGATCGATCCGCGGGCATTGTGAATGGGTATGGCGCTGACGAGCAGTTGCAATCGGTGCCCGTCTTTGTGATGAATGAAGCCCGTGCCTTCGACCGGACGCGCATTGCGGATAGCGGAATCGATAGCGCAGTTGCCGGGGCAAGGCTGGCTTTTGATTTTGTCGCAGTGCGGAAGGACGTTCGACAGGCAATCGCGCCCCACGACTTCATGGCGACGATATCCGGTGATGCGCTCGGCGCCGTCGCTCCAGAAGACAACGCGCTTCTGCATGTCGACCACGCAGACGCCGGACGGCAGGCTTTCGAGGATGCTTCGGCAAATTTCCCAGTCTTGAAATTCCTGCATGGGGATAAGTCAGCTTCTAGCTCTTAACCTTCCAGCCGGACACCGTGTTACGCCGTGGTGGTACTCGCAAAGAAGTAGAGCCCGCGGCACAGAGACGCTCGACTTGGTTCATCGGCATTAGTTGGGGGAACTTCAGCGACGAAAGTTAGGGTATGGAGTGCCGGTTCGCGCCGAAAAGCCTGCGTTTTCAATGAGATTAGCGTCTGGCACTTTTGGGGGAAGGGTATGGCACCGAAGAGCCATACCCAGATTAAAAAGCGGAGTTTAACTTTTCAGGTGAGCAGTTCTGGGGGAGGGCTGCCCGGGTGCCCTGGACTCGAAAGAGCCCAGGGCATTCGTTATTTGGGCGATCAGCCTTCTGGTTTCAGTCCAACCGACACGATGATTGTAAATACAGCTCCGCCGCCCGGCGGCTGTTCGAGGAGAGACTGCCATCAGGATGGCATCTCTAACGCGGATGATATCAGTTGGTAGAAATGGTGAAGTTCACCGTGATGTTGGCTTGGGTCTCGACCGCTTCGTCGCCAACGTAGTGGGGCTTGAAGTGCCATTGGCGCACGGCGTCCTGCGCGGCGGAGGCCAGGATACGGGGGCCGCTCAGAACGTGCAGATCCTGAATCATGCCGTCTTTGCCGATCAGCGCGCGCATGATCACCGATCCTTGCACCTTCATTTGGCGAGCCAGTAGAGGATATCCCGGCTTGACGGGATGACTGACTGCTTCTTCGGTGTTGGCCGACATCTGTACTCGCTCTGCCGCGTTGCTCGTTACGATGGCGGCACTTTCCGGCGCATCGGTTGTGGCTGTCGTGTCGGGAATTTCGGTTGTCGGCTGCGTGACGGTCTGAGGTTTCGCGCCGGGTTGCAGGTCGACTCGAACCGAGTTGCTGCCCGGGCGGATGGTGCGATGAGTGTCTCCGGCCACCACTTCTACATTCAATGGAGGCAGAACGGTGCGGTTCGATATAACGGCCGGTGGTGGATCAGAGGCTGCCGGCTCGGCCTGTGCGACGATCGCTGTTCTCGTGCTCGTTCGAGCGGAGGATGCGGCAATGTGATGTTTGGATCTAGTTACGGGCGCGGGAAGCGAACTCGAAGCGATGGGAGCCGATGCGGCTGGCGAAGTCACCACCGGCGAGGTCATGGCCGGCGGAGTAACGACCGGAGCAGCAGCTACGGGAGTGGTTGCGGCAGGTTCCTCCACTTGCGCTTCCTGCTCATCGCCGAACCAGAAATCGCGATCGCGATAGAGAACGAAGCACAACGCAACCATGAGCAAACCCAGGGCTGCGAGCATCAGGCTGCGCTGCTTGGGATCTTCGGGAGTACGCGTACGGCGACCGGAAGCCAATGCGCGCTCCGACTTCGGGGTCAGAGTCTGACTCGCAAACTTCTGCGGGAAATCCTTCTCGTTGAAGGTCTTTTCTTCAAAAATCTTCTGGTCGAACATGCAGGACCGGTCGCTTCCTGGGGGATGTTCTACGCCTTAGTATGCCTTGAAAACGTCAGAAAGGCTACAGAAAGTGTATAACGTTTGCGTGCTGAAGTGGCGTAAAGAACGGGATTTTGTGCCGTGTTTCCCGCCCCGGGACGAGTAACCGAAGTCCATCGCGGCGCTCGAAATTGGCCTATGAGCCTGTATTCCTAATCGAATTGCTGCTCTGGGCGACCGGTCCGGTGAAACTTTGCCGGAGGCTCGCGAATCCCATGCTGCGTAAGGAGTTGTTCCCCGGATACCGGTTCATGAAAAAGAAGAAAGTATTCGAGACCAAAGTTACGGAGCGGCGATTCTCCCAGATGAGCCGGCGGGAGCTGCTGAAGCTGGCTCCGCTGGTGGCCTTGGGCGCGTTTGCCGTGCCGCATTGGCAGGAGGCTTTGCTCAAAGAAGGTCTGAAGTTCAGCGACTGGACTGCCGCGAAGATGTTCCGCACCGGACATCTGGCGCCGACCTTTGCCGACAGTCAGGTCGTCCCCTTCGATAAATTTCCCCTTAACTTCTATGACGTTGCCGACCCCGGCGTGATTCTTGAAAACTGGACGCTTACCGTAAGCGGCGCGGTCTCCAAGCCGGGAGAGTACACAATGGCGCAGATTCAATCGTTGCCGTGCTACCGGCAAAATACTCGCCACATCTGCGTCGAGGGCTGGGATGTCATTGGCCGCTTCGGTGGCGCACGCCTCTCCGACTTTCTGAAAATGATCGGCGCCGATCCCACAGCGCGCTTCATTACCGTGGCATGCGCCGACGACTATTACGAGTCTCTCGACATGGAAACAGCGCTCCACCCCCAGACTCTGATGTGCTACGAAATGTACGACCAGCCACTAACCCGCGAGCACGGAGCCCCGGTGCGTTTGCAGGCTCCAACAAAAGTTGGCTACAAGCAGGCCAAATATCTGACCGACCTGAAAGTCACCAACGTGCTCGACAGAGTGGGCTACTGGGAAGATCAGGGATATTCCTGGTTCTACGGGCTGTGAAGGCTAGAGCATCGCTTTCTATTGGGTTGGGTTTCGTATCAAGGTATCGCTTCAGCGATACCGTTACTCGCGCGAGAAAGACCCCTTTAGGGGCTGCGGCCTAGTCTCAAGGTTTTCCTGAGGCTGTTTTGATCATGGCAGGCTGGAGGTCAACACATGAGCGGTATCGTAATCGAAATAATTCAGCCGAACGAAAGCGAAGAAGATGCCGCACCCATCACCGTCGCCCGCGCCGTCTACGAGCATCCTCTGCCAGTCCGTCTTTGCCATTGGCTCAATACCATCTCACTGTTCATTTTGATCGGCAGCGGCCTGCAAATCTTCCGCGCCTTCCCCAGCTTCGGCGCAAAAATCCCGCAGAAAGATTTGATCGATTGGCCCAAGTCTCTTGCCATCGGCGGATGGCTCGGTGGAGCGTTGCAGTGGCACCTCACCTTTATGTGGATTTACCTGGCGACCGGTGTCATCTATCTCGGCTATCAGATCTTCAGCGGCAACTACCGCCAGGTTCTGTTCACACATCGAGACATCCCCGGCGTTTGGCCCATGGTGAAGCATTATTTTTTCTTCGGCCCCAAGCCCGATCAGCATGAAGCCTACAACTCGCTGCAAAAGCACGCTTACACTAGCGCCATCGGCCTTGGAGTTCTTTCGGTGCTCACCGGATTTGCGATTTGGAAGCCCGCACAGTTCTCGTGGCTGGGCTGGCTGATGGGTGGTTTCCACTGGGCACGCCTCTGGCATTTCTTGGTGATGTGGGCAATCCTGGCTTTCATCTTCGGACACCTGATTATGGTGGCGTTGCACGGCTGGAACAATTTCGTTTCCATGCTGACGGGTTGGAAGAAAGATCCGGAATACTAGACCGTCTGATGAATGGTTTGGGAAGAGCACGGCTTCAGTCGTGCCGTCAAAGCCCACAAAGGACACGGGCTTTAGCCTCGGCGGGAGCGGCGAGCGGATGTCCGAAGCAAACGTGGCCATAAACAACCCGGCGGAGGATCGCGCAGCGTACGAGCAGGACCTAATCTCGCGCGTGCAGCGCGGCCAGCACGAGCTGTTTTACGAACTCGTTCAGCCCTATGAACGCAGAGTCTACGCGGCGGCACTGGCGATTTTACGAAACGAGGCAGACGCGGAAGACGCGGCGCAAGAAGCGATGTTGAAGGCCTTCGCCAACATCCGCCAGTTCCGCCAGGAGGCGCGCTTCAGCACCTGGCTGATTCAGGTCACTGTAAACGAAGCCCTGATGCGCCGGCGTCGTCAACGGACGGTAATCATGGAACCAATCGATGACCGGAGCGACGACAAAGACGAACAGGACTATACGCCGCGCGATTTTGCCGACTGGCGTGAGATTCCCTCCGAGGCGCTGGAGCGAAAAGAAGTGCGCCGGAAACTGACGGAGGCCCTGGCCACGCTCGATCGCAAGTACCGAGAAGTATTTGTGCTGCGTGACGTGGAACATATGAACATTCAGGAAACCGCGGAGGCGCTGGGAATTTCAATTGCCTCGGTGAAGACGCGTCTGCTGCGGGCAAGATTGATGCTGCGCGATTTGCTCGCCGCCGGATGGGAGCAGGGCTGGTTCAGCCGGCTTCCGTTCGAGAAGGGAACCAAGCCATGGTAGACAGGGAAGCGGTGAACTGCGAACGGGTGTGGCGCGAGATTTCGAATTATGTGGATGGCGAAGTCGACAGCGTGTTGCGGCTGGCGATGGATGAGCATTTCAAGACTTGTCAGCGCTGCACCTCCGTATTGGAAGGCGTCCGCAACGTCACGCAGCTCTATGGCGATGAGCGAATGCTGGAAGTTCCCGCAGGCTTCAGCCGCCGGTTGGAGAAAAGAATTGCTCGGGATGTGCGCGAGGACCGCGGGCCATGGTCGCCATGGTCGGCATGGCTCGTGCCGCTGGCGGCGCTGGCGCTCATCACCGGCAGCGTGCGACTGGCGAGTTCCATCACTCCAAGTTTTCCCGCGAAATCTCCGATGGCACAAAGAGGACAGGGCATTCCTCCCGATCTAATCGTGTTAGTAGCCACAGGCACCAGGGTTTTCCACGTAGCCGGATGCACCTTTATCCACAACAAAGAGGAAGTGCGAAGCCTCACCGCGAAAGAAGCGATCGCCGAAGGTTATGTACCATGCCTGCGCTGCATGAGGAAATACCTGGATGTCGCATCAATCCGCGCAGCGGAAGCCGCGGGCGGCCTCGACGCCGACGATGAGCAAACGATAGTAGCGAACCACTAACCCTTGCCATTCCAGCAGGGCTGAAAGCCCGGTGAGGAATTTGCTGTCGGCTTAGCGCCGTGGGTCCCGGAGGGACTACTGCAAAATAGCCCAAAAGAATTAGAGAGTCCCGGAGGGACGACTGAAGGTAACAAGTGCACGCCAAAAGCCAGGTGACTTGGAACGTGCGAGAAGGACAAGCGGCGCGGGCACAACGCCCGCGCCCGAGACGGATGACAGCTAGTTCGGTTTCATCTGGTCGTTCTTCATCGTGTCATCTTTCTTCATGTCGTCTTTCTTCATGCTGTCGTCTTTCTTCATCTGATCTTTCTTCACCTTCTTGCTCTTCTTGTCCTTCTTCATGCCATCATCTTTTTTCATGCTGTCTTTCTTCATCTGATCGTTTTTCATCTGATCCTGCTGCTTGGTATCATCCGGCTTCATCTGGTCCTGGCTGGATTGGGCGAAAGCCGTCATGCTAGCCGCCATCACGCAGGCCAGAGCGAAACTGCTGAGAGTTTTCTTCATCGTTGTTCTCCTTGGAGAGGTCGCTTGATTTCGTCTCGCAGGATTTGGCCTGCGGGCAGAGATGGGATGTGTGGGGCACCAGGAAGTTACAGGGATCGCGAGCATCTGATGGATAACCTTATCGGCTCGTAACGAGGGCGAAGATTTGGAAGCGCTCAAAGCGACCAAGGCTCGATGAAAAGATCCGACAACGGTTATTCCACCCGCCCCGAATGAAATTTCACGCCGCGCCCTATTCCTGCGATGAACACAATCGTCAGCACCACTGCGGCGATCACCCATCCCCACGCGCGTTTGATTTCTGGCATCTGCAATTCCGTGCTGGGGATGCGCCGGCCGTAGAGCAGGCTAGACATCCATGCCAGCCCGGAGTGTCCACCGAATGACGCGGCCGCGGCGGAGATCAGAATCAACACCGGCCCCACCGGATTCAGCGCGCCCGCAGCACAAGAAAGAATTCCTGAAGTGAAATAAGGCACGAGCGTGAGCTGGCGCGCGCGGCGCGCACGCATCGTCGCATCCTGGCCTAAAAACGGACGCAGTTCGCGCAAGCACAGAGGCACAAACAAAATGAAATAAGTGACTACTCCCACCGCAGCCAGCCCCACGCGCCACGCCCACGCGGGCTGCCATCCCGCCACCACCGCCGCCCAGTCGCCGATGTTGCCCATGCCGGAGAACAGAAAATATCCTCCTGCCTCAAACAGATTAAAAGTCATCAGCAGCCAGAAGAAGTAGCGCCAGCGCGCGGACTGCTTGACCGCGCGCGCGGCTGCCCAGAACAGCGCCCCAAATATCAGATTGGCGAGCGTGCCGCCAGCCGCCACCAGACGGGTATCCGCGCTGCACTCGAAGTGTACGGTGGAGATCGCCAGCGGCTGTCCACCCGTGGCCAGGCACATGCCTCCGTGACCCAGCCCCTCGTGGATAAAGTTCGCAATCACCGTGGCAACAATGGCGATGGCTGCCACGGTCAACAGATCGGGCTTAGTAGCTTCGCGCAAGAACGGCGGCGTGGATTCTGCCGTTGCATCCTTCGAAGTATCGCCGGCCATGCGGTGGATTGTAGCTCTTTCGGTGGCAGGCTGCGGAGAGACTCGATGTGTGCGGACAAAAGCGGGGCACCCGCAATAGGATTAAACTAGCGAAAGGCAGGGCCAGGCCCCCGGAGGCCGTCGTCCACAAGTTGTTCCACATGAAGGTGCTGAACCACGGGAAGTTGTTCAAGGCGCTGCTGAGGGCGCATTTGAACCGGGCCAAAATCCACTGAGCGCTGTGAGGACAGATGGCATACGTGAAACGGATTGTCTGTTTGGCAAACTCGTACAAACCCCCGAAAGGTCGATGCATCGCTGGGATAGAAGTCCTTGGGGATGGAAAGTACGGTTCTTGGATTCGCCCTGTGAGTGCGCGGGACAGCCAAGAAGTCTCTTTCTCGGAATACAAGTATGAAACCGGTCAAAGCCCGAAGCTCTTGGACATCATCGATGTACCATTGTTAAAGCCAGCTCCTCACAACCATCAGACGGAAAATTATGTCCTCGACGCGACCGCATGGTGGGTAAAAATGGGCGTGCTGGCATGGGGCGAGTTGGAACATTTGCGGCAGCGACCAACTTCCATCTGGATCAATAGCGATCACACGAAGGGTGGGTCCTACGACTGCATGAATGAGGCCGAGGCGCTGACTCTCGATAGTTCGCTGTTTCTTATCAAAAGAAAAGACTTTACCATTGAGGTCGGAAGCAGCACCTGGAATGGGAAGACGAAAAAGACGTGGCGAGGCAAATTCGATTACAAGGGCGTGCATCACAATTTCAGCGTGACCGATCCCGTTGTACGCGACGCGTTCCCGGCTAAAGAGGGCGACTATCCATTGAACGATGTGTATCTTTGCGTTAGCTTGACTGAGCCTGCTCCGCAGGACGGTCGGTGCTACAAGTTGGTCGCTGCGGTTATCAAGAATCCGCCATTCTGAGCAAAAAGGGAAATGGAAAACACGGTCTTCACTATCGGACATTCGACGCACCCGCAAGAGCGCTTTATTGAATTGCTGCGGCAACACGAAATCACCGCTGTCTGTGATGTCCGCTCCAAACCCTACAGCCGGATGAATCCGCAGTTCAACCGTGAGAACTTGAGCAAGGTGCTTGCCTCGCACGGCATCGAATATCGGTTCTTGGGCAGGGAGCTTGGTGCGAGGAGTGAAGATCCGTCATGTTATGAAGGCGACAAAGTTCGGTACGCGAAACTTGCGGGTACGCAATTGTTCAGGAACGGTCTGAAACGTGTGCAGCGTGGACTTAAAGATGGTTTTCAGATTGCCCTGATGTGCGCGGAGAAAGAGCCTCTTGAGTGTCATCGAACGATTTTGGTCGCTCCTCGTTTAACCGCGCTTGGCATCGCCGTCCAGCACATTCACGCCGATGGCCACCTCGAAACGCATGATGCCGCGTCGCTCCGGCTCGCGCGGCTGCTCAACATGCCTGAGAATCACATGTTTTCTTCGCAAGCGGAATTGATAGCTGATGCCTACTATCGTCAGGAGGAAAGGATTGCCTACGACAAGAGTGGCGACGCGGACGCGATGGCGGTTAGAGATGGAGCGGCATGAAGATTTTCACAATTGGATTTACGAAGAAGTCCGCCGAAACGTTCTTCACGCGGCTCAAGAATGCGGGGGTAACCCGACTCGTTGACGTTCGGCTCAACAACGTCTCGCAACTAGCGGGATTCACGAAAAAGGATGACCTGCGCTACTTCACGAGAGCGATCTGCAACATTGACTATGTTCACCTGCCTGAACTCGCGCCGACCGCCGACATCCTCGATGCGTACAAGAAACAGAAGAACGGCGACTGGGAGCTGTATGAGCGGCGCTTTCTCGATCTGATGCGGTCCCGTCAAATCGAGAACACACGGCGTGATATCTTGGATGGAGGTTGCCTGCTGTGCAGCGAGGAAAAGCCGCTGCACTGTCACCGCAGGCTGGTTGCGGAATACCTTAAAGAGCACTGGGGAGATGTAGAGATTGAGCACATCCCGTGACCTTCTGCCACCTATACGCCAACCCGAACCGGGGCGCTGGCAATAGACGATTTTGACCGCATGAACAGACAGGGCGGGGATTTTGACCCTGCCGCATTTCTGCTCCTCACCTCGCCTGAGCAGCACGACGTCTAACCTTTTCGTTTCTCCGAAGTTACCGCAATGTCCCCGAACCCAGCTATCGCAATAGGCTCCTGATCTGGGAACTGAGCCACAAGAGTCAGGCTTCCTCCCACCGCCTCCACGTAATTCCGCAGAGTAGAAAGCAACCCGTTACTTCGCTTCTCCAGCCGCGAGACTCCATCCTGACCCATGTTGAGCGTGCGGGCCAAAGTCTTTTGAGTTTTGTTGACCGCATGCCTGAGTTCTCGCAGAGACATTTCGCGCGCCACCAATTCGCGTGCGAGTTCTGATCTTTTCCTGCTTCTCAGTTTTGCAAAAAATGTACATGCGGGGACAGCCGCCCTCGGCTGTCCGTCGAGCGCAGCTCGATTGCTTTCATCGACGGGCAAGGCAAACCGACCCACTACCCGGCACTGCAGACGCTCTCCCGCAGGCGCTGCGTTTGGTGATATCTTCTTACTTTGCTAGAAACTCGTAAGGTTGGAGGAATCATTCTATGGCTCAGGTAAAGATCACCGTCAGACCGAATGGCCCGTTCCGCGTCGAAGCCCCTGAAGGTGCTGTCGAGTTGGTCGATGCCAACGGAAATCCATACGACTTAACCGGAAAAGTTGCATTCTCGCTCTGCCGCTGCGGCGGATCGGTCAACAAACCCTTCTGTGATGGAACCCACAGCAAGATCGGATTCCAGGGCGCGGAACTGGCGGTAAAGCAAGCCGATGCATCCGCGGAGCCGCCGAAATAATCGCGCACAAAGTTTGCTAGTCCGAAAGCGGCGAAGCGGCGTAAGAATGCAGCCCACAGCTTGCCCTGAGCTTGCCGAAGGGGCGCAAGCCGTGGGTAAAGGAAGCGAGAAATAGTCAAGCCCTGAAAGGGCGGAAGAGTAATTCCCGCCCACATTGCCGCGGCATTGTTAGCCAGAAGGGTCCAACGGCCCGAAATTGTCAAGCGCTCCGAGACTGTGGAAATCGGCCTCATCTGCGGGGTGTCCGGAGGATTCCCATAACAGGAAAAAGCGCCTTGGTTCTTCTAAACGCAACACCGCCTGAGTCTTATCCTGTTTGCGGTGACGCGCGATGAATTGGAAAATGTTCTACGTAGAACACTATTGCAATTTGCGCGTTCTGTTCATTGCAAAATATAGTTTTTCGAGACCTTTGATTCAGAGTTCCCATGAACAAACGAGATAAAGAACTGGGCATGAATCGCGCCATCACGCGGCGCGACTTTCTTAACGGAGTCGCCGTAACCGCCGGCGCAGCGCTCATGCCGTGGGATCTGTTTGCCGCAGAACATTCCAACTCCTCGACATATTATCCGCCCGCGCTCACGGGTCTGCGCGGCAGTCATCCC
Source organism: Candidatus Sulfotelmatobacter sp. (assembly GCA_036513255.1). Classification (GTDB taxonomy): domain Bacteria; phylum Acidobacteriota; class Terriglobia; order Terriglobales; family Acidobacteriaceae; genus Sulfotelmatobacter. Next base: position 6,620 of record DATBZH010000046.1, on the reverse strand, counting down.
GGTGCGTTCGATGCAGCACACGCACTGCGCGACGGCACCTTCTGGGACACTGCCGGCAAGCCCATAGACACTGGCGAAACCTACGACCTCATCATCGTGGGTGGAGGCATCAGCGGCCTGGCTGCGGCGCATTTCTATCGCAAAGTTGCGGGCGACAGTGCGCGCATTCTCATTCTCGAAAATCACGACGACTTTGGCGGACACGCCAAGCGCAACGAGTTCACCGTCAACAACGCGTTCCGCCTTGGTTTTGGCGGAACGTTCTCCATCGAAAGTCCCGCGCCTTACAGCGCCGTGGCTAAGGGCGTGATCGAGGAGTTAGGCATCGATGTGCCGTCGTACTCGAAGTATGTGGATAAGAATCTCTACCGCTCGTTTGGCCTGCGCCCGAAAATATTTTTCGATAAAGAAACGTTCGGCGCTGACAAGTTGGTGATCAACCCGCGCCTGCGCGGCAGCAATGAGAGCGAAGATTCCAGTGAAGACTCGCCGCAGTTGCTAAAACAATTTCTTGCCGAGGCTCCCATTGCCGAGCAGGCCAAACGCGACTTGCAGCGCCTGCATACAGAACATAAGGATTATTTCCCCGGGCTCACTTCGGACGAAAAGAAGGCCAAGCTGGCGCGCATGAGCTACGCCAGCTACCTGAAAGATGTTTGTGGTGTGCACTACGACATCGTCAAGATGTATCAGGCATTGCCGCAACCGTTATTTGGCGTGGGTATTGACGCCGTCGCGGCGCAGGATGCGTGGGGGTTCGATCTGCTCGGCTTCGACGGGCTGAAGCTCGATCCCGCACCGGGCAAAGGAATGAATCGCGACGCCATTCCCAACGAAGAAGCAGAGAAATATTTCTTCCACTTTCCTGACGGCAACGCGACCATCTCGCGCCTGCTGGTAAGGAAATTAATTCCTGAGGCAATTCCCGGCAGCACTTCCTCAGACGTTATCTTGGCGAAAGCAGACTATTCAAAGCTTGACCGGGAAAGTTCGCTGGTGCGCATTCGACTGAACAGTACGGCCGTGCGTGTTAAGCACGTGGGCGATGCGGCGAGCGCAAAGGAAGTGGAAGTCACTTACGCGCGTAAGGGGAAGGTCTACACGGCGCGAGCGAAGAATACGATTCTCGCGTGCTGGCATGTCGTCATCCCTTACATCTGCGAGGAGCTTCCAGCCAAACAGAAAGAGGCGCTGGCCTCGGCGCAGAAAGTTCCACTGCTCTATACCAACGTTGCGATTCGCAACTGGAGTTCGTTTCAGAAAGTAGGAGCGAACGCCATCTACGCGCCGGGCATGTATCACACGCAAGTGAATCTCGACTTGCCGGTGAGCATTGGCGGATACGAGTGCGCGCGCAAACCGGAGCAGCCAATTGTCATCCACATGATGAAGACCCCGTGCCATCCGGGGCTTCCGGCGCGGGCGCAGCACAGCGCGGGCCGCATGGAGCTATTCACCACCGAGTTCAAGACGATGGAGCGCAACATCCGCGAGCAGTTGGCGCGCACCGTGGGCGCTGGCGGCTTCGATCCCGCGCGTGACATTGCTGCCATCACAGTAAACCGCTGGCCGCACGGCTATGCTTACGAATACAACTCTTTGTGGGATCCGTTCTGGCTGGAGGGCAGCGAGACTCCGTGTGAAGTCGCGCGTAAACCTTATGGACGGATCGCGATTGCCAATGCTGATGCTGGGGCGTATGCCTACACCGATTGCGCGATCGATCAGGCCTGGCGCGCCGTGGGTGAGATCGCCAAGAGCTAACGAATCGTAAATCCTTGTAGTGTCGCGAATTTCATGCTCCGTCCCCTGTTTGACATGGCTACATAAATGTATATATAATCGTACATAAATGGAGTATCTATGGCAACAGCACGTGTTACTGAGCTTGGGTTAGATTTGCTGAAAGTTCCCGATTTGACTGACACCGCCACGCGCGAGCGGCTCAGTCCGGCGGCGATTGAGGCGTTCTTCAAGATCGTGGAGAGCTGGGAATTAAAGAGTGAAGATGGAATGGCCCTGCTGGGCGGTACTTCAAATGGCCGATACTACGCACTGAAGAAGAGCCGCAAGGGTCTTCTCACGCAAGACGAACTCACACGGATATCTCTGCTGATCGGAATATTCAAGGCGCTGAACATTCTGTTTCAGCGCAAACTTGCGAACCAGTGGATTGCCCGTCCCAACACCAATCCGATGTTTAAAGGTGCGCCGCCATTGTCCGCGCTGCAACATGGAATTCCTCAGATGATAAACGTACGACGGTTGCTCGATGGCCGCCGCGGCGGACGGTAGGGTCGCTACGCGCTCACCGGGCATTTCCGCAATCGACCAGCGCGATACTCACCGGTTGATCCCTGCTCAGTTCGCGGATGGCGGCGCATCCGTTCTGGCTCGCCTTACGGAAGACAAAGAACTCCTCGCGGGAATCTTCGAACTTGATAACGCCACCAACGACCGCTTGCTGGCGGAATCGGAACTGCTGCCGGGTATCGATGCGCGTGAACTTGTATTTGGCATTCCTTCTTACCGGATCATCAATGCTGCGTTTTGCCATCCTGCTCCGGGCGGATCACGCTTCAATTCCGAAGATCGTGGCGCCTGGTATGCGGGTTTTGAGGTTGAGACTTCGCAGGCGGAAGTGGCTTATCACCGGCAACTGTGGCTACGAGAGACAGGTTGGGACCAGGAAGATGTGGCGGATTATGTTGACTACCTGGCCGACTTTCGAGCTGAGTTCCATGATATCCGACGGTCGAGGAAGGACGCGGATTGGTTGTCTCCCGACAGCTACGTAGCATCGCAAGTGCTGGCGGCGCAACTGCTCGCCCTGGGATCCGCGGGAATTATTTATCCGAGCGTGCGTCGAGCTGGCGGAACATGCATCGCGTGCTTTCGGCCGGTTCTGGTCACGAATGTGAGGAAAGCCAGGACGTATGAGTTGAAATTCGCCGACTCGAACAGCGCGCCGCGGATTCGACGAATATGAAGCGTTTTTGCGCGACGCTTCGCGCTGCGACTACAAATTGCGTGTCAAGGTTTGCACGTCGGCGGGCTGGAACTGCACGAATGCAGCTGCGGCTGCTGCCTTTAGATCGTCGTAGGTTTTGGGGCCATCCACGTCGCCGGCTTTGCGCAACTGGGCAAGCTCGGGCGCGGGGATGACACCGAGAGCGTCCAGAGGAAACCATAATCGGAGACGCAGCTTTACCAGGACTAGCAGGGAATAGAGGCGAATACTGATGGCCGCCTGCTGCAGTTCGGAAGCCAGGGCGGCGCGCTGATTCCCGGGCTGGCCGTGAGGCTGGTTTTCGTCCGGGCACTCGCGCCGCATGATGGCGTTGCCGAATTCGATGAGAACTCTCGAATTGTGGGACATACGACGGACTAGTTCCAGATATAAGCGCATGCGGTGACGCTGAGCTTCGCGGTAGGCATGGGGAGTCGAGTTCCAGCGCAAGGCAAAATCGGCGGCGGGATCGAGAAGCGAATCGACCAGAGACAAGTCCACAGGGTGAAGGAAGTGGACTACGTCGTTGAGGTTGCGGCGGGGAAAGCGGGTCCAGGCACAGCGCAACATGTAGATACATGCCAGCGCGCCCCAGGCAATCATTAGCCAGACGAAAATCTGGGAAAACATAGCTAACGCATCCTACGCAAAGCGTTTTTATATTCTTTTAAAACACCGGGGGATGGGGCCGACAACTTGGAACCGGGAGTTTCAGTTTCTTCTGGTACGCTAAAAAACCAAATCCAAATCAGTACCGCGAAAGAGTATGCCACAAGTGTGGTCAAATTCCACAAAAACATGAATCTTGTTCCAAAATCCGAAAGTTTGGTCGTGGTTAGCAAGGAAACCGTGGCGTAAAGTCCGAACCCGGTAGCTATACCGAAAGAATACTGCCGCCAACGGAGGCCGAGGACCGGGACCAGAGTCACTGTTCCGGCGAAGATGAATACTTGGACGAACCGGACTACAATTTCTCCGGCCACAATGTAGAACCCCAAGCCACGGCCAAACTGGCTAGGGACTGCATTTGCCCGGGCGAGGCTCAGACCAATGCCCGTGACAAGGAGCGCCGGGAAAATGAAGCGGATCCACCAGCCGCGGCTCAGGTTTCCCAATACAGAGCGTAGCACTTCGTACATTACCAGGATTCCGAGGATGTCGTAGCCAGCCTCGGTGAGCCAATAGGTCGCGTAGTAAGCGCGAGCATGGTTGCTGGTCAGAAAGCGAGCCGTGTCAGCTCCTACAGCAAACACAGCGTAAGCGAAGAAAAACGGAACCGTAGCAAAGCCGCGTCTCCTGACCAGTACGCAAACAAGCACCAGCATGAGACAGGACGGGATGTACTCCAGCAGGTTCATGAAGACGGGAACAGCTTACCTCAACTGTTCCCGGTCTTCGAGTAACATTTTTTCTACAGGGTAAATCCGGTGCGCACTGCCTCAGGCTTAGGTGGTGGTGCGTGTCCACCTCCGTCGGCGAAAGCTGCCGAAGCGAACGACATGAGCAACAGCGCGACTGCGAAGATCTTCTTCATGTTGTAGTTCTCCTTGGGTGGGGGAGTTCCCCGGAGACAGTTTAATCATGGAACGCAAGTAGGTGGGATTTTTCACGACTGGGGCGGGCAAATCAGAACGAGGGTGGGAAACGAAGCCCTGCGTGGGCCGGACGCTTCGGCATTTTTGCCGGGCAGTTTTGTGTAGCCGGGGCCGAGGTCAAAATGTCAGGAGTGAAGTTGGGGAAGCACAGAACCATCCGGTAGGCTGGCCCCGAACGAATGTCCGCGGCCACAACTTCAGTAGCCACAGCAGGATGTAGCTTAGGAAAAACAAGCCGGGAGCAGCTTATCGCATCTGTCCCCCGGCTTTCGAGTGTAATTCTTCTAAGCCGTTGTGCGCCCGGCGGACGGCTTTATAGTTTTTCCCGGAGGTGGTATGTTGCCCGGCCCGTTGACCAACTGCACGACTGTTATTGTGAGCAGTTTCTTTTTCACGGGAGGCGGGGCAGTTCCGGGACCATCGGCCACAGCGGCCGAAGCGAATGACATGAGCAATAACGCGACTGCGAAGATCTTCTTCATGTTATTGGTTCTCCTTGGGGGAGCTCCCCGACACAGTTTAATCGTGGGACACAAATATGGAAGCTTTTCCAGGGAAGATAGTCAAAATCCGAACAAGGACAAGAATAAAGTCCCGTGTGGGCAAAGAGAAAGGCTTTGCCATGGAGGATCGCGGAGAGACTTTCAAAGGATATACAAGCAACCTTACGGTTTCAATGAATCGTCTTGGTTTTTCTCGACATGTAATCCATCAGCAAATACTGGCCGAGCGTGTACGGCGTGGTGAAGTAGGCTTTGCCGCGGCACATTTCCGTTACTTTCTGCACGAACTGCACCAAGCCATAATCTGACGCGAGCATGAAGGTGTTGATGAGCACGCCGGCGCGCTTGCACTTTGAAACTTCTTCCAGCGTCTGGCTGACGACCAGCGGGTCGAGGCCGAAGGCGTTTTTGTAGATGCGTCCGTCTTCAAGGGTGAGGGCGGAGGGTTTGCCGTCGGTGATCATGACGATCTGCTTCATGTCTTTGCGCTGGCGCTGCAAAATTCTTTGCGCCATGCGCAGGCCTTCGCGCGTATTGGTGTAGTAGGGGCCGACCTTGACGCGGGCCAGTTGCGAGAGCGGAATTTCTTCCGCGGAGTCGTGGAAGAGGACAAGCGAGAGCGAGTCGCCGGGATATTGCGTGCGGATGAGATGCGACAGGGCCATGGCGACTTTTTTGGCGGGAGTGAAGCGGTCTTCGCCGTAGAGAATCATGGAGTGCGAGCAGTCGAGCATCAGCACCGTGGCGCACGACGATTGATATTCGCACTGATGCACTTGCAGGTCGCGGTACTCGATGTTCAGAGGGATGCCGAGGCCTTCGCGCTGGATGGCGCTGGAGAGCGTGGCGGTGATGTCGAGGTTGAGGGTGTCGCCGAATTCGTAGCTTTTGGAAGCCCCGCTGGTTTCGATGCCGGTGGCGAGGTCGCGCGTGTCGTGGCGTCCGAAGCTGGATTTGCCGAGCGAACCGAGCAGATTGCGCATGGCGTTGAAGCCGAGGAAGTCGAGGCTCTTGTCGGTGATTTCGAATTTGGCGTGCTGCTGGGCTTCGCCGGTTTGTCCACCCATGCTGGACTGGCGAGACGGATCGTGCGGCTCATCGATGGAGATCAAATCTTCCTGCTGCATGCGCTCGATCAGCTTTTGGATCAGCTCTTCCATCTGGCCGTTCATGGTCATTTCGAGCATGCGTTCGCGCATCTCTTCGTCGAATTGGTCGGCGTTCATCAGGGCTTCTTCGATGGCGTGCTTGAGATTGTCGAGGGTCTGCTCACCTTCCGGCATCTCGTACCACATGTCGCTATTGAAACCGCTTTGCAACAGATAGTCGGAGAGCGCGCTGAGCAGGTCTTCCATGCTCATTTCGCCGGCGGGGTCGGGAACGTATTTGGAGTAGCGAATGCGTTTCATAGAAAGCAGCTTTCAGCTATCAGCCGTCAGCTTTCAGCCAAACCATGTGTATTCGGACTAGCGATGTGATCTACCAAAGTCGCGTCGTATCCTTAAGTTCATG
>DATBZH010000045.1:0-5345 GCA_036513255.1 Candidatus Sulfotelmatobacter sp. | reverse complement strand
CGCGGCTGGTATTCATTGGCGACCAGTTCTCCGAACGGACCCGTGATGTTTCCAAGTGATCTTTCCGATTGCGTCGAGAGCGGGAGATGGGGAAACAGCAGATCAGCCACGCGGTATGCCTCTTCAAGATGCGGGTAACCGGACAAAATGAAAGTTTCAATTCCCAGATCGGCGTATTCCTGCATTCTCTTCGCTACCGTGGCCGGATCGCCAACCAGCGCCGTGCCGGCGCCTCCGCGTACCAGGCCCACTCCTGCCCACAGATTGGGACTCACTTCAAGTTTTTCGCGGCCACCGCGATGCAATTCCGCCATTCGTCGCTGGCCTTCGGAATCGAACCGGGCAAATGTCTTTTGCGCTCGGGCAATCGTGTCGTCGTCGACATAGCGAATCAGGTCATTTGCAGCGGCCCAGGCTTCCTGCTCCGTTTCACGAACGATTACGTGCAGGCGAATACCGAAGCGGATATCGCGGCCTTGTTCCGCCGCCAAACGTCGAACTGTGATGACTTTCTCTTCCACCGCCTGCGGCGGTTCACCCCAGGTGAGATAAACATCAACCTGTCGCGCCGCCAATCCGTAAGCAACTTTGGATGAACCTCCGAAATAGAGCGGCGGATGGGGCTTTTGCACCGACGGATATAACACCTTCGCATTCTCCACATGAAGATGCTTGCCGTTCAGGGAGACGGCATTGCCGCCGACGGCCTCTCGCCATATCTGCAGAAATTCCTCGGTCACTTCATAACGCTCATCGTGCGTGAGAAAAACGCCGTCGCCGAGCGCTTCGTCTGGATCGCCGCCGGTTACGACGTTGATCAACAGACGTCCGTCGGAGAGCCTGTCGAACGTCGCTGCCATTCGGGCCGCAGCCGTGGGAGAAATTATGCCTGGACGAATGGCGACCAGGAACTTCAGCTTGTTCGTGACCGGGACCAGAGTGGACGCTACGACCCAAGCGTCTTCACAAGATCTACCGGTAGGCAGAAGCACGCCTTGAAAGCCAAGCTGGTCGGCGGCTTGCGCGACCTGCTTCAAATAACCGTAGTTAACGGTGCGAGCCTGTTCGGCCGCGCCGAGGTAACGACCGTCTCCGTGAGTGGGTAAGAACCAGAACACTTCCATAAGGTTGGCCTCTTTCCAGAGAACTGAATTCCCAGAGAATTAGTTCCACATCGGCTTTGGCAATTGTCGTGCCAACAGAAAAGTACGCCTATGTTCATGAATTTCAAGTTTTCACGCGGTTACGGTCAACGTGAGACAGTTTGGCGGATAGGCGGGTGCTGCTATGGCAACACTCTTTCAGCAGGCATGTTGCTGGGGCAGCAGGGCCGAGCTCCGCGTTGGGCACGGCACATGCCTGAGCACACAGGAGGGCTGTAGTGCTTTCTACGGTGAATCACATTGCGGTGAATGTTCCGCCGCGCCAGCATGCTTTCGAGATTGCCGATCAATTGGCAGCGGCATTTGCTCAAACCGCCGTTGAACGCGATAAGCGGGGGGGCACGGCGAAAATTGAAAGAGATTTATTACGTACGAGCGGATTGCTCAATGTGACCATTCCCGCGGACCTGGGCGGGTGGGGGATGGATTGGCAAGACACGATGAAGCTCATACGGGTCTTTGCCCGTGTGGATAGTTCCATCGCCCATCTGTTCGGTTTTCAACATCTGATGCTGGCCTCGGTGTCGCTCTACGGATCGTGGACGCAGACCGAAGAACTTTTTTCTGAAACCATCCGCAATAAATGGTTCTGGGGCAATGCGCTCAACCCGCTCGACAAGGGTACAACCCTAACGTCAAAGTCCGGCGCGCGATACGTTATCAACGGGCGCAAGACTTTTTGTTCGGGCGCGGTTGACTCCGACATGCTGATCGTTTCCGCGATCCGTTCCGTGGACCAAAAGTTTATGGTAGCGGCCATACCCTCAAACCGGCCGGGGATTCGCATTCTGGACGACTGGGATGCCATGGGACAGCGGCAAACCGACAGCGGAACAGTGGAGTTCTGCGACGTGGCCGTGGGGGAGGATTTGTTCTTGAAGACACCCGGTCCGTTGGGAAGCATCAGGGCGTCCTTGCGTTCGTGCATCGCGCAACTGATTCTCAGCAATATTTTTCTCGGAATCGCCGAGGGCGCGCTAGAGGAATCGCGCAACTACACGTTAGCGCAAACCCGCCCGTGGATTGCGTCGACTGCGACGAGTTCCACGGAAGATCAATTCATTCTGGCGAATTATGGCAGTTTCTTTGTCAGCCTTCAGGCTGCGCAGGCGCTCACAGACATTGCCGGAGAGTCTCTACAGCGTGCCTGGGAGAGCGGAGACGCGATCACTGAAAATCAGCGCGGTAAGTGCGCCGTGGACGTCGCGGCTTCCAAGGTGATGACAAATAATGTGGGCCTCGATATCACGAGCCGCATGTTCGAAGTAATGGGAGCGCGTGCCGCCGCGGGCCCCGCGCGGATCGACCGGTTTTGGCGTAATTTGCGCACGCACACGTTACACGATCCTGTCGACTACAAGATTCGTGAATTGGGAGACTGGGCCTTGAAGCGTCAGCTTCCAAAACCGTCATTTTATTCGTGAAAGAAAAGCAGATTATTCGTGAGAGAAACCAGATCGGCGCCTGAACTTATGCATTCCTCCAGACTTGTAAAGTTTTTTATCTCGGTTCTGCTGGCTATTGTGGTCCTGATGACTCTAATACCCTTCGCTTTGGCCCAGAGCACCGATAACATCATCCGCATCGGATACCAGAAATACGGCACCCTCGTGCTGTTGAAAGCGCGCGGCAGTTTGGAGAAACGCCTGGCGCCTCTGCACGTGGAAGTGAAGTGGACCGAATTTCCCGCCGGCCCGCAATTGCTGGAAGGGTTGAACGTGGGCGCCATCGACTTCGGTATCGCCGGCGAAGCGCCGCCCATCTTCGCTCAGGCTGCCGGAGCGGACCTGGTATATGTCGGCAATGAGCCGCAGGCTTCCGCTGGTGAGGCCATCCTCGTTCCAAAGGATTCGCCCATTAAGACCGTAGCCGAACTAAAGGGCAAGAAAGTGGCGCTCAACAAAGGCTCAAATGTTCACTTTCTGCTGGTCAAACTGCTGGAACGGGCAGGCATCAAATATAACGATATTGAGACCATCTTTCTCACGCCGGCGGACGCGCGAGCAGCTTTTGAGCGCGGCAGCATCGATGCCTGGGCCATCTGGGAGCCGTTTCTCGCCGCGGCTCAAAGGCAAACGGGAGCTCGCATTCTCGCCGATGGCAACGGCGTTGTCAGCAATCACCAATTTTTTCTTGCTACCCGGGCTTATGCCACAAAGCGCCCCGATGTTATTGCGCTCGCGCTGGACGAGTTGGCAACGGTAGATCAGTGGGCGAGAACGAACCCCAAGGATGCTGCCGCATTACTCTCGCCGCAAATTGGGTTGGACCAACCGACGATTGAGCTGGCACTGTCGCGAGGCGGATACGGCGTGACGCCAGTCGGTGATTCCGTTCTTGCAGAGCAACAAATAATCGCGGACACCTTCTACAACCTGAAGTTGATTCCCAAGCGTATTACTATCCGCGACGCCACGTTACAGGGAACGTCGACAGCACCCCATGCCAAACGCTGAGTGAGATGCCATGCCAGAAATCACCCACCTAAGCGATGAAGGAAGAGTAATGAACCAGCGTGCAAGCACCACTGCCACCAAGGCCCCACTTCGGCCGAGTACACTCGCGAAACAAGCAATGCCATGGGTCTTCCCCGCGGTGCTGTTGATTGTTTGGCAGTGGGCATCTTCCGCAGGAATTCTGCCCAGCCGCTTTCTGCCCTCGCCACGCGCGGTCGTGAGTTCGTTCATCGAACTCAGCGTTTCCGGCGAATTGTGGATGCACGTTCGGGTCAGTACTCTGCGGGCCTTGTCTGGCTTCGTCGTCGGTGGTGGACTTGGACTTCTGCTCGGATTGCTGACCGGTTCACTGCGCTGGGCTGAGACACTGCTCGACACCACGATTCAAATGGTCCGCAACATCCCTCCACTGGCTCTTATTCCTCTCGTCATCCTGTGGTTCGGCATCGACGAATCGGCCAAACTCTTTTTGGTGGCTCTAGGAGTCTTCTTCCCTGTCTACATCAATACGTTTCACGGCATTCGCTCGGTCGATCGTGGACTACTGGAGATGGGGCGCACCTACGGCCTCTCTGGCTGGCCGCTCTACCGAGAAATAATTCTACCCGGAGCTTTGCCCTCCATTCTGGTTGGGGTGCGCTTTTCTCTCGGGCTGATGTGGGTGATCCTGATCGTGGCCGAAACTATTTCAGCTCGCTCGGGCATCGGTTACATGACGATGAACGCGCGCGAATTCATGCAAACGGATGTCATGGTGGTTGGCATTCTGCTATATGCGATTTTAGGGAAACTCGCCGACCTTCTGGCGAAAGCATTGGAACGCCACTGGCTACGCTGGAATCCGGCGTATCAGACGGTGCGATAAGGATCACTTTGCCTGTCACTTTTAGTTCGAGCGCGATCGTTACTAGTGAACCGCGCTGCTCGCGTGGCGTTTCGGTCGCAATCAAAAAAGTCAGCATCGCCTTCGGTGGACGCACCGTGCTGGAAGATTTTGATATCGAGATCTCAGCCGGAGAATTCGTAGCCATCGTCGGCCGCAGCGGATGTGGCAAGAGTACCCTGCTGCGGTCAGTCGTAGGTTTGGAAACGCCACACACCGGAACGATTGTTTTGGGCAAGGTTGCAGACCACGTGGCCGCGCAGCATGGCAAACCGGACGTCCGTGTCATGTTCCAAGACTCGCGCCTGCTGCCGTGGCGACGAGTTCTTCAGAACGTTATGCTCGGCCTCGATCCTGCGCTTGTCCGGCAGGCGCAAAGGGTCTTGGCGCAAGTTGGATTGGCAGAAAGAGCCAATGACTGGCCCGCTACTTTATCGGGCGGTCAGCGGCAAAGAGTAGCTTTGGCTCGCGCACTGGTCCATGATCCAAATTTGTTGCTCCTGGACGAACCACTTGGATCTTTAGACGCGCTAACGCGCATCGAAATGCAACAGCTCATCGAAGACATTTGGCGAAGCCGCGGTTTTACCGCCATGCTCGTGACCCACGACGTTGCCGAGGCCATCAGCCTGGCGGACCGCGTCATCTTGATTGAGGGTGGGCGTGTCGCATTGGACGAAGTCGTAAACATTCCTAGGCCGCGAACGCGCGGCAGCGCGCGCTTCGCCGCACTTGAAGAACGCATCTTGGGCCGCGTGCTACAACGCAGGCCGATTGTCGAGGGTTCAGTTGTCGATGATTCAGTTCTCGAAGATCAGTGGTGGAAGCCCGTAGGAAACAGGG
>DATBZH010000044.1:0-16723 GCA_036513255.1 Candidatus Sulfotelmatobacter sp. | reverse complement strand
CAAGCGGTGGTAGCGAACACCACGGGCTCACGACGAGCGCCGATAGAAGCGTCGACGGAATGAAGCTCACCAACCCCTGGTCGATGCCCGCATGGTCTTTCTGTCGTTGTAGCCATGTCCAGTCGTAAACGCGTTCCAACGGAAATCCGGCGCGATGGAGGCGTGCAATCAGGTAGTAGTTGGGAAAATCCGAGTTGAGATGCTGCCAGGCCGGGAGAAATCCCTTGATGGTAAACAGAGCGAGCAGTGCTACGAGCGCCACGCGTTCAGCACTCCGCACGAATCGTTTGGGGCGCATGACGGTGATAGGCATCAATAGATGCCGGGAATGACTCTTGCCGTGGTCTGCGCGTAGGATTCGTAGTTCGACCCGAACAGGTTCCGCAGATGTTTTTCTTCGAGCGCGATCTTGTTCAACAGAAGCATTCCCCATGCAAGCATCAGTAGCCAACCGAAGAGGCTGGCAAAAATTAAGGCCATCGCTGCCTTGCCTGCAATGGCTGATGCGTACCGCGGATGGCGCACGAAGCGATACGGCCCCCGATTCATTGGGAGCAGGGATTGCCCGTTGCGGCTGAAGTAGTGCGCAAGATATTCGTCTGTCCAGATTTGCCAAACCGTAACGATCGCATAAAGTACGACTCCGGCGATCTGCAGCAGCGGTTGGGCCAGCCAGGGCGTGAATTGCCCGTGACCGTAATCGAGGAAGACGACCAGGTCGAGGGCCATCAACAGCATGACCCAGCGCGTCCAAGTGCGGTCGGAATGCAAAGACCACCACTCTTCGCGCAACTGTCGCGAACGAAATACGCCAAGGCTCGAGATAATCGAATGCAACGACCCGATCAGGCGAAGAATAAAGTAGCCGCCCGCGAAACGGTCGATGCGCTGCCAGGGATCGTGCATATTCCAGCGGATGAGGCATACGACCGCGATTGCCAGATATCCGAGAGAACTTGCTAGCGTTTTCCAAAAAGAATGTTTCATCGCAGCAGTTCCTGAATTACACCGGCCGCAATGTTCGGATCGCCTGGATAGTTCAGCTCGTAAACTGGCTTTTGCGTCAGGGCCGTCAACGCCTGAGTAATCTGCGCATCGAATCGTGCGTCTTCCTGGAAGAGCAGGGAACGTCGCAGCTGCAGTGCCGACTCTTCAGGTGAAAGTCTGCGTAGTTCCTTTCGTTGAGCATCACGATTCAGGAACACGCAGCCAATCGGCATCACTGGCCGTGCCCAACGTGCTTGCATCGGGGATTTGTCGAAGTACAAAAACGAGACATCGTCATAAGTTGAGGGATGCGTCGTCTCGAGTAATTCCGGTAAGTACTTCACCGTTTCCGGCCGGAAGACGGCGGGCAGCGTGTCGCCCCAAACCCGCAGAGCTTTGTCGCCATGACCGTTGTCGTTTTGATCGTTATTTCTCTGATCGAGAAATACAACTTGATCAGCGTGAAAGTCGAGATCATGCTTGGCAGCAAGATAGCAAGCCGTCGTCTTGCCTGAGTTGGGCGGGCCCAACACCAGTATCCCCCGGTCTTTCGAGGCGACGCATCCCGCGGAAAGGGTGGTCAAACCCAAAGGCGCCGCAGTGAGGCAAAACAGAGTATCCAGTGGCGGGCGATACCGAAATGCGGCGTCCGCATCGAGAAAGCGATCCGAGAAATAGGCCACAGCTTCGCGATTCTCGAGGTCAACCGCTATGAATCCTCGCTGTCCAATGCTGACGTAGCAAAGACCGGAATCCGAAAAACCTGAGCAGGGAACAGGAGTCGGCTCAAAATGCGAGGCGGGTTCGCAGACGATGCGCCACAGGAATTGTGGATCTGGGGCTGGTGCATATTTATGAGTGCGAAAAAACTGTTCCGCCAAATCTAATACCGCTTCACAATTCGTTTCCAGGCGCACAGTCCTGTGCATGACTTGCACGTCGCGTGCGTAAGGAGTCGGCATAAATCGGCGAAGCATATCCTGCCGCTTCGGCGTGTCATCGTGACTCGCCAACGGTGCCGCGGCATTCCGCAACAGCGGCTTCGGCAACGTTTTCACTATGCTCGCGATTTTCGGTCCCTCGGCAAATTGCATAGATTGGCAAAGGATTCTGCAAGTCGCTCTGCTATTCGCTGCGGATGACCTGCGTAGCGCAGCAGAAAACAAGGTAGCCGGGAAAGTCCTTTAAGGGATTTCTTCTGATCTTTAATCGCCTTCGAAGTTTCGGTTAGGAGGTCCGCTTCGAGTCGCGCCCGAGCCTCGCTGGCTTCCATCGGTATCATCTCGAATGATGTCCGCTCCGATTCTCTATTTTCTGAACGTTCCAGGAAAACGATCAATCGAGGCTCACATTTTGCTACGCGATGCTGCTTTGGGTGGCAATGAAAGACACGTTCACCATTCTGAATGTTGCGCGGCTCCTGTCCGCGAAGCTCTTCGAACCACGTCACAGCGTCGGGCCGCAGTTTCAGCGGTCGGGGCAACCCCCATGCCATCACCTGACCAGCTGATTGCAAGCAGAACACGCGGTCATCGGAGACCAAGTCGAATCCCGTCTGGCTCAACGCCATCGCCAGCGTCGACTTACCTGCGCGAGACGATCCAGCCAAAATGATTCCCAAGTCGCCACGGGCAAGGCAGGAAGCATGGAGTTCGACCAAACCCACCGAGCCCGCCATGATTGAAAACAGCATGGGAAAGATGATGGTCTTCCAGTAGCCGGAGTCGCCGGCCATGGCGGACGAAAACCTACCGATGACACGACGCGTGCGAAGGTCGGCAAGGAAAGAGCTACGCGAGTCAAAACCAGCAAAGACCAAATGGCCGAGGCCCCGTGCATACGGGCGCGGCCACGGTGATTGGGCTTGGTCAACGATATCAACCCAGAATCGCATAGAGAAATCGATTTGATCGGGCGGTAACTTCGCCTGCTGAAAAGTATCGCCAGCGGTTTCCAGCAGGAGTTCAGAGTTGGTCGAGAGGCTGCAGGTCATAACGCCGGCGACATAGTTCTGGCAAAAGCTGCTTTCGGCGCTTCGTTTGAGAAAGTCTCCTTCACCCATAAACAAGTCGAGGTCGAACGGGGATAGCCAGATAACTTAGGCGTGCACCACCCCTGGCGCTGCGCACATTCATCGACATGATTTATGGACTGGATGAAGGAATTGTCAGATTGTTGTCAACAACTTGTAACGTTTTGGATCCTTGGGAAGCCGGACATGGCCACTACAACCTGCTAATACGAAGGACAACCGTTGCGACAAAGGGTTGCGCCGAGCCTAGGTCGGTCGCACCAGCGCTAACTCAGGCCAGGCCTACGTCCTAAACCCGGCTTATGTCCCTAAAGAGGAACAAAGGCTCGAATTCTCTTTAAGCTCTAACTGCAATCCTTGCCTTTTTATGACATTTTATTTACATTTCCCCAACAACCTAATACCGAACTCAGGGTTTAATTTCCTTCGCGAAACCATTCTGAGTGTGTGTCGAAATGCTGTGGCCTAGTTGTTGGACTCCTATTCCGATGAACGAACGTGGCGAAGCGCGAACTCTTGCAGTGGAAGTGTGTGTGAACGAAGCTAATGCGTTCGCATACGATATCCATTTTCTTTCTGCAAGTTGCGCTCGTCGCGCGATCTGCTTGGATGTGAGTTCGGGCCAAGGCCTCCCCGTGTGGTTTCGCCGGCATCGAGTTGACTTATTGCGGATGAGCGACCCGGTGCGAGTTAGAAAATCGGCCCCGTCTGATGCTGTAGAAAGTAACTAAATAAACAACAAGAGTTTGCTTACATATTCCTGTAAGTGAGGCGGCGAAGCTTTGTCCGTTCCCATAGGTTGAGAATAGTCTTATGAGTACTGTTGCTATCTCGGTTCCGAGCGTTTCGCAAATCCCTCTCACTCCCGGCAATGAAGAGCACTGGTACGCGTTATATACCGAACCTCGCCATGAGAAGTATGTAGCCGAGCAGATCGGTCGCCAGGGTGTCACCTGTTACCTGCCGCTTTACCGCTCTTTGCGACGCTGGAAAGATCGCCGCAAAGAGCTGTCGATGGTGCTCTTTCCCGGCTACGTTTTCGTCCAAATGCCTCTACAGAATCGGCTGCGCGTCCTGCAACTCCCCGGCGCCGTGCGGCTGGTCTCGTTTAGCGGGCACCCTGCGCCGATGCCAGATAAGGAAATTGAAGACCTGCGAGACCGGCTCTCGATTGCGGGCAGGGTTGAACCGCACCCGTATCTGAGTGTTGGACGGCAGGTGCGCGTGCGCAGCGGCCCATTGAAAGGGCTGGAGGGCGTAATTCAGCGCGCCAAAGATCGCTGCCGCATTGTGGTTTCCATTCATTTGATCATGCGCTCGGTAGCCGTTGAAGTGGACGAGTGCGATCTCGACTTTCTTGCCTAGCCTTGATTGCTTTTCGTTCCAAAGGAAAAATAGAATGCCATCTCCTTTCACCTCTGCTTTGAAGACGGCTGCCGGCAGAGCAGTGTGGTGCATCGCGGGCTTGCTTGCGTGTCAGATAGTACCTGCGCAGTCGACGCAAAGCACGCGCCCGCAACAGACTTATGCGCCGCGCAAGGACGCCGGTCTCTCCGCACTTACCCAGGAAAATCTGGATCGGGTTGCGGCGTCAGCGGTGCAGATTCGCGAAATCCTGGTCAAAGACGCGGGCCTGTTAGTCGAATTAAAGCGGTGGGTCGCAAAGGAAGCTGGCGACAACGGGCAGGTCGTAAGGGATTCTGATCTCTATGACGAAGCGATCTTCGAGAGATTGGACCATGATGTGGCGTTTCGGGCCGTTGCCACCCGATTGGTGCAGCGCTACGGGTATCTGCTGCCGGCTCCGAATCCTGATTCGAACTATGCGAAAGAGCAGGAGTTCGTGCTTAAGGAGCGAGCGCGAAGATTGGTTCAAATCGAAACGCAGGAAGATAGTGAAAGCCTGCGCCCTAAGACCGAGCAGGATGAGCGCGAACTGGAACAGACCCGTACCTGCGACCCGCAGGATCGGAACTGCGAATATCCAGAGCGTGCGCGCCCTCGTCAGTCACGGTCGAGAAACGACTCCAGCAGTCCCGATAATTACCCGAACACTCAACCTGATATCCCGAACTCCGCCCCTGCACCGCGCGCACCGCAAACGGATCTTGCATCGGATCAGTCGCCTCTGTCTTCCCATGGGTCAACCGGGGGAATTGAACTGGCCGCTCAATCGAGTTCCTTGGGCTCGATCGCTGCCGGCTCGGACGCGGCTTTAAGTGCGCAAGTTCCAGACCTTCTGGCAGGTAGTGATCTGAACGCACTAAAGAACGCCTACAGTGCGAATCCAGACCAAACTCCGGTTCGCGACGGCCCTTCGCGCACGCAAAATCTCGAAAATCGCTATCCCACAGCACCGCGCAGAAATCTTGGCCAGCGCGAGGAAGACCTGACCCCGGTACGGATGGTGCGACCCGCGAATCCCTATGCGGATGTGCCGTCACTTTACGACATGTATGTGCAGGCGTCAGCGGCGCAGCGTCCAGCCGAGCGGTTTGGCCTTGATGTCTTCCGCAATTCTGAGAATCGCCCCGATGTGATCCCGATGGATCTCCCGGTCGGGCCCGATTATGTAGTGGGCACCGGCGATAGCTTGGCGATCGACCTGTGGGGCAGCGTCTCGCAGCGGCTGGTGCGCCTCGTCGATCGCGAAGGGCGTATCTCCCTTCCGGAAATCGGTCCATTGCTGGTGAGCGGCAGGAATCTCGGCCAGATTCAGTTGGATGTGCAACGCGCCCTGCGGGCGGCGTTTCGCGAAGTGTCGGCCGACGTTTCGCTTTCTCGCGTCAGAACCATTCGGGTTTATGTGGTAGGGGACGTGGTTGAACCGGGCGCCTATGACATCAGTTCGCTCTCTACCCCGCTGAACGCGCTCTTCGCAGCGGGCGGAGTTACAGCTCGCGGTTCGCTGCGCGCACTCAAGCATTTTCGTGGCAAAGAATTGGTCGAGCAGGTCGATGCCTATGACTTGCTGCTCCACGGCGTGCGGGGCGATCTCAAACGTCTGGAAGACGGTGACACCCTCCTTGTCCCGCCGCTGGGTTCTCAGGTCACGGTCGAAGGCATGGTGCGTCGCGCCGGCACCTATGAGCTTCTCGACGAGACGTCGCTGACCGATGTTCTTTCGCTTTCCGGAGGAATTCTCCCTACTGCGACGCTGCGTCATATTGAAGTCCAGCGCGTCGAAGCACATGAAAAGCGCACCATGCTGAATCTCGACTTGGCTGCCGGGTCGGATCATGAAGAGATCGACAAGCAGATGCAGGCGTTTCAGATTCATGACGGCGATCAGATCCACATCTTTCCCATCGCCGCCTATAACGAAGACGCGATCTATCTGCAGGGGCATGTGCTCCGTCCGGGGCGTTATTCGTATAAGCAAGGGATGAAATTGACCGACCTGATTTCTTCCTATTCCGACATGCTGCCCGAACCGGCGCCGCACTATGCCGAGATCATTCGTCTGAATCCGCCCGATTTTCACCCCAGCATCGAGAGCTTCGACATCGCCGCGGCGCTGGCGAATCCCGCTTCCGCTCCTACTCTGAATCGTCTCGATACGGTTCGAATTTTCAGCCGCTTTGATTTTGAGCAGCCGCCGGATGTGGCGGTAGGTGGGGAAGTACGCGCTCCCGGAAACTATCGCACTTCCGGGGAAGCCCATTTGCGCGATGCCATCTACCTGGCGGGCGGAATTACGCCCGATGCGGCTCTTGATTCAGCGCAGTTATTCCGTAGCCAGGCAGACGGCACCCTCAAGATTCTCAGCGTCGATTTGCACGAAGCTCTGGCTGGGAATCCAATCGATAACATCATCGTCCAGCCGCGCGATCTTCTGCTCATCCATCGCAAGCTGGAAAAAGTGGACGCTCCCACCGTCAACGTGACGGGAGAAGTTGCCAAGCCCGGCCGCTATCCTCTGACCTCGAATATGCGCGTCGCCGATCTCATTCGAGTTTCTGGCGGACTCAAACGCAGCGCCTTCGCCGACAACGCCGATCTGACCCGTTTCGCGGCAGGAAATCCAGCGAGTGAGCGGCTGCAAGTGAAACTTGCCTCAGCCTTGGCCGGTGACATGAACGAAGATGTCCAGCTGCGCAATGGAGATGTTCTCGCCATTCGCCAGATTCCACAGTGGAATGATCTGGGCGCGTCGGTTCGGGTGATGGGCGAGGTGCAAAATCCGGCGACGTATGGCATCGAGCCGGGAGAGCGGCTGAGTTCCGTGCTGGCGCGCTGCAATGGATTTACACCGGAAGCCTATCCGTATGGAGCTGTTCTGTTGCGCAAGGAAGTCCGCGATGTGGAAATGAAGTCGCGTCTGGAACTGGTGAATCGACTCAAGGCCGAGCAGGGATACCTGAAGTCTCTGCCGGAAAATGACGCGGATCAGAAGAGCGTGAAGCTCACGGCCCTGGCCCAGACGGACACCGCCTTGCAGCAACTCGAAGCCACGCCGCCGGCCGGACGGCTGGTGATTCATATTCCGCCGGACTTGAAGAAGTTCGCACGTAGCACAGCCGATACACCGCTACGAGACGGTGACGAGCTGTTGATCCCCAAGAGAACCAACTACGTAATGGTCAGCGGCCAGGTTTTCAATCCGACGGCAGTCAGCTATCTGCCCGGCCGAAGCGCGAAGTGGTATCTGCGCCAATCGGGAGGCATGACTCAGATTGCCGATAAGGACGCTGTTTTTGTGCTGCGCGCGGACGGCTCCGTGCTGTCAGCCAAGAACGTTTCAGGAATGTGGTCCGGGGATCCCATGAACGCGGTGCTCAAGCCGGGAGACGCGGTTGTCGTTCCGGAAAAGGCGCCGAAGATCGCGGCTCGAAACTGGACGGCGGTGATGCAGGCAGCTCAGGTTGCCTCCTCCGTTGCCCTGGCGGTTGCCTATATCCACTAGGCTCGGGGCCCGGGATTGCGAAGCAAGACTCCATTTGTGTTGTTGACGATTGTCATGGTATTAGGCGCGGCCCATCCATCTTTGTCACAAGAAGAATCCACTTCCGAGTCGTCTGGTTTGCAACGCCCCGGCATTCCGGCTGCGCCTCAGCCGCAAGCAGAAAACGCCGTCTCGTTAACTCCGGGAGAAGCTTCGCGAGGGGCCTTTTCTCAGCACTTGGCGGACGTGTTCAACGATCAGAAGCGAATTTGGACCAGCCCCGCGCACGTTCGCTTCATCGACACGACGTGGCTTGTACCTCTGGGTGGCATTGCTGCCGGATTGTTTGTCACCGATCGCCAGTACAGTGCGTCGCTCTCGCAAGATCCTGCGACGCTGCACCACGCCAGAGAATTTTCTGATGCGGGCGTGGCCGCCCTTGCTGGGACCGCTGCCGGAATGTATCTGCTCAGCTTTCCCACCCACAACGAACATTGGCGCGAGACCGGATTTCTGGCCGGGGAAGCCACGCTCAACAGCCTGATCACAGTGGAAGCCCTTAAATATTCGTTCCGTCGCGAACGTCCCTATCAGGGCAATGGCAGCGGACCATTTTTCAGTGGCGGCACATCGTTCCCAGCGGAGCACGCCGCCGTCGCCTGGTCGATCGCGGGGATAATCGCTCACGAATATCCCGGACCGCTGCCCAAGCTGTTGGCTTACGGCTTGGCCTCAGCCGTCAGCTTTGCCCGGGTTCAGTCCCGGCAGCACTTTCCCTCTGACGTCCTGATCGGAAGCACACTCGGCTATCTGATCTCGCAAAGTGTCTATCGCAGCCGTCACACTCCAGAGGTCGGCGGCGGGGAATGGATCTCGCCCCACGAATTCGTCGGCGATCCGGAAATGCGAACACCCTCGCACATGGGATCGCCCTATGTTCCGCTGGATAGCTGGGTCTATCCTGCCATGGAGCGGCTGGCCGCGCTCGGTTACATCAAGACCGCGAGCCTCGGAATTCGTCCGTGGACTCGGATGGAATGCACCCGTCTGCTGAGCGAGGCGGCTGATCTCGCCGCCGACTCCGACGGCTCGGCGCAAGTGCAGGAACTCTTTCGTTCTCTTTCCAGTGAGTTTTCTCCGGAAGCTGGCCGAATGAGTGGAGAGCAAAACGTCCACGGGCAGGTGGAATCCGTCTATCAGCGCTTCCTCGGAATTTCAGGCGCGCCGCTCACCGATGGCTATCACTTCGGACAAACCGTTCAAAACGATTTTGGCCGGCCTTTTCAGCAAGGGTTCAATAACGTCAGCGGAACCTCAGTCTGGGGCACGGCGGGCCCGTTCGTGATCTATGCTCGCGGAGAGTATCAATACGCGCCATCCGGTCCGGCACCCTCACCCGCGGTGCTCAACTTCATCAGCGCGGCAGACTATCTTCCTCCCAATGCGCCTTCTACGCCCATTGGGACTACGAGCCGCTTTCGCCCGCTCGATGCCTACCTAGGAATGAACTTTGCCGACTGGCAAATTTCCTACGGACGGCAAAGTTTATGGTGGGGACCGAGCGCCGGCGGAACCCTGGCTTTCACCGACAACGCTCAGCCGCTGAATATGCTCCGCCTGAACCGCGTCTCGCCCTTTCGCCTGCCGTGGGTGTTTTCTTATCTTGGCGACATCCGGCTCGACGGTTTCCTCGGCCGTCTCAGCGGACAAGAGTTCATCAATAACGGAGTTTTGGGAACCGTTGCTAGAGGGCAGTACGGTGTGAACCTGAATCCGCAGCCCTTCCTCACTGGCGGACGAATCAGCTTCAAGTTTACGGAGAACTTCGAATTCAGCATGTCGAAGACGACCATCTACGGCGGCCCGGGCAATCCGCTCACGCCAAAAACACTGCTTCAAAGTGCGGTCGGTCTTCACGTCAACGGAGAACCCCTGGGAGATGGCCGTAGCGTCGCCGATTTTTCCTATCGCATCCCAAAACTGCGCGATTGGCTGACCCTCTATGGCGAAGGATTCAGCGAGGATGAAATCTCGCCGCTCAATACGCCATGGAAGTCGGTTTGGCAGGGCGGACTCTATCTCGCCCGGCTTCCGAAAATTTCCAAGCTCGATATGCGGGTGGAGGGCGGGTTCACCAGTCCGGTGGACTTTTCCACCTGCAATGGCTGCTTCTATCACAATTTTCAATACGTCAACGGATACACCAGTGACGGCCAATTGATGGGTACGTGGATCGGCAGGTCGGCGCAGGGAGAAAGAATCTCGACAACGTATTGGCTGAGCGCGACGAGAAAAATCGGAGTCGATCTTAAACACCGAAAAATCGACAGCCAGTTTTTGCCGCAGGGTGGAACGCAAAATGATGCTGCGATCACCGCCGACATTCTGGCGAAATCGGGCTTTAGATTTTCCGGCCTGCTGCAGTATGAGCGCTGGCAGATTCCGATGCTGGCGAGCGGCCGCCAGTCGAACGTGACCGCATCGCTCGAGTTCAGTTACTGGCCGAAGTGGGGCCTGCAATAGTTTCGTGAACGCGACACAGATTTAATAGTTCGACCTCCAGCTATGCCGAGCAATCCCTTGCGCGTGAATCCTGACAAAGACGTCATCAGCTCGACTGTTCTCGCTGAACCGCCTTTGCTCGGAGTTTATGAAGAGCGGGAAGAGAGCCGAGTCTTCGTACGTTTGCGGCTTCTGCTGGATCATCGCTTTCAACTCCTGCGTATCACCGCCTGGGGCCTCGCTCTGGCCACTCTGCTGGCATTCATGATCCCTTTTCGCTTTGAAGCCCGCACCCAACTGATGCCGCCGGATAGCAACGACCTCGGTTCCGGCCTGGCCTCGCTTATGGCGATGAGCGGCAAGGGCGGAGGCGGGTTGGGCATGCTGGCGGGAGATCTACTTGGGCTCCGCACCTCCGGGGAGATGTTCATCGGCATCCTGCGCAGCGAAACCGTCGAAGATCGCGTCATCGACCAGTTCAATTTGAAATCGGTCTACGGTGCGAAGCGAATGCAGGCGGCGCGCCGCCAGCTGGAAGAAAATACGCAAATCGCCGAAGACCGGAAGAGCGGCATCATCGCCATCAGCGTAAGCGATCACAGCCCGCAACGGGCCCAGGCGATTGCCCAAGCCTACATCGCCGAACTGGACCGCCTGGTGGTCGAGCTGAACACCTCTGCCGCGCATCGGGAGCGCGTCTTTCTCGAGGAGCGGCTCAAGACGGTCAAGCAGGATCTGGACGCATCCGCGAAGCAATTCAGCGAGTTCGCCAGCAAGAACACCGCGATCGACATTCAGGAGCAGGGAAAGGCCATGGTCGGCGCCGCGGCTACACTGCAAGGGCATCTGATTGCGGCGCAGGCGGAACTCGAAGGTTTGCGGCAGGTCTACTCCGACAGCAACGTCCGCGTTCATGCCGTGCGGGCGCGGATTGAAGAGCTGCAGAAAAAGCTGCAACAGATGGGCGGGGGCGACCTTGCCGGCAATGAAAGCCCGGAAGATTCTCTCTACCCCTCCATTCGTAAATTGCCGCTGTTGGGCGTTACCTACGCCAATCTCTACCGCGCTACCAAGATTCAGGAAACGGTTTTCGAACTCCTGACCCAGCAATGCGAACTGGCCAAGGTGCAGGAGGCGAAAGAGACTCCCAGCGTCAAAGTCCTCGATCCGCCAACGCTGCCCGAGAGGAAATCGTTCCCGCCGCGCCTGGTGATCATGGTTTTCGGAGCATTCTTGTCGATGATGGCCGGCGCGATCTGGATTCTGGGGAACGACGGCTGGAAGAACCTGGACGTCAACGATCCGCGTAAGCGTTTCGCCCTTGAGGCCTACACAAAAATCAAAGCCGATTTCGGCCTGGTGAATGGAAATGGAGGCCGCCTGCATCAGGTGCGCGACAAAATTCTTGGGTTTAAGCGGTCTTCGGATACTCGTCAGGACAATCATCGAAACTGATTCGTCCCGCCGCCATTAGGGTAGTTTAACCCTCGTATTATGGGCCATTCCTTGCTACGCGCAATTGGGAACCTGATCTGTACTGAAAATCCTGCAACATCGAATCCCTGCAACATCAAGGAGACAAAATGAGAATTCTTGTCCTGGGTGGCGACGGTTACTGTGGTTGGCCGACGGCGTTGTACCTGTCGCAGCGCGGTCACGAGATTGCCATTGCTGACAGTTTTATTCGCCGTTCATGGGATCACGAACTGGGCGCGCAAACCCTCACTCCAATTCGTCCGCTGCCCGAGCGCCTGCGAGCCTGGCATCGGGTGACCGGCAACGAGATTGAGTCGTATGTCGGCGATATTATGGATTACGAATTCGTTTCGCGCGTCGTGCAGGAATTTGAACCGGAGGCCGTGGTCCATTTCGCCGAGCAGCGCTCGGCGCCGTATTCCATGATCGACCGCCAGCACGCTATTTTCAGCCAGGTCAACAATGTCGTGGGAACGTTGAACGTCTTGTTTGCCATTAAGGAATTCAATCCTGATTGCCATCTGGTTAAGCTGGGGACCATGGGTGAGTATGGAACGCCCAACATCGATATCGAAGAAGGCTATATTCGCATTCAGCATAATGGGCGCGAAGATACGCTGCCGTTTCCCAAGCAGCCGGGCTCGTTTTATCACCTCTCGAAAGTCCATGACAGCCACAACATTCACTTCTGCTGCAAGATCTGGGGCACCCGCGCCACCGATCTCAATCAGGGGGTGGTTTACGGCACCATGACCGAGGAAACGGCGCTGGACGAAGCGCTGGTGAACCGCTTCGATTACGACGAAGTTTTCGGCACGGCGCTCAACCGCTTTTGTGTGCAGGCTGCCATAGAGCATCCGATCACGGTCTACGGAAAAGGCGGCCAGACGCGGGGCTTCCTCGACATTCGCGACACCGTGCGTTGCATTGAACTGGCCTGTCTGAATCCTGCGGCGCGAGGGGAATTCCGCGTCTTCAATCAGTTCACCGAGCAGTTCTCGGTGCTGGAACTGGCTGAGATGGTCCGCGTGGCTGGAGAGAGGCTGGGCTTTAAGGTCTTGATCGATCATCTTCCCGACCCTCGCGTCGAGGCGGAAGAGCACTACTACAACGCCAAGCACACGAAGCTGGCCGAGCTTGGACTCAAGCCCCATCTGCTTTCTGAATCTTTGGTCGATTCTTTGGTCAACATTGCCATCGAACACCGCAACCGGGTCGATCCCACGCTTCTGATGCCGCGCGTGAACTGGCGAAGCGCTCGAAACGATCGCCGCGCGCGCGCTGTGTCGGCATCGGTGGCCGCCGACTAAATGAGCGGATTGGGAGATTTCAACTCATCAAGTCTGGAGCGAGTGGACGTGCCAGCCCGGCCCTTCGTAAGCCATTGTGCCGGCATCTTTCGGTCGGCTTTGCTTGGAGATTCGCTCAGCTACTTCGCCAGCAAGATCGTCCCCGGGTTTATGGGACTGATTACGGTGCCGGTGCTGATTCGCCTGATCGGCCTGGATCAGTACGGCCATTTTGCGGTGATCGCCCCTGTGATGATGGCTGTCTCGGCCGTAAGCTCGGGATGGCTGGCGCAGGGGCTTCTGCGTTTTCATCCCAGTGACGGCGATGGATGCGACCGGGAGGCGGCCTTTGACCATGCTCTGACCGTAGGGACGGTCGCTACGGCTCTGGTTACGATCCTCGTGCTTTCCGCGGTTCTGGCAGGCTTGCACTATGGGTATCTTGCCACATTCTCCTCCGTGGCATTTTGCTTGTCGCTGGCCGTCTACACCATCGTTCTCGCCCGGTTTCAGGCTCGCCTGCTTCCCGCGACCGTCTTGCGCCGCGAGATCATCCGCTCCGTCGGTGGCTTTCTAATTCCCATCGCTCTGATCCTGATCACCGGCCGGAAGCAGTTTGAATATGTTTTGCTGGGGCAGGCCATCGCCTATTCCATAGCCTCGTTAGGCCATCGTTTTGCCGCTAGCGCAAGCACACAGCTGGGCTCGGTTGCCGGCGTTCGATCGCCGGAACGGCCTTCCGAGCGCGCGCCCAACAGCTTTTCCACGGGCAGTGTCCTCCGGCAGTTGTGGCGATTTGGCTGGGCCGTTGGTCTGTGGCTTCTTCTTTGCCAGGGCCTGCCGGTGATCGACCGCTGGACTATCCAAAAATTTGACGGCTACTCCAGCGCCGGCATCTACGCCTCACTCTATGAAGTGGCCGTACGATCGCTTTCTTTTCTCGTGTATCCCTTAACCCAGGCGGCGCACCCCCGCATCATGCGGGCCTGGAATGAAGGTCAATTTACGGAGTCGCGCCGCATCATCCGTCAATCCATCCTTGCCCAATTCGTTATCTTTGCCGCCGTTCTTGGCGCGGTTTTTCTCGCGGCGCCTCGAATCACGAGAATGATCGTCGGCTTCGACGATCCGGGTGCGACGCGCATGCTGCCCATCCTCCTGATCGGCGGATTCCTGTGGCAATTTGCCCTGCTGCTGCACAAGCCACTCGAAATTGCCCAGCGCACCGGGGCCATGCTCGCCGCTATGGCAGCCACCATGGTCATCAATATTGTCGCCTGCTTCGAACTCATTCCGCGCTTCGGATATCAGGCAGCGAGCTACATCTTGGGGTTGTCGGCCTGCGCCTATATCGCGATCACGCTCGGCATGACCGGTTTTGGTGCGCTGCGCGCCTTTGAGCCGCTACCCGAACCTCAGGGGGAGTTCAGTGACTGACGTCTTCGGTTCTCCATGGCTGGCCTACGCCCTTCTCGTGATCGTGACTGCGGGAGCGCGTTTGCGCTGTGGCAGCTGGTTCGCCCCCGCTGCTTTTGTCGGCCTCATATGGTCGTTCTTCGCCGGCATCTCATTGCTGGTCGTGGATTATCCAGTCCCCGCTCGCGGGGAGTGGATGCTGGTTCTGCTCGTCGTCGCGATTCAACTCGGCGCCCTGGCGGCTCACGAGATTCAACCCGAGTCGAAGCCGGTGGATGTCTCGGACATTCCCGCGTCGCTTGACTCTTTGATCGCCCCCTGCCGCCGCTACGGAGTCTTCTGCGCCGCCATCGCCTTCGTCGGCTGCATCTATTTTCTGTTCACCAGCCTCCGCGAATTTGACCTGCCGTTCAATTGGCTGGGGGTGCTAGAAGTGGGTGCACGTTGGACCCTGCTGCGTTATGACGACGCGCTTGAGCCCTGGTCGGTCCGCCTGCTGGTGATGTGGCTGCATCCGGCGGGCCTGTTGGGCGGGATTCTTTTTGCCTGCGCTCACGCGCGCCGGGATCGAATCATCGGGGTTGCAACTCTCCTGCCCTCGATCGGTTATGCCGTGCTTACCGGGACGAGAGCCGCGATTCTCTCGGGCTTCACTTGCTGGATTGGCGGGTTTGTCGCAACCTCTTGCCTGCGTAATCGGCGCATGGTCTGGTTCAGCATGAAACGTCTACCCCTATGGCTTCTCGCCGGAGCGTCCGCAGTTGGGATGTTTGGCGCGATCGACGCCGTGCGGGATACAAGATGGAACACAGTGGTCTTCGCGCTGCAGGAGCAAAAATTAGTCAACTATATGTTTGGATCTCCGGTTGCCTTTGCGGATTGGTATGCGCACGCCGATCTTACGGAAGCGCAATGGGGAGCGCGTACTTTTGCCGGAGAGTTCGATTTGCTCCATCTCAAGACCAGAATTCTGGGCACTTATTCTGAAAAATCAAACGTTGTGGGTACGGAATCGACAAACGTATACACGCTTTTTCGCGGGTTGATCGAGGATTTCACCCCGGTTGGTGCCTTGCTGGTGGGCGCATGTGTCGGTGGTTTCGCAGGCTGGAGCTATCGCATGCGTCTCCGGAGAATTTACCGCGGGTTGTTTTGGTTGTCGATGTTCTACTCCTATTTTCTGTTCAGCCCCCTCGTTTCTTTCTTCACCTTCAATGGTGCATTGCTGGCCTGGGTCGTGGCGTGGTTCATTATTCGTAATCCGCAGCCTCGCAAATTGATGCTGCGAGCGCCCGCTTTTCATGGCGGAGAGGCGCCCGCGCTATGAACGATGCTCCGGCAGTGCTCATCATTACCGTCAACTTCCGCCACGCGGAGTGCACTCTGCAACTTCTGGCCAGCGCCTCGCGGCTGGAGAGCTTCAGTCGCTGCCATCTGCTGGTTGTTGACAACCACTCCGATGACGGCTCGGCCGAGCATCTGCAACAAGAGATGTCCGAATTTCAAAATGTCGAGCTAGCAGTTTCTCAGCGGAATCTCGGCTATTTCGGCGCTGCTAAATGGGCTTTGGATCACTACTGCGTGCAGCACGGCACGCCGGACTGGGTCATCATTTGCAATAACGACATTGTCTTTGACGATCCGCAATTTTTAACCCGGCTGCTGGCTCGCGACTCGCAAACCGTTGGTGTTCTTGCGCCCGCGATTCGCTCCGAGTTGACCGGGTTCGATTCCAATCCCATGATTTCCGCGCGGCCCGGACGCCTGCGGCGGTTGCGCTACCGCTTCCTGCTCTCCAACTACTATGTTGCGTGGCTTACGCAATGGCTGGCTCCTATCGTCCGCAAGGGCAGAAAGCGGCTTCGCGCCGAGAATGCGCAAGAGTCCTTTCAAATCTATGCCCCGCACGGCTCGTTCCTCATCTTCAGCCGGAAGTATTTCGAAGCCGGAGGGGTCCTCGATGATGGCTGTTTCTTATACGGTGAAGAAATCACCGTTGCGGAGACCTGTTGGCAACTCGGCTTGCCAGTCATCCACGATCCGAAACTCAAAGTTTCCCATCGCGACAGCCAGACCTTAGGACGCACTCTCACCCGCAACAGTTACCGGCTGCAGAAGGCAGGCTTGCAATATGCC
>DATBZH010000043.1:0-2109 GCA_036513255.1 Candidatus Sulfotelmatobacter sp. | reverse complement strand
CGGCAACTTAACGCTTCCCGAAGGCGTGGGGATGGAAAACTACGTGGCCGGCATCGAGCGCACGCTGCTGCAAAGCGCCCTCAATCAATCCAACGGCGTACAGACCAAAGCCGCCGACGTGCTCGGCATCTCCTATCGATCGTTCCGGCACTTGATGAAGAAGTACGGATTGTAAGCTTCTGTTGCCTCATTCGTTGTTGGCTGGCTCTTTGAATATCCACTTCGACCCATCGGCGAACTCCACCCGATAAATGAGCATCGCATTTTTGCTTGCTACCCCGCACATGTTAGTGAGGGCATCTACGCTTTCTTCTTTTGCTAACTCGCCCTTAGGTCCTATCTGATACGGCCCTTGGATATCAATTTCCCCAGGTCCGTTGTCGACCATGAGGATTCTCATACCGAGCCCGACTACCTTCGCCGTTGTCAGATTGCGCAGTGTAAAGCGTACATTCCTCCAAGACGGAAACTTCCTGTCCATGAATACGTGCACATCCGTTATCTCGACGGGAGACGCAGGGCTGTTTTGAACCTCTATTTCCTCTTTGCGGTCTCGACGAAAATCTGTCTCTGTGTAGTGCGTCTTTTCCCATTGATTTTGCATTTGTTGCTGAGGTGGTTTGAAATACCACTGCCCTTGTTCTCGGTACGCGATGAGTTTTGTTTCCTCCGTCCACGCTTCTGACGAGGTTTGAAATCGTCCCATCCCAGGCAGATACCAATCCAATTGTTCAACAGCAAATCGGGGAACGGTTCCAGTAGGTAGCTCCATCTCTGTGGAGCACGCAGAAAGATGTTGAACCGAGGCGTCAAAGCTCAACATACGAAGCTCTTGCATTCTCGACACTAGACATTTCTTGTACGAGCTAGTCTCACGGCTTCCGAGCAGTTCTGAGACCTGCACCCAGTCTCCGTTCGCTTGCGCCGAAACAAGCGCGGAAACCCGCTGTTCAAGAGAAGATCGTAGATCGTCGGGAATTGTGTGTGGGGCAAGTGCGCAACTGTTGACTTGAGCCACGATTTGGCTGACGGAGAATATTCCTAACAGAAGAAGACATGGAATCCGCATAGACGCGCCTCAAAAAAGACATCATCACACCTTCCAATGCGTGTTGCCACGTTACTATCGTTAACAGTTTCGCGGGTCTAGCCCTTCTTC
This sequence comes from Candidatus Sulfotelmatobacter sp., assembly GCA_036513255.1. Taxonomy (GTDB): domain Bacteria; phylum Acidobacteriota; class Terriglobia; order Terriglobales; family Acidobacteriaceae; genus Sulfotelmatobacter. Next base: position 950 of record DATBZH010000043.1, on the reverse strand, counting down.
AACTGCTGCTTCCATCCCAGCACTCTGGCCTTCGCGCCTTCAGCCTCAGCTTCGGGAATCATCCCTTTTTTCATGTAGAGCACCGACAGGCTGGTGCGCGCCAGCACGTCGTCGGGATCGATCTCGGCAATCTTGTTCGCGGCTTCGATGGCCTCGTCGTAACGCTGCAAATCCTGCAGCGCCCGCACCAGTCCGTGCATGGGCTCGGTGAATGACGGATCGGCCGCGACCGCTTCGCGGTATGCGTCCACGGCTTTCTCCAGATGGCCGTCAGCCATCAGATCGAGCGCGGCATAGTATCGGTCTTCGGCCTGCTGGCGGGCTTCTGTGGGAGGGATGGAGTCGTCGGGCATGCGAGGAAAATCTCAGGGAGAACTTCAATTTTAGCATTTCGCCTTAGCCAACATGTGGGGACAGCCACTCTCGGCTATCCAGTCGAGCGCTAGCTCGGCACGCGGTCAGCAACCTTCGTGGCTGCGCTCCGCCAAGGTTGCGGTTATGATGTCCCCATGCGCCACCGGCTCCGATTTTTGTGGAATGCCACCCGCGGCCATCGCCTCGCTCCGTGGCGCAGCCCATACCTTCTTTGGCGCATCGAGACCTATACCGGCGTCAAGATGACCCAGATCGGCTTCCTGGAGTTTTGGGAGTTTATGTGGCGCGAGCGCAGCGAGCTGTGGCGCTTTCTGCGCTGGACCGGAGAGATGGAGCGGTACGTCCATCCCAAACCGAAAAGTTCTTGAACAAAGTACCGAGTACTGCTACGCGCCCTTGCCCGCCGCTGCGGCTCCGCCGAGCATCACGATGACTTCACTGCCTTTGCCGGCGCCGGTCAGTTGCGCGGCCGCGCCGCGGTTGGCGGCAATTTCCAGATACCCCATGCTGCCGAGGATGCCGAAGACTTCTCCCGGTTCGCCGGCCGCGTAGTTTGTGTGAATGCTCGTAATCTC
>DATBZH010000042.1:0-2761 GCA_036513255.1 Candidatus Sulfotelmatobacter sp. | reverse complement strand
GGTCGCGCTGGCGATTCCTGCCTTCTGGCTGACGTCAGTAAATGTGCCGTCGCCATTGTTGTGGTAGAGCGAGTGATGGCCCGTGGGCAGTCCGCGCGGGCCGCACTCCACCGGCACGCCTTTCCAGTTGCAATTCACGTTTTCGCCTGGAACTGGCGCGTGCTCAAAGGAAAAGCGTACGTAATTGGAAACGAAGAGATCGAGGTGGCCATCGCGGTCGTAGTCGAGGAAGCTGCATCCCGCGCCCCACCGCGGCTGATCGTTCAACAATCCGGCAGCCTTGGTGACATCGGTAAACGTTCCATCGCCGTTGTTGCGATATAGGCGATTCTGGCCGAAATAGGTGCAGAAGATATCTTCGAAACCGTCATTGTTGTAGTCGCCGATGCAGACACTTGACGCCCACCCCACAGCGGTGAGGCCTGCCTTTTCCGTCACATCGGTGAACGTTCCGTCGCGATTGTTCTTATAAAGTCGGTTCGTTGCGCCCGGCGGATCTCCAGTCAACCGCGTGCCCGACAATAGAAAAATATCCATCCAGCCATCGTTGTCGTAGTCGATGAAAGCGCAGCCGCATCCGGTCGCCTCCAGAATGTATTTCTTGCTATCGACCCCTCCGTAGATGATTGGCTCGTGCAGACCCGCTGCCGCCGCCACATCGACGAAATGCGCATAAAACGGGCGTCCCGACGGCGCCGGCCTCGCTATCGGTTTGACGGTATGCGTCGAAACTCCTTGCCCAAATACATGCGACGCGGCACCGAGCGCGGCCGAACCTGCCGCACCGGCCAAAGACAATCGCACGAAATCGCGGCGCGTAAAGCTCATGGCTGCTTCTCCGTCGCCTCAGATTTGTTTTCCACTAACTTGTAGCGATTGTGTTCGGCTTCTTCTTTCGTGCCTTCTTCGCGCAGCGCGGCCAACCGCTTCAGCAACTCTGGAAGATCCTCTTTCTTCCCGCTCTTACGCAACGCCTGAATCAGGTGATACAGCGCCGTCTGGTCCTTGGGATCGGTATTCAACGCTTTGCGGCACTGCTCGATCGCCAATTCATTCTCCCCCTGCTGAAGGTAAAGCTTGGCCAGGATGTCGCGCGCCGCGCCCAGCGACGGACGCAAGGTGATGGCCTTCTTGGCCGACGCCATCGCTTCGCGAAATTCGGGGCTGCCCGGATCGGCGCCCTTCTGCGCAATGATCTGCGCCTGCAAATACAGCAGGAATGCATCGTTGGGAGTTTTAGCAAGCTTCGCGCGGACGGTTGCTAGCGCCTGCTCCGGATCATTCTTCTGCACCGCGGCCAAACCCTCCGCAGCCGATCCGATCGCCTTCCGTGGATCAATCGCATCCGCCTTCTCGAAATCTGCTTCCGCATTCTCGTATTGCGCCAGCTGCACATAGAGAATGCCGCGCGCCACATAAAGCGGCGCTGCGTCTGGCTGAATCTTGAGACCAGCATTCATCATATCGATGCCAACTTGAAACGATTGATGGTCGATGCAGAGGTTGGCGAAGTCGACATAGAGATTGACGTTGCGGGTGTCGCCAACGATCGCCTGCCGCAGGATGCGCACCGCCTCTGGAGTGTTCCCATCCGCCTCGTAAGCCGTGGCCGCGAGGTCGAGCAAATCGCTGTCCGGCTTCTCCTGCTGTAACGCGGGCTGCAGGGTCGCGATAGCATCTTTCGGGCGTTCCAACATCATTTGCACCGATGCCAGGTGGAAACGAATCGCAGGATCGGCATCGGATTGAGGCAAGGCCCGCGTATATACAGCAATCGCTTTCTCGTTTTCCTTCAGCCGCACCAGGCAATCGCCATAACCACGCAACGCTCCGGGCTGAGAGTCCACCAGAGGGCCGCTCTGCTCAAAATGTTTCACTGCGGTGGCACAGTCTCCTTTGCGGTAGGCCAAAACAGCGAGCATCGCGTGGCTCGTCGGTTCGTTGGGACGAAGTTTCAGCACATGTTCGAGCAAAGCTGCGGCATCTTTTCCGCTGGCCTCGTATTCGATCTGCGCCGCACCTTCTAATGCGGGAAGATAGTCTAGATTGACCGTCAGCGCCTGACGAAACGCGGCCAGCGCCCCTTTTGTGTCTCCCTTGCTGGAAAGCGCAATTCCACGCAGTGTCCAGAGTTGTGGATTCTTTGGAGAACGCTCCAGTTCCGGCTGCAGCAGTTGCAGCGCGTTGTCGAATTGTCCGGCACGCAGTGCTGAAGTGATTGGGCCAATCTGGTCTGCCGAGCTCTGCGCTGATGCGAAAGAAGAAAATGCCAACAGCAGAGACAGTATGAGGGGCCGCCAGAGAAAAGGCATCACTGCTATTATCTCTCTCCATCCATGGCGTCTGACTCGCTCGCGCATTACCAATTGAGAGTCATCCCTAAGCCGTTCATCGGCGCGTCTTGCAGTAGAATGCGCTGAAGCATGAGGGAGAGGATAAGAAAAATGGCCCTTTGGGGAAATCGTTTGCTCCGGCCGACGCTGGGATCGTTGCTCGTTCTGGCTTTGATCGTCGTGGCTTTCATTCTAGCCGCTGTCGCCACTGATTCCAAGATTCGCTCCCGCTTCCCCGACGACGATATGGGCAAGGATTCCCTTCCCGCCCGGAAAAAAGCGCAATTCGAGGCAGCCAAACAATTCAAAGTCTTCTACCAGTTTCAGTTCACCGACCAGCTTGAGCAGAGTGGAATCACCTTTAAATACCGCGCAGTCGACGACATTACCAAGCACATGCGCATGGGGCACTACGACCACGGCAGCGC
>DATBZH010000041.1:0-7499 GCA_036513255.1 Candidatus Sulfotelmatobacter sp. | reverse complement strand
GTAAGGGAAGTTTGACTGAGTTTCGTGGGCGCTTAACTCAGCGGTAGAGTGCCATCCTCACACGGTGGAAGTCATAGGTTCGAATCCTATAGCGCCCACCAAATTTCCAATCCTCTGGACCGCCTTCCCCTGCCGTTGAGTCGAACCCCACAATTTCGCCGTGGGCTCCGCCCATGTCCAGCGTTCACAGTATCCCCGTAAATGTTCATGGTTGTGCGGATATCCGCATGCCGCGGAGTTTTTATCGGACTTCAACCGAATAGTTTTCGCAGTCACGGGATCGATGCCTTGGTCGGGCTGTGTTTTTCCACAATAGAAAACTTTTTTGGGGGAATCCCTTACAGGCAAATTTCCACTACCTGCTAAAGTTCGTTCCCATGCAAGGCAAAATCAAAGAACGATAGGAAGAACTTTGCGCTCAGGCCGTGCGTCGAGTAGATGAGCCTGGACCAAAAAAGGGCGACTAACCTGTCCCTTCCCCCCGAAGGCAACAAGTGAGCCGCCATGTAATCTTCAGCGGCGGTCGTGAGGGCTGAATGTCAAAGGGACTTAAGACGCTAACCCATCATGGCTGCCGAAGTATATGTGTGAGAGTAGAGCCGGGAGTTTTGCAAAGCTGTTCAATATTGCACAACCGTCCCGTCTGGCTGACTCTAAGCCACGGGCTCTTTTGATTACATCAAACGAGTAGCGAATGGACAGCGCTTTCCGCCATGGCCGCTCGCATCATGTTCCCTCAGAAGCTTAATCGCAAAGTGTTCAGCGCGGGCAGCGGCGTCTTTCTCTTCCGATGTCAAACCTTTGGCCGTGGCGAGTTTGCGAATATCGGACAGATGCTGCTCTAGTTCATCTTTCGTCTTGCATTCCATCCCTCAACTATCGGCTTGCCGCCTGCTACTCGCAATGGCACGGACGTGTTGAGGTCCAGCCCTTAAGGCGTTTTGCTAATGTAGGTCTTCATGGCGTCCAATATTATCCCCGGCCCTCAGGACGGCGCTAGTTTCACTTTTGTGGGTGTGTGATCCACCTTCTACCCCTGTCAAAAACGTCATTGCCATTCTTACTGCGAACCGCTGACCCTCAGTCTTGCTGTCGTTGTCCTCTGCCTTGTGGTGCTTCAACTTTTGCGTTTGGCGCTGGGAACAGAATTTCCAGAATATCTCGCGCTCCCTGATGGCCTATGTAGGCGTATCCCACAAGGAAAAGTGCGGCTTGTTCCCGTGACAGTTTTCTCAGCGTGGGTTCGGTGTACGGTTCCCGATTGATGTGAGCCTGTGTAGGCCGCATGGACGTCTCGCCTCCGCGATCCACTTTCGCGCAGGTTCGAGCCGCTTCTAGTAACTACTTTAATGTCGTTACAAAATCCGAACCGTTTCCTATTTGACCGGCGCGAGAATCTCATCCAGACGGCTTGGCGTCGAGTCCACGCGTTCGAGGTGCGGGAAGCGCAGGCCTCCGTGATAGTCGAGACTGATGGTCACAAAGTCGCGGTCGCGTTTCAGCAGAAGCTTGATGGGCGTGCCGTTTTTCTCCGCAGATAGAATGGCCTCGCGCAACGTGGCGATGCTGAAAGCCTGATCGTTCACGGCCTGTAGCTGCATGTCGGGAGTGATTCCGGCCTTGTACGCCGGACTGTCCCACCAGACTTCGAGAATGCCGCCCGCAGCGCCAGCAGCGGGATCGCCGCCTTCGCCGCGCACCGAGAAGCCGAGAGACGTCGCGAAACTGGTGCCGCGGGAGCGATCCGCGTGCTTCATCCAGTCCGGCTCGGAGTCGTTGTAGACGAGCTTGTATCCGCCCTGCGTGAAGCCATTTTCCGGAACCTGCGCCTCCACTTCGTAGACGCGCGTGCGGAAGAATCCCGCCCAGTCGAAGGGCTGCACCGTGTTCAGCGCTTTCACGATGTCGTCGAGCGTATAGCCCACCGTGACATAGCTTCCATTTTCGATTCCGTAAAACAATTTCGCGAAGTCATCCAGGGACTTTTGTCCGTTGCTCAGCTCGCGGATTTTCGTGTCAGCATCGAGCCAAACCAGATCGGACTCGGGATAGTAGTCGAAGGAACGCTGCCAACTCGTCCAGGTCTGCGGCGTCGCGCCATGCGCGGTCACAATGGGACCGTTGGTGGTATCGACCAGCGAGCGCCAGGTGCGGCCGGGGCTGATCTCGAAGTTCGCCGCGATCTGCGCCCAGATGTCGTGAGCCTGCTCCAGAGTACGCATGCCCGAGCGCGCCGTTAGTACGTTTCCGTAATAGTCGGTCAGACCCTCGTAAACCCACAGCAGATCGTTCTGCATCGGAACATTAAAGTTCGGCGTCCAGAGGTCGGCCGGGCGGCGAAATTTGCCATTCCACGAGTGCGTATATTCATGCGGCAGCAGAGCGCGGCCGCCGACGCCCGCCGACCAATCGGTAAAGTAATTGGCGCGGGTTCCGTCCTCGCTCGACTGGTGATGTTCGAGTCCCTTGCCGCCCACGCTGTCGCTGAGTGAAAACAGAAAATCGTAGTGATCGTAGTGATGCGAGTTGAAGAGCTTCTGCGCCTGCACGGCGAGGCTCTTGTGATATTCGAGTTCATCTGGTGTCATCTCGAGTTGCTCGGGTTTGTCGGCGAAGACGTCGAGGTAGACGGGATTGTCGGGGCCGGTCGAGATGTCGACGCGCTTAAAGTTGATTCCGGCATAGAGCGGCGAATCGATCAGCGTGTTCAGGGTCGTGTCTTTGAACTGAACCACATTCCCATTCTGCGATTTGACCTCAAGCGCGCAGGCGAACTTCCATCCGTCGGGGAGGTGCAGTTCGGTTGAGAATGAAATTCGGCGCGAGAAATATCCAGCGGGATAGAGCAGGACGCTGTTCCAGGTCACATCAGCAATCTTGTCGGAGATCCGTCCCTGCTGCGGCCGAATGGGCGCGAGATATTGAAAGGTGAGCTCAAGCGCGGTCACAACTTTCGGCACCTCGACGTGGAAGGCCCACATGTCGACGCGGTCGCGCATCCAGGGAATTGTCTTGCCATCGGCGGTAATCACCAGGCCGGCCATGTCCGATACAGCATTGGACGGCGAGTGCGTACCCGGCAGCCATTGCGGATAGAGCAGAGTGATTGGTCCCGGCTTCACCGGGATGGTTTCATGCACGGTCAGAATGCGGCGGCGTACATCGGTGAGATCGACGTGAAGAGAAAGCGTTCCAGCGGCATATGGCTGATCGACGGGCGCGGGAATCGGCGCCGGCAGCGCAGCGGGTTGCGGGCCGGGGGATTTCTGCGCGAATCCAGACGCGGAAATGAAGCACGCTATGAGAAGTATTGCGAAGATGTATGTACGGAAGCGGCGATCTGGCATGAAACTTTCTCCTGAAAACTTCGACCGAACTGTACCACAGTTGCTAGTAGCCAGTGGGAGTGGGGTAGAAGCAGTTGATCAAGCGTAAGACAGTTAGACGGAAGAAGATCGAAGAGGGAAGCTGTTGTTGTCTTGAACAAGTAAAGAGCCGCCCCTGAGGCGGCTCTTTACTGCCTTCGAACACAGAGTTGGTTACGGCAATACCTGGAACGACGTGTTGCCAGATAGAGTTGCTCCCGGCGTAGTTACCGTGATCGTACCCGTGGTGGCGCCGGTTGGCACCTGAGCCTTGATCAGTGTGCTGGAGATGACAGCGAACGTGGCCGGCGTGCCATTAAAGGTCACGCTGGTCGTGCCCGTCAGATTGTTGCCGAGGATGTTGACGACGCGTCCTGCTGCGCCAAAGTTGGGATTTGCCGCGACGAACGGTGCAAGGCCCATGGAGACGCTGAAGATGGTGCCATCGCCAGCTGCTCCGATGCTGGTCGTTCCGTAGAAGTTTCCGTTCGTGGCTTGCATCATCGGTGCCTGCGGCCACGCGCCGTCGCTCGAATCGAAGGTGTGTAATGTGGTTAAGGTACCGGTTGGAGTGAGTTGGAAGACGGTACCGTCGGTGGACTGAGCGCCCCTATTTTCTCCGTGAGTTGTTCCATAGAAGTTGCCGTCGGTGCCTTGCACGACGCCGGCCGTAGGGTTGTTGCCATCGGCGCAATTTGCCAACGCGCAAAAAGCATAAAGCGGAGTGAATGTGCCGGACAGAGTTAATTTGTAAACCAAGCCTTTGCCGTGAGCCCCGCCTTCGTTGGTTGTCCCGTAGAAGTTTCCGTCACTGGCCTGTGTCAGACCACTGGAGTTGCTGCAGCCTTGGCTGACCGTGAAGCTATGAAATGTGATTAACGTGCCGGTCGGAGTAATTTCGAAAACTTCGCCGCAATCGTTGCTTCCACCCTCGTCGGCTATGCCGTAAAAGTTTCCGTTGCTGGCCAGCATCAACGATTCAGCCAGATTTCCATCCGCGCAGTTTCCACCGACGATATCAGAGCAAAAATCGTGCAGTACGGTGAGAACGCCGCCGACTGTAACTTTGAAGACGATACCGAAGCCATCGGGAGAGCCGATTCCGCCGAAGCCTGTGGTCCCATAAAAGTTCCCATCGCCGCCCTGGACCAAAGTGCTCGGATCCCAGCCATCGGCGCAACTCGCCTGGCTGCAAAAATTGTAGAGGGTGGTCAGTGTGCCGCCGGAAGTGATCTTGAAGAATGTACCGCAACCCGTGCTGGCCAGGTCCTTACAATTCGCGCCACCAGCCCCAGTCACACCATAAAAGTTCCCATCGGCCGCCAGAAGCAAATGGTTCGGGCCCGCACCATCGTCACAGTTTGCCAGCGAACAAAAGCTATAAATCGTCGTCAGCTTACCCGCGGGAGTAATTTTGTAGAAAGTGCCATAGCCTGCAGTCCCGCCCGTGCCAGTGGTTCCATAAAGGTTCCCGTCGAGGCCCTGAACTAGGGCGGTATTAGGGCTTTGGCCGTTGGTCCCGTGAAAGGCGGCTAGGGTGGTAAAGGTTTGTGCGGAGACCGCGATCACAGTTGCGGCGAAGAATATGGAAACGATCGAAGCGATTTTTCGGAAATTTGGTCTTTTCATTTTTCCTCTGTCCGGCTTTGCGCCAGCTGAAGCGAACGGGTTTTTAAAGGTCAAAGTTTGCTGTTGGGAAATTCGCTCTTGCAATCGAGCCATCTTGCACACAGCGGCTCGCGCGGAAGAAGAGGCGATTTACTCGAGCGGAGAAATGCCCTCTGGGGGAGGAAGATCGAGCGCAGCCATTATTCCGCCTGAAGAAGTGGCTGTCAATACTGCCTACGGATAGTTGTCACGGGGTCACGCCGATAAATCAATTCCGGGTAAAATGAAGCCTGCCGCATTGCTTCTTGTGGGCCCGTAGCTCAACCGGATAGAGCATCGGATTTCTAATCCGGCGGTTGCAGGTTCGAATCCTGCCGGGCCTACCATTTCGCAGCGCATGCTGTTACGCGCTTCAACTTGACTTCCTTCCGGGCCGGGATTAACTTGATTAAAATTTCGGCGCGCGCGGAAGCAACAACAGCAACCAGAGAGCAAGAACTAAGAAAGACCAGTTCATGCCGAGTCCGCAACGCACGGACTTCCCGACGCCGACTTCCCCTTACAACTTAGGAGCCTTTTCAGCGCATCGTGAATGCGCGTGCCAATTTTTGTGTCTCTAGTTTTGAGCGGAGACTTGGCCCACGCAATCGTTGCCCATAGCATCTGTTTTCAATCAGGAGGGTTGCATGCCCAACAATAGTTCAATCACTCACATCGTCGTGCTGATGATGGAAAACCGCTCGCTCGATCATCTGCTGGGAACGCAGCCGGGAGTGAATGGAATCCTCGGCGCCAACGGCAAGCCAAATCCGAATCTTTTCAATCTGGCGAAGCCGTCGGCCCCGACGTCGCAGAAGTATTCGGCGGGCACGCCAGGAAATTTCGTGATCCCAAGCGCGGACATCAGTAAAGAAGGATTTGGCGGCCCAGGACATTCGTTTAACGACGCGACCACCCAGATGGACGCCAGCGCCACAAGCTCCGCCCAGGTGCCCGATCCCGCGCCCCTGAACGGTTTCATCTCGCAATACCTTCGCGAACTCGCGTCGAACGGGCGCAAGAGTCCGGCCACACAGGAAATCGCCGAGCCGATGACGAATTTTACGGCGGCCCAGTTGCCAGTCATCTATGCGCTGGCCAGCGAGTTTTGTGTTTGCGATCAGTGGTACTCCGAGGTCCCAGGCCCGACTGAACCGAATCGCCTGTTCGTTCACGCCGCGACTTCCGCCGGCTTCGTGAACAACGAATGGGAGGCGCCGATCAATTCGCAAACCATTTATCAGGCGATGGAGCAGGCCGGCTACGACTGGGCTTTTTTTTATTACGATCTCAGCGATGCGGATTCGTTTCCCGCGCTCAAGGTGCGCACCACGCGCATCTTCCAGTTCTCTTCGTTTGCGGCGCAGGCTTCGGCAGGAACTTTGCCGACGTACAGCTTTTTGTGTCCGCAGATGAACGAGGGCAAAGACGGAAGCCAGCCCAACTCACAGCATGCGCCTTATGACGTGCGATTGGGAGAGAATCTGATCGCGGATGTGTACGAAGCGCTGCGCAACGGGCCGCTGTGGAACAACACGCTGTTCATCGTTACCTACGACGAGCACGGCGGTTATTTCGATCACGTATCTCCGCCGGCTGCGGCCGCTCCCGGCGACAATTTGAATTCGCCCAATGCATACGTCACAGCCCTGGCGAAGAAAAATTCCAAAGAGAATGGATATCTCATTGCGGCGAACATGGACTTCGGCTTCACCCGCCAGGGGCTACGCGTGCCGACGGTGCTGATTTCGCCTTGGATTCAGAAAGGAATTGTCGATTCGACGAAGTATCAACACACCTCGATTTTTGCCACACTGCGCGATCTGTTCGGCATCGGCAATCTCACGAATCGAGATAAAGCGGCGAATAGCTTTACGGCACAACTGAGTAAGTTTAGCAGTCCGCGCACGGATGCGCCGACGACACTGACGCGGCCGGCGATGCCGCCACCGGCCACGGCTGCGCAAATGGCGAAGCCATTGACGCAGCCGCAGAAAGATTGGTGGCCGATCCTGGCGCACCTGGACGGTCATCCCGACTCGGGCAAGATTCCACCGATGCCGCCCACGCGAGCGGCCGCGGCTGCCTACATCCAGGAGCGCCGCCAAGCTCACATACACTTCCACCGGCTGCGGCGGCGCAAAGCGTACTACGAGATTTATCCCACCGGGAAAGGGAAGTACGGCTGGCATTTTCACGGCGACAAAGGAGATTTGCTGGCGACTTCCACGCAAACTTATTCGTCGCCCAAGGAGGCGCAGGCCGATATTGAACGCATGCGCGATCTGGCGCCGTTTGCGCGGCAGACGCCACCAACCAGCGCGACGGCGGGGAATAAGACTCCGACGAATGATGTTGCAAAGAAGAAACGAAAGTGAGGCAGAGAGAATTCGCTGAAAACGAATTCTCTCTGCGAATTCTCTCCGCCACTTTCTTATTTCAAAGCGGCAGCCCAAGCGCGCTGCTGAAGAACTTTGCCAGCGGAGA
>DATBZH010000040.1:0-94771 GCA_036513255.1 Candidatus Sulfotelmatobacter sp. | reverse complement strand
ACCCCTCCAATTGTTGCTGCGTCACTCCCCTTGCCAAGCACTCTGGAATAGGAATACCGTCCGGCGTTACGATGCAACTATAGGTATCTGGGCAACCGTCAGTCCAGTAATTCATTTCCCCGCTAGCGGCGATATTCAGCGGTTCGCCCTCAGTGACTTGGATTCCTGTGTCTGTCCACGTTTGATCCACGATGATGGATACGTTCGTTTGAGCATGCACCGGAGTGGCGTGAAACAGAATCGTGCTCAGCGCTAGAGTGAATAGCAGATATGCGCCCTGTGCTCTCCCCGAGCACAACAGTTCGCCTAGATTAGTTCTCATCCTCAGCTTCCTCCGCTTTGGAAATGGGAGCGAGTATCTTCTGGCTCAGTCTGCGAGTCAAGTTAAAAGTGGGTTAAAGGCTTCGAGCTGTTTAAGATCGGCCCCAGTAACGTTGTAAACGCCATTGTGCAAGCACCCTCGAAATGCGACCTGGGATTTAATTCAAGGAAAAAGAAAGATCGCCGAAGTTTTCCACACCCCACTTGTGACGTCTAACCTTGCCTCCACCACCCAACTTGCGCGATCATAACTAAGCTGAAAAGTGCAAGAAGCCTCAGCGGCCAGCTTTCAGTTTTTCATTAACCAGCTCTTTAGAAATCCGAAAACGTGCAAAAAGGGCAGCGTAAGTCCTTATCCTGGAGGAATTTGCGGGTAAGTCCTTGGCGCTCAATAATTTGCAGAGATAGTCCCCGGATCGAAATGCCCTAACTCTTTTGCAATCAAGAATTTAAGCAAAACTGTTTTTCGATTTTTTGACCGGATCAGGCCAGCCCCTACTCGATCCCCAACTGCCTCTGAATCTGCTCGAGCGGCACGCCCTTGGTTTCCGGAACCAACGTCCTCACCCAAATCAGCTGCAGCACCATCATCCCGGCAAAGAACGAGAACACATAGCCGGGCGGGAACGACGCAACCATCCTCGGGAAGAAAGTTGTCAGTAAAGCGGCGAAGATCCAATGGGTGAAACTGCCGAGAGTCTGACCTTCGGCGCGATGGCGATTAGGAAATATCTCGGAGATGAAAACCCAGATGACCGCGCCCTGCCCAATCGAGTGCGCGGCGATGAAGGCGAAGATGCAGACCGGAACGAGCGAAAGATGATTGGTAAAGAACGCCCACGCGACCAGGCCCAGCGAGACGATGTAGCCGAACGAGCCGATATAGAGAAGAGTGCGGCGGCCCAACCGGTCAATCAGCCAGAGGCCGACAAAAGTGAAAACGAGATTAGTGACGCCGATGCCGATGGATTGCAGCAGCGCAGCTTGTGCCCCGAGACCGGTAAGTTCAAAGATGCGCGGCGCAAAATACAAAATGGCGTTGATGCCGGACAGTTGATTGAAGAACGCAATCAGGATAGCGAGCATGATCGGCTTGCGCAGACGCGTAGTCCAGAAATGTCCAGACTCCGCTTGCTGCGAAGATGCGGCAATAATCGCATCCGCCTCAGCGGCAATTTCGGCTTGCGAAGCCTCCGGTTCGATTCGTTGCAGGACTTCCAGACCCGCCGCGCGATCGCCCTTGCGGCTGAGCAGCCAGCGCGGACTTTCCGGAAGGCCAAAACAAAACATCGCATACAGCAGTGACGGGAATGCGGCGACACCGAGCATCCAGCGCCAGGCATTTTCGCCAATGCCTGCCAGCAACGCATTTGAGACAAACGCCACCAGGATGCCGAAAACGATATTGAATTGGAACATGCCGGCAAGTCGCCCTCGATGTTTGGCCGGAGCAATCTCCGAGATATACATGGGCGCGACGACAGTCGAGATTCCGATGCCCAAGCCGCCGATGACGCGTGTGACGATGAACATGGAAACATTCGTCGCCAAGCCCGAGCCCACCGCGCCGACGAAGTAAAGAACGCCAATCCAAAGCAGCGTGGCCTTGCGCCCGAAGCGATCAGCAGGCCATCCGCCGAGCAGCGAACCGACGACGGTACCGTAAAGCGCGGAGGCCATGGCAATGCCGTGCAGTCCAGGGCTGAGCCCCCATAGCGTTTGAATAGTTTTTTCGGCGCCGGAAATAACAACGGTGTCGAAGCCGAAAAGAAATCCGGCGAGCGCGGAAGTGAGCGACCAGAAGAAGATGCGTCCATTCATAGGTGAACCGGACTTCGGACCCCGGACTTCAGACCTCAGACTTTAGACGTCGGACTGCGGGCATTCCGCCTTGGGCTCGAGCTCTGCAGTTTTGCCTGAGGTCCGAGGTCTGGCGTCCCGACGTCCAGCAAGTCCGTTCACGATTCCAGCGAATACCCCTTCTCGCGCCAGTCGCGAATGCCGCCGTCCATTGAAATCACGTTAGTGTAGCCCATCTTCTGCAAATTATCGGCTGCGAGCGCCGAACGAAAACCGCCGCCGCAATAGAGAACCATTTCCGCGTTCAGGTCGGGCACACGCGCTTCCACGTCGCGCTCGATGATGCCTTTGCCCAGATGAATCGCGCCGGGCAAATGGTCCTTGGCGAATTCGCTCTCTTCGCGCACGTCGATGAGTATAAATTTCTCGCCGCGATCCATGCGCACTTTAACGTCGAGAACGTTGGTTTCGCGGATCCGAGTTTTGGCATCGTCCACAATTTTCAAGAATCGAGGTGGGTGTTGATGAGCCATAGCAACTCCTTGTGCTTAAGATCGGCGACAACATCGTATCAAGTGCGGATGGAGTGTGCATGGACTTGGCTCATCGATTCTCGTTTAGCATGAACTGGTGAACAAAAGCGAATCTTCGCGGCGGATCGGCTTGGCCCGCGCTTTGTCGAAGCTGGGATACTGTTCACGCTCAGAAGCTTCCGCCTTGATTCGAGCGGGACGGGCGCGATTGAACGGAAACATCTGCCGCGATCCAGAGAGTCCCGTTCGCATCGAGCGCGATAAAGTCATAGTTGATGACCGCCCGGTCGAGCCCGCCAGATTGATCTATTTAATGATGAACAAGCCGCGCGGAGTGGTGACAACTGCATCGGACGAAAAAGGGCGCGAAACGGTTTATGAGGTGCTGGAAAAAACGGAGCGACAGGCGGAACACGCAGAAACGGAGCAACTACCAAAGTGGATCGCTCCCGTGGGCCGGCTGGACAAAGCAAGCGAAGGCCTGCTCTTGTTGACCAACGATTCGGAGTGGGGCGCGCGCGTGGCCGCTCCGGAGACACACCTGAACAAAACTTATCATGTGCAGATTGCGGCCATTGCTGACGATGCGTTCGTGCGGGCTTTGATCAGTGGCGTTCCCGACGGCGAGGCGAAGCATCGTGGCATGATGCGCGCTCGACAGGCGCAGATCCTTCGCATAGGAAAGAAGAATTGCTGGCTCGAAATTATTCTCGAAGAAGGCAAGAACCGGCAGATTCGGCGCATGATGGCTGCGCTCGGCGTGGAAGTGTTGCGCCTGGTGAGAGTGGCGATTGGTCCGCTGGAGTTGGGTGACTTAGCGAAAGGCACCTTCCGCGCGTTGACGCACGACGAGAAACTCCGGTTGGATCGCGCGATGCGCAACCAGGCTTCGCGCGCAACAAAGAGTTCCGCATGATCGACATCACTTTGCTTTCGGCTACCGCGATGGCCGCGCGAATTCGTGAAAAAGAAATTTCGCCCGTCGAACTGGTCGAAACTCATCTGGCAAAGATCGAGCGGATGAACCCACGGTTGAATGCTTATGTGCAGGTCGATGCCATCCGCGCACGGCAACACGCCTGCGAGGCTGAAACTGCGGTCCTGGCTGGAAAGGACTTGGGACCGCTGCATGGAATACCTGTCAGCATCAAAAGTTCTATTGAAGTCGCAGGTCTGCGCTGCGAAGCGGGAACTCGGCTGCGCGCTGGATTTGTGGCGAAGCAAGATGCACCTTTAGTCGTGAGGCTAAAGCAAGCAGGAGCGATTGTGTTGGGAACGACAAACACGCCTGAACTGCTCATGGCTTGGGAGACCGAAAACTTATTGTATGGCCGCACGAACAGCCCTTGGGATCTCGACCGCACTCCAGGAGGGTCGAGCGGCGGAGAGGCAGCGGCGATCGCCGCGGGGATGTCGGCTGGCGGCGTCGGCAGCGATGGCGGGGGATCGATTCGAGTGCCAGCGCACTTCACCGGAATCTGTGGCCTGAAACCTACGCCGGGAAGAATTCCAGCAACCGGGCATTATCCGAGTTCGGCTGGGCCGTTCGCATCGATTGGTGTGGTTGGGCCCATGGCGCGCACAGTCGGCGATCTCAAACTTTTGTTTGAAGTAATGCAAGGGCCAGACGACGGGGACACTTGCGCTGCGCCGGTGCCATTGCGTTGGACTTCTGACGAAGAGGTAAAGCAGTTGAAGGTTGGTTACTTTGAAGACGACGGCCGCACACCGGTGACTCCCGAGACTAGCGCGGCGGTACGCGCTGCTGCGGAGTCGCTTCGACGGTCCGGATTTCAGGTCGAGGCCTTTCGGCCTGGGGGACTCGAAGAAGCTCGCCTGCTTTGGCGCAAGTTTTTTGTGACTGCCGGAGCGATGCTCATTCGGCCCATGTTTCACGGGCGTGAGAGTGATCTGAGTCCGATCCTCAAACAGTTTCTGTCGTGGGCGGAAGCGGAGCCGCCGCACACCGGCGAATCACTTCTCGATGCCTGGATCCGCCGCGACGCACTTCGCACGGAATTTCTGGCGCAGATGCGGCAGTATCCGATTCTGTTGTGTCCGGCGGCGGCCATTCCCGCATTTCGTCACGGGGAACGCAGTTGGAAAGTTGAAGGCAAAACGGTGGAGTATCTCGATGCGTGGAGCTATGCGGAGTGGTTCAATCTGCTAGGAAATCCTGCGGCGGTTGTGCCGGTAAGCAATTCGTCTGAGCGATTGCCGATTGGTGTGCAGATTGTTGGCCGCCCATGGGAAGAAGAGAAAGTGTTGGCGGTAGCAGAAGCGATCGAGCAGGAACGCGGCCCATGGGAACCGCCGCCGATCACATGAGTTTGTGAATCCCTCTGTGTTCCCTGTGTTCTCTGTGGTTAAATCTTTACTCAGATGACTCCACGAATTCCGATTGCTATCGCCGGCATGTTGCTCGCCGTGTTTGGCGTGTTCGCCACTGCACCGCAAACTCAGCCTAAGAGTTCGAACCCTATTGAGGCTGCGCGATTGAACAATCTCGGAGCGGCTTACATGAATCAGCAACTCTTCGAAAAAGGGCTGAAGGATTTTCAGGAGGCGCTAAAGAGTGATCCGAAGCTGGCGATTGCGCGGCTCAACGAAGGCATCGCTTTTCTGAACCTGCAAAAAATCGACGAGGCCAAGGCCGCGCTGGAAGATGCACGCAAGCAGGATCTGAAGAATCCCAATGCCTGGTACAACCTCGGTCTGCTGGCGAAGAACACAGGCGATGCGCAAGCCGCCATTGATGCGTTCAAGCATGTAACTGAGATCGACGCCAATGACGCCGACACCTGGTATTTTCTGGGCGCGGCATACGCGCAGGCGAAGGAATTTCCGCAGGCTATCGAATCGTTTCAGCACGCGCTGAAAATCAATCCGCTGCATGCCTCGGCGGAGTTTGGATTGTCGAGGGCCTACCAGCAATCGGCGGACGTGAACGACGCGCGCGAGCACCTCAAGAAATTCCAGTACATCACACAAAACAAAATCGGCACGCCCATGAGCCTGGCTTACGGCGAGCAGGGACAGTATTCGCGGGTGGTGGAATCGCCGTCCGCAGTGTTGAAGGCGCCAGCGCAGGTTAAGGTGCGGTTTGTGGATGTGACGAAGGAGGCGGGGATTCTCGGCGAAGTCGATCCACGCCACGGTGATGGGGAATATGAAAATCGCGCTGGGAAATTTTTGGGTTCGGGCGCATGTTTTTTGGATTTCGACGGCGACGGGTTCGTGGACGTCTTCATGGCTGACAACGGTCCGCAAGGTGGGATTGGTTTGTATCGCAACCTGGGCAACAGCAAGTTTGAAGATGTAACTAAGAAAGCCGGCCTCGATCGGGTTTTACACGGCATTGGTTGTACCGTGGGCGACTACGATAACGATGGTGCTACAGACTTGGTCGTCACAACCGCCGCGCGCGTAATTCTGTTACACAACGAAAAGAACGGAACCTTCAAAGACGTAACCGAAGCCGCCGGAATCAAGAGCGAGGAATTCAACATTGGGGCAACGTTCGTTGACTACGATCACGACGGGGACATTGATTTATATATAACGCGCGGCAAGCCGAGCTCACCTGGCACCGTCCGACCTCCCTTCGATGGCGAGTGGTCGGGAAATATCATGTTCCGTAACAACGGCGACAGTAAATTTACAGACGTGACGGAACAAACCGGGCTCCAAGGAGTGGGGCCTCATATCTCGGCCGTAGGCACTGACTACAATAACGACCGAGCAGTGGACATTCTGACGGGCGCTGGTCGAGTGAACATTCCGGTTTTCAAGCCCAACGCTGTGGTCTATATAAATCGTCGAGAGGGGAAATTCGTCGACCTTTATCCGTTCGCTGGAGATGACGGCGTCTTGCCGAAAGTTGGCATGGCCGTGCTCGATTTCAATCACGATGGATGGATGGATGTAGCACTGACTGCCGCTGGAAGTCCAGCTCTAACGCTTTGGAAAAATAATGCGGGAAAGGGCTTTGAGCGAATAGATCTTCCCGAAACCGGCTGGATTAGCGCCGCCGGCGTCGCCGCCTTTGACTACGACAATGACGGATGGGTCGATCTCGTAGCGGTCGGCGAGACGAAAGATGGTAAAGGCGAAGTGCGGTTGTTCCGCAATCTTGGGCCGGATGGATTCAAAGACGTCACCGCCGATGTTGGGCTCGACAAGATTCAGCTTAAAGAGCCTCGAGCGATCATCACGGGCGATTACGACAACGACGGCGCGGTCGATTTGCTCATCACGCAAAATCATGGGCCGGCGGTGCTGCTACGCAACGAGGGCGGGAATCAGAATCATTGGCTGCGGCTGGCGCTGAAGGGATTGAACGACAACAAGTCCGCGATTGGAACGAAGGTAGAAGTTTTTTCGGGCGGCAACCGGCAGAAGTTTGAGATTTACGGCTCCAATGGATATCTGGGGCAGAATTCGCCGTATCTTACCGTCGGGCTGGGTGACGCCAAGGAAGCCGACATTGTGCGCATGCTGTGGCCGACCGGCGTGTTGCAGGATGAAATTCAGGTTGCTGGGGATAAGCAACAGGATTTTCTGGAACTCGACCGGCGAGGCAGTTCATGTCCCACGTTGTTTGTGTGGAATGGCGAGCGCTATGAATTTGTGGCCGACATGCTGGGCGCGGGCGTGGTGGGGCATTGGATTGGGCCGGATCAGCGCGATATTCCGCGGCCGGTGGAATATATCAAGATTGATCGCGGCATGATTCGGGAGAAAGACGTCAGACCCCAGACCTCAGACGGCAAAAGCGATTTGCCCGAGGTCCGAGGTCAGAAGTCCGAGGTCAGCCTTTTGAGTTTCCGTTTCATGGAACCGCTTGAAGAAGCTGTGTATCTCGATCAGGTGCGTTTGTTGGCGGTCGATCATCCTGCGCCTCTCGATGTTTATCCGAATGAGTATTTTGCTTCGAACCCGCCGTATCCTGACTTCAAAGTTGTGGTGAGCCGCGATGCTCGGGTGCCGGCGAGCGCTCGGGACGAGCACGGGCACAATGTTTTGCCTGATCTGCTGGCGCATCGCTATTTTGGCGATTTTGCGTTGACGCAGTTTCAGGGATTCGCCCAGCCGCACAGCCTTACGCTCGATTTAGGCATGCCATACCGTGGCGGGCCGCTGTGGCTGCTGATGCACGGGGAAGTCGAATATTTTTCCGCGAACAGCATGTATGCTGCGTCGCAGGCAGGAGTGCGGCCCATCTCGCCATATATTGAAGCACTCGATCGGACAGGAAAGTGGAATCGTGTGATCGACGATATGGGGTTCCCCGCAGGCGGTCCGCGGACAATGACCGCCGATCTCACGGGCAAGCTGCCGCTAGGGACGCAGAAGATTCGCATCACGACAAACTTGCAGGTGTACTGGGACAGCATTTTGATTGACCGAACGCCGCAGAATGCAGCGCGCGAGATCCCTCGCCCCGCTGGTGAAAACGCGGGGCTTCGGGATGACGCCAGTAAAAATCGAGATCAACGACCACAAAACTTGCGGCTTACAGCGGTTCCGCTGGCGCGGGCCGATCTGGAATTTCACGGATATCCGCTGAAGATTGAGGGCAAGCCTGCGGGGAACGTGCAGTATGTTTACGAAAAGACCAGCGCGACCGGACCTTACACTCGTCCAGCGGGAACATATACGCGCTATGGCGATGTGCTGCCCCTGCTGACCGCGACCGACGATAAGCTGGCCGTGTTTGGTTCTGGCGATGAAGTTCGTCTGGATTTTGATCCGGCGAACCTGCCTGCCTTGCCGCAGGGTTGGGTGCGCGATTATTTTTTCGCCGCCAACGGGTATGAGAAAGACATGGACTTTTACGCGGCAGAAGGAAACTACGTTGCGCCACTGCCGTTTTTGAGCATGGGCGAGTATCCGTATGCCCCGAAGAAATCGTTTCCGATGGACGATGCGCACTTGAATTACTTACTCGAATACAACACGCGGCACATGTCGGGGAACGAGCAGCGCGGGTATTGGTTTGATTACGGTGGACAGAGATAACGCCGGCAGTCGTTATGGAACTGGCAAAGAAAAGCATTTAACGCAGAGGCCGCAAAGAACGCCGAGAAATCCAGGCATCGATTATTGACGTATAGAAACGTTTTAATATTGACAATTTCCGGCTTTCCATAATCCAATAGCCGGACTCATGGAAACTGCCTCCGCTGCTTCCTCCTCTTCCGCGCCGCGCTTGCGGCGCGCTCTTACGCTCTGGGATTTGATTCTCTACGGCATCATCGTCATTCAGCCGACCGCGCCCATGCCTGCCTACGGAGTTTTCAGCAACGCCGGCCAAGGGCATGTGGTCACTTCCATCCTGATTGCCATGGTCGCCATGGTTTTTACTGCGATGAGTTACGGCCGCATGGCGCGGGTTTATCCCAGCGCGGGTTCGGCTTATACCTATGTGGGGCGCGAACTCCATCCATCGCTCGGATACGTGACGGGTTGGAGCATGACCATGGATTACATTCTCAATCCATTGATCTGCACCATCTGGTCGGCCAAAGCGATGGCCGATTTGTTGAGCGGAACGCCGTATCAGATTCCTTATCCCGGACTGCTCTGGCCGTTATTTTTTGCCGGATTGTTTACCGCGCTGAACCTGCGTGGCGTGCAAACGTCAGCCCGCATCAATAACATCCTGTGCGCGGTTATGGGCGCCGTCATCCTGGCGTTCTTCTGGTACACCGTCCGGTACATTTTTCATCTGCCGCAATATCCAGAAGCTTATTTTCTGCGTCCGTTCTACAATCCCGCGACCTTTACTATTAACCGGGTGTTTCACGGAACATCGGTGGCGGTGCTGACCTACATTGGATTTGACGGCATTTCGACTTTATCGGAGGAAGTGGAAAATCCCCGGCGGAATATTTTTCTGGCGACGGTACTGGTGTGCGTAGTCACAGGATTTCTGGCCGCGGCTGAGGTCTATGGCGCGCAGTTGCTGAGTCCGCAGTACATCTTTGGCGTGAATGAGGTCGAAAATGCCTTCAGCCACGTGGCTGCCATTGCTGGCGGCCCTTTGCTCACCAAGGCCATCAGCATCACGTTGCTGATAGCCACGGTGGGATCGGGTATGGGATCGCAGTTGGGCGCGGCGCGGTTGCTTTACGGCATGGGACGCAGCGACGCCATTCCCAGAAAGTTTTTTGGAGCAATCCATCCGAGAACTCGCATTCCGGCGAACAACGTGATTTTCGTCGGCGTGATTGCGATGATTGGGGCCTTCCTCATCAGTTACGATAATGGCGCGGAGTTGCTCAACTTCGGCGCGCTCATTGCATTCATGGGTGTAAACCTGGCGTCGCTAACTCATTACTACATCCGGGGAGAAGATCGCACGGTGGGACAATTGCTTCCGCCGGTTCTGGGCTTCATAATCTGTTTGTTCATTTGGATCCACCTGTCGAATCTGGCGCTCATCGTGGGTTCTATCTGGATGGCGGTTGGCATTGCTTATGGCGCTTGGAAAACGCGTGGCTTCCAGGGAAATTTGGTAAATTTTGATGTACCACCGGAAGAATGAGAAGAATTGCCTAATTCGGATACTATCGGTTTCTCAGGGAGGTCTAGATGTTAGGTTCAACCAACATTGTCGCTTTTGTGCCCACCCGAGATTCGGCCAAGGCGCGGGAGTTTTACGAGAGCGTGTTGGGACTTCGTTTTGTGAAGGATGACGGTTTTGCCATGGTGCTGGACGCGAACGGCATCATGATTCGCGTGGCGAAGGTTGCCGACTTCAAACCCGCGCAGTTCACGATTCTGGGTTGGCAGGTTGTGGAGATCGAGAAAGTGGTGGAGGAGCTTACGTCGCGAGGCGTTCACTTCGAAATATTTGGATTTTTCAAGCAGGACACGCTGGGTATCTGGACTGCTCCGACAGGGGACAAGGTGGCGTGGTTTAAGGATCCGGATGGGAATATTTTGTCGGTGTCGCAGCACGTGTGATTGTGTTAGGTTGACGGCGGATGCGTAAGCCACGCGAACCCGGCGAATGGCGGCACGACATTGCGAGTCGGCAGCGCAATGTTGTATTCCCCGATACCGCGCGGAACGAAGCGCAGTTTTGGCGCAATGTTGGGAGCAGGCCATGGAACATAAGGGCCGCGATCGGCATCTTCCTGTTCGGTCTTCTCGGCTTTGGTTTCTTGGTACGGCTCCTCTTCGCATCAGCTCAGGAGGGTGTCTTGTGGAAACTGGTGCTCGGGATTGTGCTCCTTTTTGGTCCAGTCTTCGCCGTGATTGCTTGGGCGACTCGCCGCAATCTGCGGGATATCGAGGAAACACGCCGTGTAAAGTGGCCGAAAAGATAGCGTCCCTAGCTAAATCCCTCACTCCACGTTCCAGCCGCTGATTCTTACTGCTGGATCGGCTGCGCCTAATTCGGACGTGCGGTAGGTTGCGGTGATCTCGCGCTTTTCGCCCGGAAGCAGAGAGATGTAATTGTCCTGCCAAACTACGGGGAGGATTTCTTCGCCGTGCGAACCTTTATTAATTTTCAGGCGAATGAAGAAGGCGAGTGTCTTGTCCGGATTTTCCAGCATTACATGCGTGATGGATTCCTCGCCTTTACGTTCTGTACGTTCGCTGACTTGTAGTTTGACTTTCGGCAATTGGGCGAGGGCCGTGTAGTCGGCGAAGGACTCGGTTGGGGTCATCCACCAGGTTGATTTTGCCCAGTCGATCGTCTCCGGTTTTGTGGAAAGCCAGTAGAAATTTGATCCCACCAATTTTCCCGCAGAATCTTGCAGTCGTAGCGCGACGAAGTATGTCGGGCTCAAGTCTGCTGCATCGGGCAGGGTGAAGATTTTCGCGGTGCTATCGGCCGGAGCGTCGAGCGCATTCTCCTGCGAGAACTTTTCCGTCATGTCGAGGTTGTAGATTTTTGTGGTGAGCTTCAGGGCTTTGGCATCGGTGTATTGGCTGCTGACGACCCAGATGGAGTGGTCGTCGTAGCCATAGACCGGATGCAGCGATTCCATAGCTCGCTTCGCGCCGAAGTAGCCGCCGGCGGGACGAAGATAGTAGTCGTATAAGTGCCAGATCATCGAGGGCCATGCGTTGTTGAGCATCCACTGAATTACCCCGGTGGATTGATATTTGTTGCGGCTGTAGGCCTCGTACATGGCGCGTACGCCTTCGTAGGTCTGGAGTTGCGCTTTCATTGCGAAGTCTTCGACGTTTTGCGATTTGCCGTAGCGGTTGGCGAGCGCGTCGCTGAAGACCCGGATGGTTTTGAATTCACCGCCGCCCGCGTGGTAATTCCAGACATCGTCAATGGGCCACAGGTGGTCTTTGCCGACCATAGCCTCGATGCTTTCAACGGGCGGAACGGCCGGTCCCATGCTGGTTTCAGTGTTAAAGGCGTAGGCGCCGCCGCAGCCTCCGGCGTTGCATAATTTGCGGCCAGGTTGCCCCTGCGGCGTATCGACTTCCCAATAGCTGGGAGCTACGTATTCGTAAGGGCCGCTCATCTTGACGCCACTTTGGCCGGTGACGCTGGTTTCCTTGCCGGTCGCCGATGAAAGGACGGGATTCGGCCAAAGTAACTGCTTTTCGATATCGAGATACATCTGCTCGACATCGGGCGGCGCAGGATTGTCGCTGCCATTGAGCCACATGACGAGGCTGGGATGGCTGCGCAGGCGATAAATTTGATCGCGCAGAGATTGTTTGGCGATTTCATAGTCCGCAGGCTTCCATTTCGGCCAGCGTTCCCAGAAATCGCAGCAGCACCAGCCGGCCATCACGAGAATTCCTTCGCGGTCGGCGAGATCGAAAAATTCCTGCGTCTCGATTTTGCCTTCGAGGCGGACGGTGTTGAGGCCCATGTCGCGGACGTACCGGAATTCGTCATGGAGTCGCTGCGAATTCTCGCGCAGCATCATGTTGGTGGTCCAACCGCCGCCGCGAATGAGAATGTTTTTTCCGTTGACGTGGAAGGCGCGGCCGCCGATGGAATTTAGGTCGGAAGTGATTTCGCGAATGCCGAAGCGGGTTTCGGAGCGATCGCTGGCTGCGCCGTTGACCTCGAATTCCATCTTCAACGTATAGAGATGCGGCTCGCCCATTTGCGCCGGCCACCACAGGTTCGGGTTGGCGATGACGAGTTGGGCGAAGTTGTCGGGAGTGAAGGTTACGTCTTTGGATTCGTTAGGCGCGAGATCGACTTCCTGTTCAAAGGCAATATTCTCGATTTGCCCCTTCAATTTGCCATGAACGGCTTGATTAGCGCCATTTTTTAGCTGCGCCGTCACAGTGAGGTGGGCGCGATCGGTAGAGGGCAGGTCGAGTTTAGAAACTACCGTGGGATAGCGCAGTGCAACCGGGCCGCTGGTGGTGGTCAGGTAAACTTCGCGCCACAGACCCATGTTTTTGTCGGGCGGTGCCGGATTCCAGTCGACAAATGTGATGGCGAGGTCATTTTCTGTAGGAGCGAAAACCTGTACGGCCAGGAAATTTTCCGTCCCGGGCTTTATTGCGTCAGTAACGTTGAATTCATAAGTGCGCCAAGCGCCGGCGACATCGTTGGAGTTGGCGATCTGTTTGCCGTTGAGCCAAATATTGGCGCGGTAGTTGATGCCTTTGAAGTTCAGCCAGATCGTCTTGCCGTGATCGGTAGCAGGGGTTGCGAATTGCTTGCGGTACCACCACGAGACGATGTAAGGACTGTCTGGCGGCATCGGAATGTTGGAAAAATTTCCGCCGATAGGATAGGAGACACCGGGGAACTGGCGAAGATTCATGCCGGGAAATGGATCGGGCAGGGTTTTGTCTTTCACCAGCGCGGCGACCACGGTGGTGGGCACTGTGACTTCGTGCCAGCCGGTGGGAGCAAATTTGGAAGTGGAGATAAGGGCTCCCGAGGCTTCTACCTTGCTGGAGGATTGCAGGAGCCAGCCTTCGCGCAGGGGCTGCTTGTCAGTTAGTTTGGCTTCTTGCGCGCCAGCGGCGACGAACGAGCTCAATAAAGCGAAAATTAGAACGTTAAAAATTGTCGGCCATCGTCTGTCTGTCATGTTGCTCCCAAGTTCGATCACGGATTGCCCGGAAGAATGGATAACACGTCTATTAATTCGTTTCAATAGCGGAATTTTAGAACCGTCATTGGTCGATAGTCGTTGTTCGTTGGCAAGCTGGCTTCGGTCCTCGATCTAATAGTATTTACCAGCCTGGGGGGGAGGCGCCGCGCCGCACAAGGCTAGATGCGGTAGTCTATAATTTAGTGTTCAATCTTAACTTCTGGAGTCATACGAATGATTCGATTTCTGCAAACCCCTGGTCCGGCGGTGAAGATGGCGCTGGGCGGCATTCTCCTGGTTATTTGCGCCTCGATGGTGATCACGTTAATCCCCGGCGGTCTGGGATCGGACATGTGGGGTGCTGCGCCCGGCAAAGGCGTGGTCGCGAAGGTAGATGGCGGCGACGTGACGGCCGACGAGGTGCGTCAAACCGCGCGTCAGATGCTGCAACAGCAGATGCAGCAGGCGAATCCGCAGACTATGGCCATGCTCCTGCCCTATTTTTCTCAGCGCGCCGCTGAGCAGTTGATTACGCGGCAGGCGCTAATCGCGGAAGCCGAGCATATGGGACTGAAGGCAACTCCGCGGGAAGTGCAGGATGAATTGCAGCACGGGCGCTACGCAGGGACGTTCTTTCCCGGCGGAAATTTCATTGGTGAGACTGAATACGAGGACATGCTGTCCCGATACAATTTGACGCCAGTTAAGTTCGAAGATTCGATTGGCAAGGATATCGAGTTGGGAAAGTTGCAGGCTCTGATCTCGGGCAGTGCGACAGTCAGCGACTCGGGAATTCGCGAGCAATTTATTAAGCAGAATTCAAAAGTCAAGTTCGACTACGCGGTGTTGAAGCAGGATGATTTGCGCAAGGCCCTACATCCGACCGACGTCGAACTGAAGGCGTTTTACGACAGCCACAAGCAGCAATATGCGAACTCAATCCCTGAGAAGCGCAAGGTGAAATATGCGGTGCTGGACGTAAGCAAGATTGGAGAGGGTATACAGGTCAGCCATGACGATCTGGTGGCTTATTACGATCAGCATCGCGATCAATACCGTACGCCGGAACAGGTCAAGGTCAGCCATATTTTGATCAAGACGCCGCTGCCCGGCCCCGATGGAAAGGTAGATGAAAAAGGCGTGACAGAGGCGCAGCATCGCGCCGAAGATTTGCTGAAACAAATTAAGGCCGGAGCGAATTTCGAGGAACTGGCCAAGAAATATTCCGAAGATCCGGGCAGTGCCAAAGAAGGCGGATCATTGGGTTTCATACAGCGGGGCCGCACGGTGCCGGAATTTGAGAAGGCTGCGTTCTCGTTACCGAAAGGACAGATCAGCGATCTGGTGAAGAGCAGTTATGGCTTCCACATTATTCGCGTGGACGACAAGCAAGAAGCGCACATGAAGACGCTCGATGAAGTGAAGGATGAAATCGAGCCGGTCCTGAAGCAGCAGAAGGCGCAACAGATGGCGCAGAAGCAGGCAGAAGCCCTGCTGAGTTCGGCTAAAGCGGAAGGACTGGACGCGGCCGCCGCAGCGAAGAGCGCGCCGGTGATCAATTCCGATTTCTTCGGCCGTAAGGATATGCTGCCGGGTCTTGGGCCAGCAACACAGTTCATGGATGCGGTCTTCAGCGCGGCAGACAAAGCCCCGCCCGATATGGCCGCGACTTCGCAAGGGTTTGTGGTGTATCAACTATTGGCGATCAAACCGGCGTCTACGCCAAGCTTTGAAGAGATTCGCAGCAAGGTGGAAGATGAATTCAAAAATGAACGATCCAATACTTTGCTGACACAGAAAACGCAGGAGCTTTCCGATCGAGCAAAGACGGAGCATGACCTGAAGCGGGCGGCGAAAGAGTTGGGCGCAACAGTCAAGACCAGCGATTTTGTCTTGCCCGACGGACAGGTTCCAGATATTGGTTCGATGACCGGGCAGGCCGCAGTCGCTTTCACGCTGAAGCCCGGTGAGATCAGCGGGCCGATCACCAGCGGCGGAAACGGAGCGGTGCTTTTGGTGCTGGAAAATCAGCAGCCCAGCGACGCCGACTTTGCGGCGAAGCGCGACCAGATTCGGGATTCGTTGCTGCAGGGAAAACAGCAGGAGCTGTTCGGATTGTTTGTTTCCAACATTCGCGAACAGATGGAAAAATCGGGCAAGATCAAAATCAATCAGGACGAAATGAAAGCGCTGACCCACGCCGGCGCTGAAGCGGGAATGTAACCCGTCAGAGTTAACTCAATCGTGGACGGGCTTCCTTGAACAAGTCCCCTTGTTCACGCTCCTAAACAGCGGGCCTCCAGCCCTGAAAGAATAACTATTGCATGTTGTTCCCGCGCCTCGCAGGCATTTTGTTGCATCCCTCGTCGTTGCCCTCGCACGGCGGCATCGGCGACTTCGGCCCGGCGGCGTACGAGTTTGTAGATTTTTTGGCTGCGGCGAAGCAGGGGTTTTGGCAGGTTCTGCCGCTTGGCCCGCTCGGCTACGGGAACTCCCCCTACTCCTCCACCTCAGCATTTGCGGGAAATCCTCTGCTCATCAGCCTGGAGCGTTTGGCGGAACGCGGATGGATTAGTGCATCCCAGATTGAAAACCTGCCGCAGGATTCGAAGGCAGTTGAATACGATCGAGTGTTCGCGCAGAAAATGCCGTTACTGTTTGAAGCGGGACGGAACTTTATTAGATCTGCTTCGAGCCGGGCGCGCGAGAAATTTGAGCGATTTCGCTCGGACAACGCCTGGTGGCTGAAAGATTTTGTTCTGTTCGACGCGTTACGCGCTCGTTATAAGCTGCAAAGCTGGAACAAGTGGCCACGGGAACTGGTACACAGGGAAGCGGCTGCCGTGAAAAAAGCAGGTGACGAACTGGAGGATGACCTCGCGGTTCGCGCCGTTTTGCAGTTTGCGTTCTACGAGCAGTGGCAATGCTTGCGTCGATACTGTTCCGAGCGTTCGATTCGCATCGCCGGTGATGTGGCGATCTTCGTCAACTTCGACAGCGCCGATGTGTGGACGCACCCGGAATTGTTCAGACTCGACGGCAATCTGGATCCACAAGTTGTTTCCGGCGTGCCTCCTGACTTTTTCAGCAAGACCGGACAGCGATGGGGCAATCCGCTGTATCGCTGGGATGTCATGAAGACCGGCGGTTACAAGTGGTGGATCGAGCGGCTGCGCTGGGCCACGCGCAATTGCGATTACGTACGGCTTGACCACTTCCGCGGATTCGATCAGTTCTGGGAGATTCCCGCCGGAGATGAGACCGCGATCAACGGCCGCTGGGTTGATGGTCCGAGAGATGATTTATTTGAGAAGCTGCGCAAGGCTCTGCGTGGGCTTCCATTTTTCGCGGAGGATCTGGGCTACATCACGCCTGAGGTTCATGCGTTGCGTGAAAGACTGCAGCTTCCCGGTATGGCCGTGCTGCAATTCGGTTTCGGGGACAAGGGCGCGCACATCTATCTACCGCACCAAGCGGCGGGAAAAGTGATTTACACAGGAACGCACGATAACGATACAACGGTTGGATGGTGGAAAGACGGTGCCACAGAAGATGAACGCCGCCATGCCGAAGCCT
This sequence comes from Candidatus Sulfotelmatobacter sp., assembly GCA_036513255.1. Taxonomy (GTDB): domain Bacteria; phylum Acidobacteriota; class Terriglobia; order Terriglobales; family Acidobacteriaceae; genus Sulfotelmatobacter. The sequence continues at coordinate 77,496 of DATBZH010000040.1, read as the reverse complement.
ACGTTGGAAAGTGTGAAGACGGAATTCATTGGGCCTTTATCCGCATCGCTCAATCGTCCGTGGCGGAACTGAGCATTATTCCTCTGCAGGACGTGCTGGGTTTGGACAGCAGCGCGCGCATGAATACGCCCAGCGCGAACTGCGACAATTGGAAGTGGCGGTTTGCTGCAACCCAACTGAATGACAGTTTGTCGGCCAAGTTAGAGCACCTGGCCGAGGTGACGGACCGGATCCCGGAGCCCTTTGCGCTGCTGCCTGATGAAGACTTTGCTGCCTGAGTGTTGCCCCTTCGTTTCACTTCACTACTGCTTCGATACTTCAGTGATTGTGAACACAGTGTTAACGAGGGTTTTTCTTTGCGCCGCAGCGCGCATCCGTGTATAGAAGTTACGGGAGATCTGTGTGGCTGAAACTATTGTTGAAGCGCGGGCCGTCGAGAAATCGTATCCACAGCCCGATGGCACGCAAGTGCAGGTGGTGGGAGCGACGGACCTGGCGATTGAGCCGGGGAAGATCATCGCATTGCTTGGACCTTCGGGATGCGGCAAGTCCACGCTGCTCCGGATTTTGAGCGGGCTGTCGCAACCGTCAGCCGGAGAACTGCTGTGGCATGGAAAGCCTTTGAACAAACAGACGCTGAACGTGGCGATCGTGTTCCAGAGCTTCGCGCTTTTCCCGTGGCTTACGGTGCTAGAGAATGTGGAAGCGCCGTTGGAAGCCCGAGGAGTTGCGGACGTTGAACGGCGCAAGCGGGCGTTGCGCGCGCTTGATACCGTGGGCCTGGACGGTTTTGAGACGGCATATCCGAAAGAACTCTCGGGAGGGATGAAGCAGCGCGTGGGCTTCGCGCGCGCTCTCGTAGTCGAACCCGAGGTTCTCTTTATGGACGAACCATTTTCGGCACTGGACGTGCTGACTGCGGAAAACCTCCGCAGTGAACTGCTGGAGTTGTGGCTGAACAAGAAGATGCCGACCAGCGCCATCTTCATCGTGACCCACAACATTGAAGAAGCAGTAATGCTCTCGGACCGTATTCTGGTGCTGGGCCGGCATCCGGCGCGCATTCGTTCTGATTTCAATGTGCGGCTGAAGCATCCACGCGACCGCAAGTCCGCGCGATTCGTGGAATTGGTGGATTACATTTACAAAATCATGACCGAGCCGGATGTAGAGCATACGCTGCCGGACGCGGAGGCAACGGCGGAAATTGTTTTGCCGCCGGGAGGATTGCAGGCTGCACGAGCCGAAAAAGCCGGTGCTCCGGTCAAGACGGCGAAATATCAGATGCTGCCCCACGCGCGCGTGGGAGGCATTGCCGGTCTGCTCGAACTTCTCCACGACCGCGGCGGACGGGAAGATTTGTTCCGGTTGAGTGAAGAATTGGTAATGGACGTGGAAGATTTGTTGCCGATTCTTGAGGGTTGCGTGCTGCTCGGGTTTGCTTATCTCAAGGAAGGGGATGTGCAGATCTCGCCCCAGGGTGTCATCTTCGCGGACGCCGATATTCAGGCGCGCAAAATGCTCTTCCGCGAGGCAGCGCTCGCACATGTGACCATCCTCAAGCAAATCGACAGCATTCTGCGGCGCAAGTCGGACCATTCGATGTCCGATGAATTTTTTCACGACATTCTCGACGAGCACTTCGCCGAAGATGAGGTGCAGCGCCAGTTCGACACCGCGATGAACTGGGGCCGCTACGCCGAGATTTTCGACTATGACCGCGAGAGCGGGCGATTGGTGTTGACCGAACCTTCGGCGGAAGCGCAGGGTGACAACTCCGCGGCAGCGCCAAAGGCCTGAATCGTTTCCAAATTCATTCCATGAAAAAGTCTTCTACTCTGCGAGGATTCTCGGCCTACCGTCTGTGGACTCAGATTCCGCGGTTGCAGATTTCGTATCTACCCGATCTGCTGATGTTTGCGGCGGCAATCGCTTTGTTCTACGGTGTGATTACTGTGGGCCGCACGTGGCTGGGGCCGTTCACTCCGCAGGTGGAAATCTCCCGCAGCCCATTTGCGCTGCCGATTTACGCGGGTTATTCGCTGTTGCGAATCACGATCGCATACGTGCTGAGCCTTGTTTTCACCCTGGTCTATGGATATGTGGCTGCCTACAATCCGCGCGCAGAGCGCTTCATGATTCCCCTGCTCGACGTCCTGCAATCGATACCGGTGCTGAGCTTTCTTCCGGGCGTGATGCTGGCCATGGTTGCGCTTTTTCCCGGGCGGCAACTTGGAGTTGAAGCGGGTGCGATCCTGCTGATTTTTACCGGACAAGTTTGGAACATGGCGTTCAGCTTTTACGCGTCGCTCAAGAGCATCCCCAAAGATATGCGGGAGGCAGCGAAGATTTACGGCTTCAGTTGGTGGCAGCGCTTCATCGAGATGGAGCTTCCGTTCTCGGCGATTGGGCTGGTGTGGAATTCGATGATGTCGGTGGCGGGCGGATGGTTCTTTCTGATGGCCTGCGAAATGTTTGTGCTGGGCTCGCGCGATTTTCGCTTGCCGGGGCTGGGATCGTATCTGCAAACTGCCGCCAGCGCCGGAGATACGCAGTCGGTTCTGTGGGGAGTGGGCACGATGATTGCCGTGATCGTGCTGCTCGATCAATTCATCTGGCGTCCGGTGATCGCGTGGGCGGAGAAGTTCAAAATCGAGCAGGTGCAGAGCGCGGACACTCCGCGCTCGTGGATCCTCAATTTGATCCAACGCTCGCGCAGTCTTAGCCAGATCCGGCAGAAGACGGTGCGGCCTCTGGGCGAACGGGTGATGCTGTATTTTTCCCGTCCACACATGAAAGAAGATGCCAAGGAAAGTCCTGGCTGGAAACTTTGGTTAATGCGCGGGATTGGTTTTCTGCTGTTGATTTTGGTCGGGTACGCCGTGGTCCGCGTCGGGATCATTCTCAGCGGGTTGCAGAAAGCCGAATTGCTGGAAGCCGGTATCGGGCTGGGTGCGACTTTTCTTCGCGTGAACCTGGCGCTCGTGATCGGCGCGGTGTGGACAATTCCAGTTGGAGTGGCGATCGGTTTCAGTCCAAAGCTCGCGCGGATCGCGCAACCTTTGGCGCAGATCGCAGCCTCGGTTCCAGCCACGGCCCTGTTCCCCGTGGTTCTCCTGTTGCTGATCCGCGTTGGCGGCGGACTGGGAATAGGCTCGATCGTACTGCTGTTGCTGGGCACGCAGTGGTACATATTGTTCAATGTCATCGCGGGTGCAATCGCCATTCCGACGGATTTGAAGGAATGCTGCTCTGTGTTTCACATGCAGGGAATTGAGCGCTGGAAGAAATTAATTCTGCCGGGGATTTTTCCTTATTTGATCACGGGCCTGGTGACGGCCTCTGGCGGTGCATGGAATGCGAGCATCGTCGCCGAGTATTTTCACTTCAAGGGACACATCTATACAACAACCGGTCTGGGGGCCACGATCAGCCAGGCCACAGACAGCGGCAACTTCGACTTACTGTTGGCCGCGACGATGATGATGGCCGCCACGGTCGTGACAATCAATCGATTGGTATGGCGGCGTCTATACGGGCTGGCTGAGACGCGATTCCGGTTGGAAGCGTAGCGGGGTTGGGAAGTATTGGTGATCGGAAGAGGATGTCCGTCCGCCGCTTCTTATCTCGCGCGTATGCGAGTTACCTCACTCGGCAGAATGCAGGCTTGAGAAGCTTCTTGCAGTGCTCTCTGCAGAGACACTCCCAGCGCGGTCATGTCGTCCGGATTCATCAACTGTTGCAGGCGCTCGAAGAGATGCCGCTCTTCTTTGCGAACATGTTCCGAAAGCCGCTTGGCGAATAGCGGCAACTCCTCTGCGGACATGCTGCCTTTTTCAACTTGAACAAATTCCCTACGAAGCAAATCATGGTCGGCGGCGAGTTCTTCTACGAGCAATTTCAGCCCCGGCAAATTGCGCGCAATCGGGAAGAGAACTTTTTCTTCTGCCGCAAAATGAATTTTGATTTCCTGTTCAAATTGCTGCGTAATTTCCGCCCGCCAGGCTTCCATATCCGCGGCCGGGATCGGCTGGGCACGATCGATGCGCACACATAGAGCGAGCGCGTGCTGGTGCTGATGAGAGAGCGGAATCAGGCTTTTATCGCGTAGCAAGGGATTCTCGGTTATGAGTTCGCCAGCGCGGGCGGCGATTTCGAGGATACCACCGCCTCTTCCAGGTTCTCGCTGAACGAGGGACGCACGGTCAGCCAATCGGTGCGCACGCGCTCCCATTCCTGAATCAACATGCCATTGGCTTCAAAGAAGCTGCGAATACGCGAGCGCTCCCAGCCAGCAACTTCCTCAAGGATCGGCGCCAGCACGGCCAGGGCGCTGGTGCTCAATACGGTGCGCTTGGCGATCTGGGAGATGTCGCGTGATTCGGAAACTGCAATGGTCAGACCGTCGCGCGCATTGACGTGCAGCATCACGTGTATATCGGAGCTGCCATCGCCGCTGTAGACGATGTGATCGGGTCCCACGACTTGCTGTACCAACAACTGATCCAGCATGGCCACTTTGCCGTAGCCCGCCGTAGTGCGCACGATGGTATCGATTTCGCCCGAAGGCCTGTAGAGAAATTCCGTACCATAAATATGATCCTTGGGCACGATGCCCTCGAGTGCCGAATAAATCACTTCGACTGGCGCGGCCGAAAGCACGTAAAAATCGAAAATGTGTCCATCGACGCCAGCTTCGAGAATCTGATAGAGCAGTTTGATATCGCTCTTCAGGCGAATCTTTTTTCCCACTTCGTGCAGATGCTCTTTGCGCACCTTGCGTTTGAATTCGGGGTCGTGCAGCAATAAATATGCAAGTTCAGCTCCCTGCTGCACGAGATTGATCTTGGCCATCCCCTTGGCCTTGCGCTCGAATTCGTCCGTGGAAATGCCTACCAGTTCCGCCAGCGCGTAACCGGAATCGTTAAAGGTGAGCGTTTGATCGAAGTCGCTCGCAAAAATGTAACGTCTTAGAGGCTTATCTGCCATACAAACATTAGATTCTGGGCCGAAGAAAATTGCCAATAAAAACTATTGATGAGTGCGATGGGGCAGACAGCTGGAACGCGCCCAATTCGCGGAAGTAATAGTCTTCTCTTGCTGTTAGCGTGCACGGAACGCGGACACGACGTAGGTGCGTGCCTTTACTAAATTCGCCGGCGCGTCCAAAATAGAAGTTCGGCCTTAAGCGTTTCATTAATCAGTCAGCATACGGGCCGATTGATCAGACAGGAGCTTTCATGCCAGCAACCGGAGAACTCATTCGTTGTATGAATTACGTGGAAGATATGACGAACACGTTACGGCGTATTTGCATTTCAATTCCTCCCATGCCTACCGATGAGCGCAAGCGGTTGGGGGATAGTTTGCGGGAGATACAAAAAGCCATCGATGCCGCGCTTGGCGATCTGGATAAGGCTGGGCAGTAAGTGGCGCAAGCAGAAACAAGAACAGTAGCGGTCATCGGCGCCGGCATTATGGGCCGAGGGATCGCGCATGCGGCTGCGTTGGGCGGCTATCGCACCATTCTTGAAGATCTGTTGCCGGGGGCGCTGCGCAAGGCGGAAGAGGAAATCCGCGCCAATCTGGATAAGGCGATCGAGTTGGGGAAGGTGACGTCCGCGGATGCAGACGCCGCGTTCGGGCGGCTGCAATATGCGGGATCGGTGGAAGAAGCGGCGCGCGAAGCCGATCTAGTAATCGAAGCAGTGCCGGAGGAGATGGAATCGAAGATTGAGATTTTCACTCTGCTCGATAAGATATGCCGGCCATCCACGATTCTTGCCTCGAATACGTCTTCGCTCAGTATTACGGAAATTGCCAGTGTGACCTATCGCGCCAAAAAAATCGTAGGCATGCACTTCTTCAATCCCGTACATAAGATGAAGCTGCTGGAAGTTGTGCGGGCGCTGGAGACGGATGAAGAAACGCTTGCGGTCGCGGTTGAAGTTGGCAAGCGCATGGGGAAAGAGGTAGTGGTAATCAAGGAATCGCCCGGCTTCATCACCAGCCGCATCAATGCGATGATCGGCAATGAAGCGTTCTACATGTTGCAGGAAGGAATTGCTTCCGCTGCGGACATCGATAAAGCGTTAAAGCTCGGGCTCAACCATCCGATGGGTCCGTTTGAGTTGGTGGACCTAGTCGGGCTCGATACTCGGCTGAGCATTTTGGAATATCTCCACAAGACATTGGGAGAGAAATATCGCCCGGCACCGCTGCTGGTGCAGCACGTGAAGGCTGGGCGGTTGGGGCGAAAGTCGGGCAGAGGGGTGTATGAGTATCCCGATGCGCCCAAAGCAAAGTCGGCAGAACCGCTTCTGGCGGGCGTTTCGGTGACTCACAAGTGATGTCCTTGCCAGTCAATGGCGTTTAACCTCTAGCTAGAGCGTGGCCGAAATTCAGTCCTGCAAGGGCCGCAGCCTTCTCTGGTTCGATTCCTTTGCTGGCAATCAAGACATGAAAGCTCTCGCCCATGCCTGCGGGCGTGACTAGATGCTTGAGTTGCAACGCGACTTTGGCTCTCTCTTGAGGCAAGCGGCATTCCTCAAAGGCATCGGCAAATTGATTGGCCTCGCCGATTCCCAATAGAAATTGCGATTGCGTGATCAGCTTTTGCGTTGACATGCCGTGCTTCTCGGCGGCAGCGGCTAAGGCCGTGAAGTTGACGTCGGCGGTGATGTCCTGCTCGCCGGGAGCTTCGTAGGGGCTGCCGCTGATGGAATGCTGGCGAATGGCCTTAATCGTTCCCCGATGACGTCCGGCAAGTTGTTCCTCGCGCGTGTAGCCGTAGTCGATGGCGACGAAGAAACCGCGAGGCATAGTGGCGGCGATCTGATTCATCGCTTCTTGTGCGGCCAAAGGCGCCTCAATGCGCTCACCGGGTTCAGGGTGGACCGAATAGCGGTCGAGAAATTCGAGTTCCTGCGTCGAGGCTGAAACCCAGGTCTCGATGAAACGACCGTCTTGCGCGTCGATGCGCAAAGAGCCTTTCTGGCTAAGGATTTCGACCGGCAAAGCATCGAAGAATTCGTTGGCGAAGATGATAGTCGGAACGCTGTCGGTTGCGGCTTCGGTCATAGCCGCCTTCTTTCGCCCCTTCGGGGCTTGTTCTTGCCCGGTACCGTATCCACGGCTTGCGCCGTGGGCTGCATTTTGTCGCCGCTTCGCGGCTGTGACGGGCAAGACTGGGCCATCAATTTCTAGCGCGTCGGGTTCTGCGAGTGCTGCTCTGCCGGTTCCTATGTGTTGTGCAAGAGTCTCGCCGATTCGTTGACGAAGCGCCGGAGAAGTTTCCACCAAGACGTAACGCAGAACGCAAAAGAATTCGGGAAATTTCTTTTGCGACCAGTCGAGAACGTCTTGCGCGAACAAGCCGCGCCCTGGGCCTAATTCGATCAGTTCGATTTGTTCCGGCAAATCGAGGATTCGCCACATCTGCTCGAACTGCCGTGCCAACAATCGACCGAAAACAGCATGCACGTCGCTGGAAGTATAAAAATCTCCAGCTTTGCCGAATTGCTCGGAGTTGCGCGAATAGTATCCGAGTCCAGGATCATAAAGACACAACTCCATATAGCGGGAAAACGGAATGGGGCCGCGTTCGCGAATTTCCTGCTCGATCTTGTGCCGTAGCGTAAGCATGTTCTGCCGGCGTTATAGTCCCTTGGCCCGGCGGTCCAGACGGTCCTGCGGCGTGCGGATGAACATTTCCATAAAGTAGTCGTGCAGGGCATCGTAGAGCTGGCGCTGAAAGCTCCATTCGAATTGCGAGTCGTCGAGATCGCGAGGATGAAGGTCGAAGTAGTAGGTATGCACCGGGAAAGACGGGTCTTTGAACTGGATGATTATTTCGACGCCTTCTCCTTTAGCGCGGGCGGAGAAGTTCAGCAGCGGATGCTCGTAGAGAAGCAGTTGGGCCAGGACACGGCCGAGGCGCGGATTAGGGGATTCGGGCACCGAACGATTGTAGACGTTTGCTCGAAGGCACGGTCGGGCACGAGAAAGGTCGTCGCCAGGAACTCCTCGTCGGGCCGTCGATGGCGCGATGGTAAGAGGGAATCCATCGACTCCGTTGCTGCTTCGCTTCGCCAAGCGGCAACTGCACGCTCAGGATGACAGTCTGAAAAATTATTCGTAGCGCAGTGCTTCGATGGGATCGAGGCGTGCCGCTTTGATTGCCGGCAGCATACCGCTGATGATGCCGACGAAGCTTAGGATTACCGTCGACCAGATCAAAGTTGCTGAGTCGATGTAGAGGTGAATGTCGCCTTCGCTGGCGTCTTCAATAAAGGCGCTCCACAGAGTGAGAGAGCCCACCGACCAGGAAACGAGATAGGCCAGGATTACTCCCAACATTCCGCCCAAGGCTGTAATCACCAACGCTTCGGCGAGGAATTGAATCAGAATATGCCAACGGTGCGCGCCCAGGGCTTTCTCGATTCCGATCTCGCGGGTGCGCTGAGTAACTGACACCAGCATGATGTTCATCAGGCCCACGCCGCCGATGCCCAGCGTCAGCAGGCCGATAAAGCCTAGGAGAATTTTTATTCCGACCGTAATGATATTGAGATCGGCCAGATCCTTCACGGCGTCGAACACGTAGATGGCGCGATCATCCTTGGGATTGAAGTTGTGATGGAAGGCCATCGAGTTGCGCACGGCTTCGACAGTTTTGGCGTGGTCGCCTTCATAGTCCATCATGATGCCGTCAAGATAGTAGCTATTCTTGAGGTCGCCCATAGCGCTATAGGGCACGTAGACCAGCGAGTTCATGTCTTCATCGCCGTTGGAAATGGTGTGCCGGAGTACGGCAATTACTTTGTACGAGATTCCGTCGATGCGAACGCTTTCCCCGAGCGCATTCTGACCGGAGAAGAGTTTTTTCTTTACCGTGGAGCCGATGACCGCGACGCGCGTGTGAGTGAAGTCTTCCAGTTCGCCGAAGAAGGTGCCTTCTCCTACGTCAAGGGCGCGAATCTTTTCGTACGTGGAATACACTCCGTGCACACCGTAGCTTCCGCTCCGAGTGCCGAAGGCGACAAGGCTTTGCTTGTCGACCTCGGGAGAGATGCGAGTGAGCATGGGACACTCTGCGCGCAGGAAGTCGAGATCGTCGCGGGTCAGCCGAACCTGCGCTCCGGCTTTGGTGCCGCCAGTTTGCAGGGAAGTGCGTCCGGGGAAAATGGCGACAAGATTGCCGCCGAACGTGCGGAAGGCGATCATCAACGCATTTTGAAAGCCCGTGCCGTAAGCCAGGAGTAAAACCACTGTGGCGATGCCCCAAGCCATGCCCAGCATGGTGAGCATGGAGCGGCGGCGGTTGTGCTTCAACGCGTTGAAGGCCTGACTGCCCAGATCACCCAGCATGACTGCTCCTCATCGGATTACTCCTGCCGTAATGCTTCCACCGGAGGAAGTAGCGCCGCTTTGCGCGCGGGATAAAGACCGGCGACAATGCCCGCCAGCGACAACGACAGAATAGCGATAACGGCGGACGCCGGCACGATGCGCGGTGTGTCGAATCCTTCCGGCGAAGGCAACTGCGCCAAGAGGGCGACGAATGCGCCGGTGATCGCCAGGCCAATGCCTCCACTGAACGCGGTAAGAAATGCGCCCTCGATAAAGAACTGCGTCAGAATATTGCGGTGCGTGGCGCCCAAAGCCTTGCGCAGACCGATCTCACGGGTTCGTTCGGTCACTGAAACCAGCATGATGTTGATGATGCCGATCGCGCCCAGGCCAAGAGTGACGAGGCCGACTACACCGAGAAACCAATCCATCGCGTCAAAAATCTTCGCTACCCGGATGGCGCCGTCGATAGTATCCCAGTCCTGGAAAGCATCATCGAAATGGGGATCAAAACCATGGCGCCGAGCAATGATCGTGTGAACTTCATTCTTGGCTTCGACATGCAACTCTTTTTTGATTGGTCGGTAGTTGATAAATGAGATCGCGTTCTCGGAATTCTTGGCCGTTATCGGGAAAAGAGTACGCATGGTCTCGAAGGGTACGAAGATGCGATGGTTAGTGCCGTTCTCGCCTTCCTTCCCGATCTTAGGGATGACGCCTATCACCTTAAAATCCATGTCGTTGAGGAGGATCGTGCTGCCCACGGCGGGCTGACCGGGAAACATGTTCTTCAATAGTTCCCATCCGACTACGGCCACGCGTCGGTGTTGAGAGTTGTCTTCGTCGTTGAACCAGCGTCCGGGCTCGGTAGGCAGAGTGCGAATCTGGTTATACGCAGGCACGACACCAAAGACCTGCCCGTTGGTAGAACCGTAATCACTCACCGCGCGGATGTCATCGCGCTCCAGCACCGGAGAAACTGCGCGCAGGAATCGAGATTGGTTACGAATGTCCACGTAATCGCCGTAAGTTAAGTAGTAAGACTGGCCCGACTGGTAACTGCCGGCCACCGCCGGGATGCGGCCGGGGAAGACGAACATGATGTCCTGACCGAGTTCGGCCATGTTCTTTTCCTGGCCACTGCGGAAGCCTTCGCCCAGACCAACCAACAACACTAGGGAACCGACGCCCCAGGCGATCCCGAACATAGTGAGGAACGAGCGCAGCTTGTGCGCCCACAGTGTGGACAGCGATTGGCGCACAATATTGAGAAGCATTCGCATAAATGCTTGAAGAATCATGCCCCCACGCCTCCGGGAGGGGTGTGGGGGCTCCGGGTAACGTTCCGGGCGAGGGGTCTCAATCCCGCCCAAACATCTGATCAGTAATACGCAGCCGGGCTATGCGAAGTTCCCTGCTGTTTGTTGGTTAATTAGACCCTGGAAATGAGAAAAAGGTTAGCTGGCGGCCGATCCTCGCTCAAGAAGCTCGGGATGAGAATCCTATCGTCTTCCGAACCGGTAGGTAAAGGAAAGACTTGCGTAGGAAGGAATGCGGACTCCTACGGCTTCCTGGACATCGGAGGGGTAGAAGTTCTCGGTGGTCTGGCCCGTGTAGCCGCGAGCGATCAGCATATTCACGCCAACATTCAGGCGCCCTTCCATGAAAGGGCGCACCAGCGCGGCGCGAAATTCCTTGACTGCAACTCCCGTACATTCGGCGTTCGGGTCGGGCGGGCATCCCGTGCCCAGTGGTTTGGCGCCTACGTATTCGAATTCACCGCGCGCCTGAAGGCGAAACGGAAGCTTCTGAATTGTCCCTAATAAATCGAAGATGGTTCTCGGCGCTTCAGGTGTCGGTTGTCCTGAGTCGAGGTCGCGGGCGTCTGCTTTAGAAAAAGTTGCCAGCAGCGAGCCTTGGCTGAAGTTTTGGCGCAAGGAAACCGCCATAAATCGAAGGCGGCTCGGGCCTTCGTCAAACTGGAGCCCGGTGTCTGGATCGATCTTCGCCAGTTCTGCGCTGCTGGTGACGTGACCCAGAGTCAGTTTCACGTCGGTCTTGTGGACGTTCTTGCTGGCGACGAGCTGATAGGAATGTGACGTGGCTATGGGCGTGCCCACAGTGCCTGCGCTGGTACTTTTGGCGAATCCGATGCGAGGGTCTTCCGTGAAGAAAGCCTGGCCGAAGCTGAGAGAGATCAATGGCACATACCAGGACTCCTTCGGCAGAAAAGAAACAGTTGCCTTGGGCGAGTTCACGCCCACCCACTTCTGAAATGAATTTTGTGGGCTGAGCAGGTCCTGATTGTTGAAGTTGATTTCATCGCGCCGCCAGCCAAGATAGTAGCGGAAATGGCGTGCCAGTGCGCCTTCGGCTGCGATGTAGGGCGTTACCGATCCGATCGTGACATTGTTGCCGTCCACAGGAGTGAACGGGCCGTAATAGCTCGGAACGCTGGCATTAAGGAATCCATAGTGATCGAGATCATCGCGGCGCGGCGCTTCGCGTTCGTAGTCAAGACCTCCCAGCAAAGAAATATATTCGGCGATCTTGTTCACATAATTCGCACTGCCGCCGGCCACGGTGCGGAACTCGCTTTGCCGGATGAGACCTTGGCCGAAATCCGAATCCAGAGAAAGATTGTAAGTTCGGAAGAAACCGGAGAGTTGTAGTTGCTGGCTTCCACTCAGTTGCCAAACATCGTTCACGGCTGCGAGTGCCGTGTGTGTCTGGTCTTTTTGCCGCGGGTCAATCGAGTCTCCAACGTTGGGAAAATTGGCATCGTTGGGATTGGCAGCGAAGATCGGCACCAGGCCAGGAACATAGGAAAATCCGTAATAACCCACGCCAAAGAAAGTGATTCGGTGTGCGCCGGCCTGAAACAACCGCTCCCCATTGAATTTGTACTGCTGGCGATGTTCGAGACGATCCAAGAATCCATTGCCGTAAGACGCTGCGAACGCCATCCAGGAATCGGGCGATGGACTGAAGCCGGCGACGACATCGATGTCGCGGTAATCGCCCGTTACGGTGAGAAATGGATCGAGGCGTGAGCGCAGTCCGTAAGTCGCGGCGAGATTGACCGAGTGATTTCCCTCGCGCACGTTGAATGCGCCGCCGTCGACCTGAACGCTTTCCAAAACTTCGGGGATAAATATGTTCGGGTCGGAATATCCGTTGCCGTGCGCATTGGCCGAGAGATTGTTCGGCAGAAGATAACTGCCCACGGAAATGTACTGCGCAATCGGCTCGCCGTGATCTCCAGCAACTCCGGGTGCGAAATACTGTGGAGCCTTAATTCCGCTGGACGCGGTTTCTATGGGATATCCCGGAATTGATACGGGAGCGCCGGGGCGTCCGGGATTGGCATCGAGCAGATCCTGTCGAACGAAGACTTTCTCCCCCGGATCGGGAGAGAGCACGTCAGTTTCATTTACGTCGGCAGTCACCGTTATGCTCTCCATGTGCGGCGACAGTTGAGTGACGTGAATCTCAATCGGCGAATTTCCCTGGGAGCGAACGTTCAACGGCAGGCTAACCGGTCGGAAGCCATCGGCATCGACTTTGATATCGAATTCGCCCGCGGAAACCGCTTTGATTTCGAATTGCCCATCCGGCCCGGAGTTGACTTCTTTCAATGCTTGGCCCTTGTCCCGGGAATCGTGACGAAAGAGCTGAACACATGCATTGGACAACGCGTTCCCCTGCGGATCGGTGACTCGGCCCTTCAACGCAATCTCTTTTACCAGAAAAGTCTGGCTCAAGACCGGAAGAGAGAGCCGAGTCAGCATCGCGAAAACAATCGCCGCTTTTGTGAGGTAAGAACGCATTGGTGTTTTCCGCGCTGTCCGACTGCCGTAGTCAGTTCGTTAGCGTTGCCGATTCGGCTCTGGGAACTGAGCCAGGACCAGCCGTGCCTGTTCCGATCCGGTCGCGTGCAGGGAAACCGACTCTTCCAAGTATCGCTGCGCCGCAGTTTTGTCGCCCAGTTTCAGAGCAATCTCGCCCGCGTGAGCGAGAATTTTGGAATCGCGAATCCCCACCGCCAGAGCGGTTTCGATCTGCTTGCGCGCCTCCGCGTCCTGTCCGTTCACGTGCAGCGCCCAGGCATAGGCATCGAGCGTATAGACGTCATGCCGCCACGCGAACTCCTGCTTGGCAACATCCAGCGCTTTGGCTGGCTGCTGCGCATGGTCGGCATAGTAGAAGACCAACTCGCGGCTGGAGTTGTCCTTGCGAACGGATTCGGCCATCGATTTGGTCTCGAACTCGGCGAATGCCTTCTTGGCGTCCGCGTCCCGGCCTGCCAACTGCAAAGCCTCGGCTAGATCATAGAGGTTCTCGGCGTGGGGCGCAGCCTGATAACGCTGCTGCAACAGAGTAACCGCCTCGTCATACCGTTTCTGTGTAATGCGGACTTTAGCCAGATTGCCCAGCGCGTAGTGATAGCCGGGGAATATTTGCAGAGCCTGCTTCAGAATGTTGTCTGCGTCGTCGGTACGTCCGGCAACGAAGCGCAGATGCCCCATCTGGCTGAGAATCCAGGCGCGGTCTTCAGTTTCCGTAGGAACCGTGGACTGATAAGCCATGTCCATCAACTCATAAGCGCCGTCGACGTCTCCGAACAGCTCGCGCAGATAGGCGGCGCGGGTCATACCTGGAAGATTTCCGGGGCGAAGATTGAGCATCCACTGGGCGGCATTCTCGGCGGCAGGGTAGTTGCCCAATTCCGCGTTGGCATCGGTGAGAAACCCATAGACCAAAATGTCATCGGGAACTCTTTTGTTGAGAATCTTTGCCGCCTCGAGCGCGGCCGGAAATTCATGGCGGCCCAGCAAGAGCCAGACGTGAATCTTTTCGCCTTCCATATTTCCGGGGGCGAGTTCGAAAGACTTCTTAAGTGCATCTTCCGCCTGCGCGTAATAGGTGATATCTGAAGTCTCCCGCGCTCGACGCGACAGCGCGATCGCGAGTTGGTTGTAACCGGCAAACTGTCCCGGCTTTTTGGCGATTTCTTTTTGCGCGCCGGCAATGCTTTGCTCAGCGGGCGAGAGAGCGGTTTTTGCGGCGGCGATTGTCGCAGAATCCGGCTTTACGGAACTCGGGGTCTGGGCCGCCACACAGGTGGCGAGCGTCAAGAGCAACGGCGCGATCAATTTGTTCTTGTTCATAGCAATCCTCATTTCGATGTCGAAAGTTCGATCGATGCAGTTCGATAAAACCGTGGCCGTCGCCCCTGCGCAACGGCCACGTTGGTGAAGCGGCTAGTTAACCGGGCAAATTCCGCTCGGTTGTCCGCTGCATCCAGCCTGTCCGGGACCAATGTGGACTGAGTTGCGTCCATTGTTGGCCGGCATGATGTAAGGGAACGATGAGTTGTATCCCTCGGGATTGAACTGAACGCCATCGCCGATTCTTGTGCCGTACTTGGTGGAATCGACGAGAATTCCCGCGACAGCTCGTGCGGCTATGTCGACGACATCGTCGACTGGCCGACGGCCGTTGGGGAATCCGGCGATATCGCCGGCAAGGAAGCCCAGACGCAGTTGATTGGCAACTGGAGTGGGCGGAATGCCGGTGTTCAAGCGAAGCAGGTCGGCGACCGGCCCGGCATCGCCCGAACCGCAACCGGGACAGATTGGCGCTTCGTACTGGGCCAGGATCAATAGATCGGTTCGCGGCGGAGGCGCGACCGGAATGCCTATGGAGCTGAAAACCGTAGCCAGCACGGGATTCAGAACGAAAGGCGCGAATTGCGAATCGTTCTTCGGCTGATCCATGCTGAAGCGGTCCTTCGATCCGGTTCCGATGATCAGCTCGTTGATCAGCGGATTGCCTTCGCGTTGCACCTGCTGGAATGGGCCCGAGTTTTTGTTAGGGAATGGCGAACGGCGCACAGTCATCTGATTGCGCGAGGTCGTTCCCCAGCTTCCAATGACGGCTTGCTTGTCGCCAGCGCCATGGATCTGGCCATCAACGGTCAGCATGGAGATGGGAACTTCCAACACAATCGAGTTCACATTGAAACCAGCGACTGCATCGGGAGCATAGTTGTGTGTGTTGTCCGCATCCTCAGCGGCAGAAAGCACGCCGCCGACGCCCATGCGGAAATTCAGGCTGTCGAAGGCCGCGCCCAGATCAATGTAGAACGGATCGTCGGCCGTTCCGGCCCACACGCGAACGCCGTTGCCGAGGTTGTAAATTCCCTGGTTAAACAGCGACTGGTAGTTCGGCATGGTCAGCGGTCCGACGTTGGAGGGAACCGCATACAACGTTTGTTGGCCGCATGCAAAGCAGGTCTGGACGCCGTTCCTCAACATCGTCACGGTGTAGGTCTGCCGCAGGCTGAGTCCTGCAGAGCCTGGTCCGGTCAGCGAAGTGATCGGAGGAATGCCTGCGATCCCGCCCACAAATCCGGTAAACAAACCGGGCTGGCGAATTTCCGTTTGGAAGCGGAATTGGAAAACGACGTCTTCCACTCCGTCCTGATTGTTATCGATCTTCATTTCGTAGAGCACGTTGGGGTCGAAGGGAAAATAGTTGGGACCGTTGGCGGGCTCAAGAAAAGGATCCACATTCAAAATGAATGTGACGTTGTTGGGATTGTCATAACTGACAAAGGCGTACCAGTCAGTGATGTCGGCGGTGCGATCGAGGGCCGTGATGGGAGCCTCGCGATGGCTCGATGCAAACACGCTGGCAGGTGCCAGCAGGAGCAGCGCCAGGGCGAGGGCCACCATTGACTTCAATGGCTTCATGGTTTTTGCCTCTTGGATTGGATTTGCAGACAGCGCCTCCCGAGTAAGAGTTGCACCGGCCGCGGCGCCACGCCCGGTGCGGTGAAGCATTGGCTCCGTCTACAGCCTCAGTACGGAAGGAAATGGGAAACGGATTGGACGCGAGAATCAGCTAGGGCCGGAAGGCTCTGCAGGAGGAATTGAACAGCAGGCTACTGCTGTTTTTCTTTCGGCCGCTCGTACGCCTTCGCCATATATTTTCTGGCTTCTTCGAGCGCGCCGAAGGTGTTGTCGTTGGTTTGCAGGGCCTGGCGGTATTCGTTGACGGCGCGTTCGCGCTGGCCGGTAATGTCGAATATCTTGCCCAGCTGAACGCGTGCCCAGACTTCCGTCCATCGCGGATCGCCGTCGCCATTGAGCGATTCGCGGTAGGCGTTGGCCGAGGATTGATAATTCCTCTGCAGAAAGAACACTTCGGCGACGCGGTAGTGGGCCAGCGAGCTGTTCTTGTTGAGATCGAGCGCCTTATTGAACTCCGCGAGCGCGCCTGATAAGTCTCCCTGCTGCTGTAGAGCCTGCCCACGCAAAATTGAGGCGCGCAGCTTGACGTCGCTCGAATTGGTCAGCACATGGTGATCGGGGTCAACCATGATGCGGCGGGGACGCCCGAAGGTTTCAATGGTAAACGCAGAATTCGTGCCGACCACTTCAATGCGCTTGTCTTCTGTTTTGCCATCGGTATCGATTCTCAAATCCACGGGCATGCGGAACAGATCGAGATCCTGAGAGATTTCCCCGGTCACTCGAAATCCCGCTGCCTTTTCTTCCTTGGGTGAGTGATCTTTGGCATTCCCGCCCAGCCGGTAAGTAGTGTATTTGACCTTGAATTCCGGAGCCCCCGTGGAATCGAGCCATTGCGAGAAGAACCACGTAAGCTGGTCGCCGTAATTTTTCTCTGCGATTTCCTTGAAGTCATCCATGGTCGCCGATTTGCCTGCATACTTCGAGGCGAAATCGCGCATGGTTTTGAGATACTTGTCCTCGCCCAATACCCAGCGCAGCATGTGCAGGATCATCGCGCCCTTGTCGGTAGCCAGAGACTGGAACTCGGTGGAAAACAAATCCAGCTTGCTGGCGCTTGAAAGCGGCACCGTGTCGTAAGCCAGCGCACCCACCGACATGTCTTTGACAGCTTCTTCCAGGCCTGCAGCGCCGGCGGCATTCTCGACGTACATGGCTTCGGAATAGCGCGAAAATCCATCGCTCAGCCACCAGTCGTCTTTTGACGCAGGGCTCACCGAAACTCCCCACCACTGGTGGGCGATAGCATCCGCAAGCAGCCGGTAGTTGGTTTTCTCCGTGATGGAAGGCCCAGCGAGCCCAGCCATCTCCGGCGCCCACGCGTAAGGCAATGTGTCTCCGGGCAGTTCGACTACGTTGAGCTTCGATGATTGCGGAATGCCATACAAGGTAATGAAGTACGTGAACTCCTGAACCGCGGTTGTAGCGTATGTGGCAGCGAGGCCTTGGTGTGTCGGCTTGAAGAACACATGCAGATCAACCCCGGCTTCATCGCTCTTATATTCCTTGAAAATTCCCGCCATGATCGTGCCCGGAAAACTGTGCTTGGCGGAAACGAATGTGAATGTCTTGGTCGCGAGGCCGTTGGAGCTGGGTTTCTTCGATGCTGCATTGTCTTCGACGCTGCTCTTCCCGCTGCCGATGACCAGCATATGCGCTGGAACAGTCACGCTGATGGTCGAGGTAAACCGGTTCAAGCCGTAACCCACAACCGGGAACCAGCGGCCGACGTACAACAGATAGCTGGTGTCATCGCCGATATAGGCCAGCTTAAGTCCCGGGACGGGGCTTTCGTCGGGAGTTTCAAGCTCGCCTTCATATTCGAACGTCAAGGTACTAGACGCGTCTTTAGCCAGACCGGCTGGAAGCGGCACGCGTACCGTGAAGTCTTGTGTAACACGCTCGGCGGATAGCGGCTGGCCTTTCGCGTCAGTCACCTTGGTGACCCGTAGGCCATTATTTAACTCAAATACCGCCACGCTCAGATCCTGCAACGCCGTAAACTTAACCGTGGCCTTGGCAGAAATCCGGTGCAGATGCGGCGTCAACTCCGCCTCGATCTGGTAGTCATCGACCCGCAGGCGCGGCTTCTCCGCTGCCCAGGATTGCGTTGCAATCAAAATAAAGAGCAGGGCAAGGGAACTCGCGTAGACGCCACGTGCGCGCCGAAACTGATTCAGCATTAAGAGGAGTCTCCCGGGAACTGGCACCATTCCCTATGATGAAGATTCTGACTCAAAAGATGCTGGGAGCACAAGGTTTAAGGGAACAAGCTGTGAGCTTTTAGCCTTTAGTTTTAGCCTGAACGGAGCTTCCACGTCTGCCGAGGGAAAATCCTAGGGCTTGCCGGGTTCAGGACCCGGAGCGTGCGGCGTAAGTCTGCGTATGATGAATTCCTGAATCACATTGATGACCGCACCTTCGCCCGTTCCGATGGCGGCGTTTTCGAAGGTTAATCGCAAGCCGTTGCGGTCATTGTCGGGATAGTAAAGATTGGAAATCGCGCCAGATGCCAGGCCCCCGATAATCCCTGAATAATTCGGCTGCCAGCGGCCATTGTCCCCCTTGCAAATTACAGCGCTCGCCAGAGCATGCCGGAGTCGCGACGTCCGGGTGCCGGTCCCCTGATAGAAGTAACGCGGATCTTGTTTCAACAGCGACGGTAGTATCGCGCCGCCAATAAACGTCGACGATACAAGGTCTGCATAGGCCGCACCGAAACGCTTGGCATAGCCCTGCGCGCCCTGTCCATATCCTCCGTACCCGTTGTCCCACTGCTCGAAGCCCGCGATCACGCCGGTGATTCCAAACGAGACCGGATCAATGGAGGACTTCCACGCCAGTTTAAATTTTTGCTTTGAAGGCAGCGGGGCTGCATCCGGGACGTAGCTCACATAGAAATTTGGAATCGCACCAAATATGCGCTGCTTCTCTTCCACTTCGACCTGCTCTTCGGCTACTTCTGCCGGCTTTAATCTCACCTCCACATCTACTGTGGCTGCACCCACGGCCATGGTGATCTGCGGAATTTCGTGATTCTCTCCCGGCTGTAGAACTCCGGAATTTTCTTGAGATGCGAAGCCGGACAACGTGAAAGTGAGTTGAAAGGGTCCGGGCGGTACGTTCATGCAAATAAAATATCCGTCGCCGTTCGAGAGTACTTCTTTCGCCGATGCCGGACTTGGTTGCGCGCACGTTACTCGAACGTTGGCGATCAGTGCTCCATCCTCATCCACAATGGTGCCGCTGATGCTTCCCGGTTGCACTGGCGGCGTTTCAATGCCAGGAACCTGCTGTGCTTGGATCACCGCTGGGATAATGAACGCAATGATGAATACCAGCAATATTGTCAGCAACGATGACGGACGAACCCAATGCAAGTTTGTTCCGCGACAAATAATTGGGCGCGAGCCAGTCCATCGGCTCGAAACTTGTTCTGTCTTCTGTGACTTCATTTACTGAAATCCATCGGGATTGGTACTATCAGCATCGCAGGTTTTACGGCTCCGCCCCAGAGTCGTACGAACCCATCCCATACACATTCTCCTTTTATGATGCACGAATTGGAAGTTACGCTGGTGTGGGGGATGTCTTCGTACGTGGAATTGACAAAATAATTTGGGCAGCTCGGTCGGCCGGGAGTTGCGCCGGAGCAGAGTCCTGCGGACCGCGCAGCTGTTCCTTGACTCGCTCAAGGCCGATCAACATGCGCTCGCGCGGCGGGCCGTCGGGGAGGGTTGCCTTGAGCCGGTTGACGATATTTCCGGCGGTGAAATCGCCTTGCACCAATTCCGGCACAATTTCTTCTCCCGCAATTAGATTGACCATGGCAAAGCGAGGAACCTTCACCCGCGGTTTGCCCAGCAAGTATGTCAGAGGCGAGACGCGATAGACCATCACGAACGGAGTAGCCATCATCGCCGCTTCCACGGTCGCCGTTCCGCTGGCAATGATTCCGGCGCGCGAGTGGTGCAGCGCCGGCAGGGCGTCGAGCACCAGCGAAATTTTTTCTTCGCCGATTCCGCTTTTGACGATCATTTCCTGCAAAAAAGCCTGATCGAGCGTGGGCGCGACCGGAAGCAGGAATTCGTAGGCATTGCCCAATCGTGCTGCCGCCTCAACAATGGTCGGCAAATTCATGCGAACTTCTTTGACGCGGCTGCCGGGCATGAGAGTGATCCATTGCTTCCCGGGATCGAGATGAAACTGCGCGGCATATGCTTCGCGCGAGATCGCAGGCGCCGGCAGATCCGACAGCGGATGTCCGACAAATGTAGCATCAACTCCGCGCTCGCGATAAAACTGCTCTTCAAATGGGAATATCACCAGCGCCTTGTCGATGTAGTCGCGCAACAGCCGCACGCGCCCTTGCCGCCATGCCCAGAACTGCGGAGCCACGTAGTAGACCGTGGGTATGCCGCGCTTCTTCATTTGACGCGCAACCCGCCAGTTGAAGGCTGGAGAATCGATAACGATAGCGAGGTCCGGCTTGCGTTCATCGGCTTCCTGGATCAGATGGTGGAAGAGGCGATAGATTTTAGGCAGATGGCTGAGAATTTCCGTGATGCCGACGACGGAGAGATCTTTCGCGTCGACTACCGTCTCGCATCCGGCGGCGCGCATGCGCTCCCCGCCTACCCCGAAGAAATGCAAGCCCGGCTCACGGCGGCGCAAAGACTCAATCAGTTGTGCGCCATACATTTCCCCCGAGGCTTCGCCGGCTGAGATCAGGATGCGCAAGGAGACATTGTAAGCGGTCACCGCGCTCGTGGATGGCGGATGGCCGTTCGATCGGTACTTCGATCGGTACTTGGATCAGTACCCGAAAAGGAAGATATCGCGCCGTGGTGTTAAAATCGACATCGCCCCGCCCGCGATTGCAAGCCGGAAGCTCGTGCATCGCGCGTGCTGGACGGATGGCCCCGTAGCTCAACTGGATAGAGCATCAGACTTCGGATCTGAGGGTTGGGGGTTCGACTCCCTCCGGGGTCACCATTCAATAGTGATCCGCACAGAAAAACAAAGCGCAAGGTAGCTGCCAATTGGTAGGCTACCTTGCGCATAAGTCTTTTACAGATTACAGATGCGGTGTCCGCAAATCCTGCTTCCGACTAGTCGCCGGTTCCGCAGGAGCAAACGCCGTGACCGCTGCCGGCAATCTTAACCGCCGTGCACTCTCTTGCCAGACTGCTGATTTCGCCGGTGCTGAGAGTGGCATCTACCGAGCCGGTCTCAGTTTCCGAGAAA
The DNA here is from genome assembly GCA_036513255.1 of Candidatus Sulfotelmatobacter sp. Classification (GTDB taxonomy): domain Bacteria; phylum Acidobacteriota; class Terriglobia; order Terriglobales; family Acidobacteriaceae; genus Sulfotelmatobacter. The sequence continues at coordinate 56,080 of DATBZH010000040.1, read as the reverse complement.
TTGCTGTTCTGGATGTGGGTAACCCAAGCGCGCAACGCCGGCTCAGGTTTCACTGCCGTCGGAAGCGGGCAAGCCCCCGCCACTGGAATCGTCGAGACGAGCTTGATTACGCCAGTGCTCAGGATGACGCCGGTGAGTGGGTTGCTGGTCAGGTCCGTGTTGACCGAAAGGGTGCGGAGACCATCGGGAGTGAGCAGGCAGCTGCAGCACTCGCTGAGTTCCTGCTCTGGATCGAACACGAAAATGCTGGCGCAAACGTTGCCAGCAGCCGTGCCCGGGCTGGTAATGCGAACTGTTCCGTCCGGCGCGCCAGAAGTATTGGCGTTGGCGAAATAGTCCACCTTGAGAGTATCAGCTTGCCCCCAGGCAGTTCCAGCGCAAAGAGCCAGAGCCAGTGTACAAGCCACAAGTAACGCGATTCGACGCATTCTTTTTCCTCCTTGGAGTTGACGATGCCGGATGGGGAGGGTGGCCCGGCTTTTCGTGCATCCTTACTGTACCGTCTATCCTGACCTCCACAAGTCTCCAAGTGTATTAGCCCAAAACTACTAAGCGGCTTTTCATCCCCGGAATGGCTGACCCAGGCGTAGGACGGCCTGACGCATGACTGCCCATGGAGAAAGCACCCTTCAGAGCGTCGCCTGCTTAGTCGTCCGCGCTGGTTGTGCTCTCGGCCTGCGCCGGTTCCGAATGGCTGTCTCCGGCAATCTCCTGATCTTTGTACTGGAGTTGATACAGCTTGAAATAGATTCCGCGTTCCGCGAGCAACTGCTGGTGGCTGCCCATTTCGCGGACTTGCCCCTTGTGCATGACGATGATCTTGTCGGCGCGCTGCACAGTTGAGAGCCGGTGGGCAATGATCAGCGACGTGCGGCCCTCCACCATGCGGTTCAAGGCGTCTCGCACGCGAAATTCGGTTTCTGTGTCCACGCTCGATGTGGCTTCGTCGAGAATCAGAATCCGGGGTTCGTGCGCCAAGGCTCGGGCGAAAGAGATGAGTTGCTTCTGTCCGGTGGAAAGGGTCGAGCCGCGCTCGCGCACCTCTTCGTCGAAGCCGTGGGGCAGTGCGCGGATGAAATCCGCCAGATTTACATCCTCGGCGGCTTTTTCCACTTCTGCATTCTGAATGCGTTTCGTTCCTAAACGAATGTTGCCGCCGACCGTTCCCGTAAACAGGAATGGATCCTGGAGCACGACTCCGAAACGGCTGCGCAGGTCGATCAAATCCATCTCGCGCACATCCACGCCGTCTATTCTGACCGCGCCTTTTTGGACATCATAGAAACGCAACAGCAGGGAAATGAGCGTGGTCTTGCCAGCGCCCGTGTGGCCGACAATAGCGGCGGTCTCTCCCGGTTCGATTGTGAAGCTCACATCCCGCAGAACCCAGTCCGTTGCCGTTTCCCACACGCCGGCATCGCCATTGCCTGAGGAAGAACCGGTGGGCTTTGGCTCGGTACTGAAGGCTTCCTCGACCGGCATGTCGCGATATGCGAACCAAACATGATCGAACTCGATGCGACCCTGTCCCTCAGGTATTTTCGTGACCACGGGAGAAACCACTTCCACCGGCGTGTCCAATAGTTTGAAGATTCGTTCGCTGGACGCCATGGCTGATTGCAAGATGTTGAACTTCTCGCTGAAGTCCATAATCGGACGGAAGAAGCGCAATGAATACTGGATAAAGGCCACCAGCACACCCAGCGACGCGGTCGCCGTGACCACCTGCAATGTCAGAAGTGTGCGCGGATTGAACTCCAACGCGATGCTGTTGACGGTCAGCCCGCGCATTACGTCGCTGCCCCCGAACCAAATGACGGACGCAATCGCGATCGATGAAAATACTTCCACCGCCGGATAATAGAGCGCGTAGGCCAGAATCGCGTCTTTGTAGGCGTCCATATGGCTGCGATTGATCTCAGAGAATCGCTCGTACGCCTGGCTCTCGCGATTGAAGAGTTGCAGTACCACCATGCCGCTGACATGTTCCTGAAGATAAGAATTGATGCGGGCAATCGCGATGCGTATGCGGCGATACGAATCGCGCACTTTGTCTCTAAAAATTCTTGTGGCGATCACGATCAGGGGAAGCACGGCAAACGTAATGAGCGCCAGCTTCCAGTTCATACACAGCATAATGCCGACGATGCCTGCCAGCACAAATACATCCTCGAAAATCGAAACAACGCCTGAGGTGAACATCTCGTTTAACGCGTCGACGTCAGTGGTTACCCGCGTGACTAAACGCCCCACCGGATTCCTGTCATAGAACGCGATATGCAGCCGCTGAAGGTGGCGGAAAATCTGGCTGCGCAGGTCAAACATCACCTTCTGCCCGGTCCACTGCATGTAATACGTTTGCAGAAACTCGAACACGAACGTAGCCAGCAGCAGACCGACGTAGATGGCCGAAATCTGTGCAATCCCGGTCAGAGGTCGCGGGCTGAGCCAACTCCACAAGCCCGACGCGCCAGCCTTGGTCGGAGCCAGATATCGGTCGATCGCGACTTTGGTGAGGTAGGGGCCGAGGACATCGGCGAACGACTTCAGCAGAATCGATACCAGGGCAATCGCCACCTGCCAGCGGTAAGGACGCAGGTAGGTCAGCAGCCGCCGCATCAGGCGGCTGTCATACGCTTTGCCTAATATCTCTTCTTCTTGAGCCATCTGGAATCGCAGCGAGGAAAACTCCTAACAGGTTATCCCAACACTGCACTTCAAGGTAGATGGCTGCCGCGGCCACGAAGATGGAAAAGCTTTCCCCCCGTAAATGGGATAATCATTCGAGTATGCGCCTCGGGATCTACATTTCTGTGCCGTTCTGCCGCACCAAGTGCAGCTACTGCAACTTTGCTTCAGATGTATTCTCGCGTGCGCTGTTTGATCGGTATGTAGATCGGGTGTGCGCTCAAATTGCGGGTGCTACAGAGACGGCAGCCGCGATGGGAGGCAAGACGGAACGAGAAGCGGATTCCATTTATCTTGGCGGCGGCACACCTACGGTATTGGATTCTGAACAATTGCAGCGGATTTTTGCCGCAGTGCACCGGCACTTTTCTATAGTGCCCGACGCCGAAGTCACCGTCGAGTGTGCTCCCGGCACTCTGACTCCTGCGATACTCGGCACTTTGGTGGGATGCGGTGTGAATCGCGTCAGCCTGGGCGTGCAGTCCTTTGTCGATGGCGAGGCAGCCGCGGTTGGACGCCTGCACAAGCGCGTAATGGTGCTGGAAGACATCGCCCGCTTGCGCGGCGCTGGAATAGCGAATATCAACATTGATTTGATCGCTGGCCTACCGCATCAGACGGCCGAAAGCTGGCGCCTCTCAGTCGTAGAAACCATTGGCACTGGTGCTCCACATGTCAGCGTCTACATGCTTGAAGTCGATGAAGATTCGCGGCTGGGGAGCGAACTGATCGCCGGCGGCTCGCGCTATCACGCCCACTTTGTACCTGACGACGATGCGACTGCCGATTTTTATCTCGAAGCCTGCGAGAGACTGAACTCAGCAGGAATCACTCAATACGAGATCTCCAACTTTGCTCGCCCCGGCTTCGAGTCACTGCATAATTTGAAGTACTGGACGCGGCAGCCATATCTCGGCTTCGGGGTCGATGCCCATTCCATGCTCTTCTCAACTCGGGAAGGGCACGACTTCAGTCGTGCCGAGACAATCGGACACGAACTGGGCTTTAGCCCCTGCGGGGATGTTGAGGCTGTCCGCTTCGCCGCTCCCGATTCTCTGGACAAATACATCTCCGGAGCGGCCTCTCAAAGAACTGCGATTTCCGCAGGTGCGGCGCTGGAGGAAGCATTCTTTCTCGGATTGCGCTTAACGGGCGGCGTCTCGCTCGATCAAGTCGCGGCCAAGTTTGGCGCGGATGCAGTCCACCGACACGATCCTGCTATCGCTGAAATGACCGCCAATGACTTGATCGAGCGCGAAAACGAAATAGTTCGCCTTACGCCGCGCGGCAGGCTGCTATCAAATGAAGTCTTCGAACGCTTTCTTGTGCCCGGCCAAGGCTGTTCAGTAGACTAGCGAACCTGCTGTTAGCCATCTCTGCCAAACCATCCGGTCGGTCGGGCCGCCATCTTCCATGTACAAAATCACCAATGAATAAGCAGCATAACGCGCTCCGCGCTCACGGGCCTGCTGGTAACTTTTCCCACTGGAATCGCTATGTTCTAATCAAACTTCGCCCGGAGGCGCCGTGGATTTCCAGCTCAACGAAGAACAGCTTCATCTGAAAAAAAGTGTGCGCGAGTTCGCGCAACGCGAAATCCTGCCCAACGTCATGAAGTGGGATGAGGCCAGCGAGTTCCCGCTCGCTACCGTCAAGGAACTGGGCAAGCTCGGTTTATTGGGAACGGTTTTTCCCACCGAATACGGCGGCGCGGGCATGGGTTACGTCGAATACGTGACCGCGATTGAGGAACTCTCGCGTGTGGACGGCTCGGTCGGCATCATCGTCGCCGCGCACACTTCGCTTTGCTCGAACCATATTTTTCTGGCAGGGAACGAAGCGCAAAAGAAAAAATACATCACGAAGCTCGCCACCGGAGAATTCATCGGTGCCTGGGGACTGACCGAACCTTCTTCTGGCTCCGACGCAGGCAGCGCCCGCATGACCGCGGTTCGCAAGGGCAACAACTGGGTGCTCAACGGCACCAAGACGTTTTGTACCAATGGCCATTATGCAGACGTCGTCGTCGTGATCGCCGTGACCGATCGCTCGGCCCACACGCACGGCCTTTCGGCGTTCGTCGTCGAAAAGGAAACCAAGGGATTTCGTCCTGGAAAGAAAGAAAACAAGCTGGGCTTGCGCGCCAGCGACACCGCCGAATTGATTTTTGAAGACTGCGTAATCCCCGCAGAAAACTTGCTGGGCGCCGAAGGCCAGGGATTCGTCGATGCGATGCGTGTGCTCGATGGCGGCCGCATCTCGATCGCGGCTCTGTCGCTCGGAATGGCCGAAGGCGCTTACGATGCTGCGCTCAAATATGCCAAGGAGCGCAAGCAGTTTGGCAAAGCGATCGGCGAATTCCAGGCGATCCAGTGGAAGCTGGCCGACATGGCCACGGAAATTGACGCTGCAATGTTGCTCACTATGCGCGCCGCCTCAATGAAAGACGCGGGCATGAAGACCACGCAGGAATCGTCCATGGCCAAACTCTACGCCAGCGAAGTCGCCGTCAAGTGCGCTAACGAAGGCGTGCAAATCCACGGCGGCTACGGCTTCATCAAAGACTATCCCGCAGAAAAATTTTATCGCGATGTAAAGCTCTGCACCATCGGCGAAGGCACCAGTGAGATTCAGCGCCTGGTAATCGCGCGGCAGTTGCTAAAGGACTAGGTTCCCTCGAAGCACTTGCTGGGAGGCCTTGAGGCAGACAAACCTCGTGCATGAGTCCTTATTTTTGTAAAATGAGCAACGAATGGATCACGTCGCCCTACTCGCAGAACTGCGGGCACTTGCAGATCACATTCCGGATTTCAGCCTACTTACGCCGACTTCCCGGACACACCACGAGTGGCTCGGCAAGGTCCACGCTCTAATAGAACAATGGAACAAGTTCGAAGCCACGTCCGTTCGTACAGGCATAACATGCATCAATACTAGCTTCGCCCGTGACATGGGAGTCGCAGGAGTCGTGGGAATTCTCTATCGCGCGATAGCAGACCTCGAATTGCGACTGCCAAGTGGTGCCGACAAGGCCTTTGGGCCCGGTGCCGTCTATGACTTCTTCAAAGCTCTTCGTGAATTGCTCGCGTCCGCGAAGGAATCGCTCCTGATCGCTGATCCGTACTTGGACGAGCAGGTATTTGATATTTACCTGAGTGCCTTGGGGCCTGGGGTCGCTGTCCGATTGCTCTGCGGCAAAAGCGCCGCCGGTCTGAAACCCGCGATTCTAAAGTTCGCGGCGCAGACGAAAACCAAGCTCGAAGCACGTGCTACAACAGCGATTCACGACCGCGTTCTTTTCTTGGACGGACGTTCTTGTTGGGTTCTTGGTCAATCGATCAAAGATGCGGCAAGGTCGAAGCCAACTTACTTGGCCCCTTTGGATTCTGAGACTACGGATCTGAAGATTTCTGAATACGAGAAAATTTGGAATACCGCAACAACAATTTAGATCGGCAATCCTTATGAGTTCGATTTCTTAAAGCTGGGTTTCTTGCTCCCCATGTTCAGCATAAAAGAGCGGCCCTCGAACCTCACTGTGGCTTCAAAGCCATTTACCTTGAACGATCCCACTCGTTGACATTGCCCATGCAAGATGGCATTTGCAACCGCGCTTGGGAGAATTATCTCGGTTGTGTCAGAGACACTGTACCAATACCAGACATCTCCCACCTGATAGTAGGCCCTGTATCCGATTTTACCGGTCGTATGACTAACATAATCCCCTTCATGGAATGGGATATCCGTATCTTTTATCCCCCGAAGGACCTCGGCATACTTTTCCAGTGTCATGAGTTGATTATCTTGTCAACCACGAGTCCCGTGACCCCGAATAATAAGGCCGGATAGCTGCTACTTCGCCGGGCATCCCATTGCAATCCTCACCTTGTCGGCAATCTGGCAAATTCGCGTATTGCTCAGAGTGCGCAGCGGGAACTTCGGTTCGATCAGAAACTCTTTTCTCAGAACGGTTAAATCTTCGCAGCGGATGCTCGAAGCGTGAAGGCCCGTCTCGCCCGGAGAAAGCAGGATGTGGGTTTCAAAGTCTTTTTCCACCGAACCGGTCAAGGGTGCCACGAGAACCGTGCTCGCGCTTGGATGGCGGTTCCTGACATCGAGAGAAACGATAATCACTGGTCTTGGTGATTTGTCCGGCGGATCGGTGGGCAGCTTGGCATACCATATCTCTCCCCGGGATGGCGCTCGCTTCACGGTTAGTCCTCACTCGGGAATGAGGCAGCCGCAACGTCTCCCCAATCGCGATCTTCAGCAACCTCCTCGGGGCTTAAAGAATCGTAATAGCGTTTAGCCGACGCCGAGATACGTTCCATTTCCTTCATTTCCTGCTGCTGGCGAATCAGTTCTTCGAGCACCGCGGACATCGATTCTCTCCGGCTCTGTTTGCGGAGAGTTTCCAGGTACTTGACCGTCTCACGAGACAGCGAGAACGTCTTTCTCGATTTGCGCGAGCTGCGAACGCGCGGCATGAATGCTCCCCTTCGCTAATCGAACATATAATCATACCACATTCATAATACGGTATGAGGAAGGTATGAACAAAAAAGTGAACAACCGGAAACGGCCACCGGCTGGGCCTTGCGCTAGATGTCCCGGAAATTTACTTCTCTTCCTTCAGCTTCTTCAGCCTCGCTTTCGCATTCTCGTTCTTCGGATCCATTTGCAGCGACTTCTCATAATTCTCAATCGCCAGTTTCTTCTGTCCGGTATTCATATACGCTTCGCCCAAGCTGTCGTACACATTCGATGACTGCGGATAATCCTGCACGTTCCGTTGAAACACTGTGATCGCATCCTGCTCGTGTCCACCGTAAAGAAAGTTATATCCAAGCTGGTTCAGCTGTTGTTCTGCCGCTTTGGCGTCGAGAGTGCCAGCTGCTTTCAATTCCGTGTAACGCTCCAGCGCTGCTTGTGCGCCACGCACTCGTCCCAGCAATACCAGGGTGTCCAACTCATCGAATTTCTGGTTCCAGCTATATTCTTTTGCGACGCTTCGCATCAGCCAGTCGGCCACCGCAATACCATTGTCTGAATTGGCCATGATCACCACGCCCTTGCCCGTCTGCCAGTTCATGTTGAGCAGCGCCTGAAATCCTTCGTCCGCCCCGTTGTGACCAAACAGTCCGGGATTCTGATCCTCGACGTGAAAGCCGAGCGCTCCGCCGTGTGGCAATACCGGCGTTAACATCTCCTCGACAGTTTTCTGCGAAAGAACTTTGTTCGTTTTTCCGTTCCTCGATTGCGCAATCTCAATGGCAAATTTCGCCAAATCGGTGGGCGTCGTCCACAAGCCTGCCGCCGCCATCTCGGGATAGATGTGCCATCGTCCGTGCACCAGCTTTCCATCTCCATACGTTCCAGTCGCAGTCAGCGCTGCGCGAGCCGGGGGAAGAGGCTGGTCGTAGCTGCTATCGTTCATTCCAATTTTCGACAGCACAGTTTCGCGAAGAAGCTCTGGAAACGCTTTTCCGGTCACGTCCATCATCAAAAGTTGTTCGATGGTGACGCCGCCGCCCGAATACCGTTCTTGTGAGCCGGGCACCAAGTCGACGCGAATCGGAGCAGTGTTCGCCGGCTTCTCTCCATTCAGCACCTGTACCAGCGTGGGCATCGGCGCGTCAATGTCGTAGCCGGGAAATCCATGCACCGTCAGTCCGCCCGTGTGCGACATCAACCTTCGCAACGTTACCTTTTGATCTTTTGTGAACTCGTTCTCCGGCACTTTCCAGGTCTTCAACTTCTGGTTCACGTCTTCATCGAGCGACAACTTTCCCGCCTGCACCAGCGCGAGCGCCGCTGTCGCAGCAACCGGCTTGCTAATCGATCCCGCCTGAAACAGCGTTTTCATAGTCACAGGAGTCTGCGAGCGAGTCCCAATCACTCCGTAGGCCTTGGTCCAGACAATCTTGTAGTCGTCGATCACCGCAATGCTTAGCCCCGGCACGTTGTATGTCTGCATTAGTTGCGCAAGGTCAATCTGAAGTGGCGGCGCTTTTTCGCCCATCGGAGCATCGACTACTCGGGCTTCAATTCGCTGGATGTGGGAATCTTGCGAGCTTGATGTCGCGGCGGTTCCTTCTTGCGGATTCTTTTGCGGTGGATTCTGCGAGAGAAGTAGTCCCGGAATTAACACGAACAAGATTGATAGTTTGCGCAAGTTGCTCTCCTTGACGAATGAGTTTAGACGAGAGAGCACGTGAATCGTGATCCATTTCACATTCTGTCTCCTTGAACCAAAGAAAAGGTCAACAGCAACCTGAACGTTTTTACTTTCCCTCCGCCTCCTTTACACTGGCAACTTGAGTCGCGACCTTCAGCCATCGATTGATCTCTTGCGTTCCGGCGATGCCCGCGCCCTCGCCCGCGCCATCTCGCTCGTTGAAAATCGCTCCCCCGGCTGGTCCGATCTGCTGAAGGCTCTGTTCCCGCATACCGGAAAAGCCCGCGTGATCGGCCTCACCGGCTCGCCCGGCGCTGGCAAGAGCACGCTCGTAGATCACATGGCGCGCTATTTCCGAAAAGACGGTCACACGGTCGGTATCATCGCCGTCGATCCCACCAGCCCTTATACCGGCGGAGCGATTCTCGGCGACCGTATCCGCATGCAGGAACATTTCTCCGATCCCGGCATCTACATTCGCAGCATGGCTACGCGCGGATCGCTCGGCGGGTTGGCCCGCACCACCGCCGATGTCGCAACGGTCCTCGACGCCTCCGGCCGCGACATCGTTCTCATCGAAACCGTCGGCGTCGGCCAGGATGAAGTCGATATCGTCCGCCTCGCCGATGTCACCGTCGTAATTCTCGTACCTGGTATGGGCGATGATGTGCAAACCATCAAGGCCGGCATCATGGAGATCGCCGACATTTTCGTTATCAACAAAAGCGACCGGGACGGCGCCGATCGCGTGGAACGCGAAATTCGTACCCTGCAATCGCTGGCCATGCGTCACGACAACTGGACGCCTCCGATCATAAAAACCGTCGCCAGCGAGGGCACGGGGGTCAAAGAACTAGATGCAGCCATCTTCGACTACGAATCATTCCTGCAAAAAGAAAATCGCGCGCTGAAAAAGAGCGTCGAACATTGGCAGGAACGTCTTGTGGAAATGCTGCGTGACACGATGCTGGAAAAAGCGCGAGCGCAGATGGCAAATGGCAATCTCGCACTCATGGCTGAAGAAGTCGCCGCGCACAAGCGCGACCCGTATACTTTGATCGAAGAGATTGCGGCGAAGGCTGCCGGGGGCGCTGGGTCGATGGGTAACAGAGAAGAGAAGAACAGAGAAGAGAAGAATTGATGCCTAAGATCGATCATCTCGGCATCGCCGTAAAGTCGCTGACCGCGGCGAAGGGAATCTACGAAAAACTCGGCCTCTCCATTTCTGAAGAGGAGACCGTCGAGCAGGAACACGTACGCGTGATCATGATTCCCCTCGGCGAAAGCCGCTTGGAACTCCTCGAAGCGACTTCTGAGGATTCGGCAGTTGCGCGCTTCATCGCCAAGCGTGGCGAAGGCCTGCATCATATATGCTTGCGCGTGCCTGACCTGCCCGCAGCCGTTGAGCGGCTGAAGAAAGACGGCGTGCGCCTGGTTTCGGAAGAGATCAAGACCGGCGCGAGCGGCCATCGCTATGTGTTCGTGCATCCTTCGAGCGCGGGTGGAGTGCTGCTCGAACTGGTGGACGGCTAGGCTGGTGGGTGGCTAAGTTAAGAGCGCCACGGATTTTCGCGAATTCCACGGATAAGGCCAAGAATTCAGCATGCTCCTTCTCGCGGTCGATACTTCCGTCAGGCAGGGCAGCATTGCGCTAGCCCGCACATCGCAGTCGCCGGCTAAGGGAAACAATCTCCTTAACGCCGTCGAAGTCATCGAAGTCGCTCCTCTGGCGGGAGGCGCATTTTCCGCGCAACTCATCCCGCAAGTTGCTGCCCTTCTAACGGCGCACGGTTTCACCAAGAACGATATCGACGGTTTTGTCGTCGCCTCGGGCCCAGGCTCGTTCACGGGATTGCGCGTCGGCCTCGCCGCCGTCAAAGCTTTGGCTGAAGTTTTAGCCAAGCCGATCGCAGCCGTGTCGCTGCTCGAAGCCCTCGCTCTCGCCGCCGACTCACAAGGCCGCGTAATCGCCGTCCTCGATGCGGGCCGCGGCGAAGTTTACGCAGGAGAATACGAGGTGAGCGGCGACACGTCTACTCCGGTGAGGGAGCAGTTGCTAACGAAAGCCGAAGCATTTGCCAATGCCCGGCAATCGGTTCTCGCGACCTCGGATAAAAATCTGTCCGAAGCCGCGGCAGCCGCTGGCGTTTCCGTCTCGCTAGTTGACGTTCTAGATGCCGGATCGATCGCCGCGCTAGGTTGGCGCAAAATAAATGCCGGAGATATAGTCTCGCCCGAGAATCTGGAAGCCAACTACATCCGCCGCACCGACGCCGAAATCTTATTAAAAATTTCGTAAGAAGCGCTCTCGGTTCTTGAACCGTACTGGACCACTGACCACTGACCACTGACCACTGATCACTGACCACCGGCCACTGCCCTTGAACATTCGCCCTGCTATCGCCGCCGATCTTCCCGCCATCATCGCGCTGGAGCGGCTATGCGCCACCGCCGCCCACTGGAGTGAACTTCAATATCGGAAGTCGTTTGGAGATCAGGGGAACGATAACCGTTCGCGTCGGCTGATCCTTGTGATCGAAGAAATTCCAGATTTATCTCCGGCACTGAATTCCGCTTCGCCCGCCTTGTTCGGCTTTCTCATCGCCCGCGACGTAGATCACGAATGGGAGCTCGAAAACATTGCCGTAGCTAACGCCGTTCGCAGACGCGGCCTGGCAACCAGGCTGCTGCAAGAACTCCTCCGCCGCGCTCGCACAGTCAATGGCGAGTCGGTATTTCTGGAAGTCCGCGAATCGAATCAGTTAGCCCGCGCTCTCTATGAAAAATTGGGTTTCGTTCTGTCAGGCCGCCGCAGAGCCTACTATCAAGGCCCCGCAGAAGATGCACTTATCTATCGCCGCAGCCTGCCCTAAGCCTTTTCTCACACTGAGACCACTGCACCATTTTTTTGGCATTGAACCCGCCCATCCTCTGTGCTACCTTGACCGCATAATCCCGGTTTGGAGGTCTGCTGGATGCTGACTCAGAGAGACCAGCTCATGACCGATCACGAGGAGTTCCGCAGATTGGCTCAAGAGCATACGCAGTACGCAAAACGGCTCGATTCTCTTACCCAAAAACGTTATCTCAGCGAAGACGAAAAGCTGGAAGAAACCCGGCTTAAGAAGCTGAAGCTGCGCCTCAAAGATCAGATGGAATCCATTGAGCGCCAGTTCCGGCAGCAGTACGGCGTCCACGTAGCCTAAAAGATTTCCCGGCGCTACGACTGCGGCATTGCCGCCGAGGGAGTAGTTCATTCGTAGAGCAGACGGGACCGGTTGGCAAAGCGCCTTTTCTGTTTTGTGTGTTTGCAGTTTTGGCTTCCTGCTTTTGTTCCCACCAAACCGTCCCCGATCGAAGGTTGCTGGTCTCTGATTGGAGCATCGCTTTGGCCATCCTTCGGTCAATATTCTGGTATCGGATTCAGCAAGCTGCCCTGCTCTATAATTGAAATCTCGCATGGTCCGTGATGGCTATTTCTACGCCGCGCCGCTGATTGCAGCCGCCATTCTGATTGGCTGGCTGACCAATCCCGCTTGGGCGATCGTCCCGTTGCTGCTGGCGGGTTTCTTGCTCTGGTTCTTTCGCGATCCTGAGCGTGCTATTCCTCAAAATCCCGGAGCCGTAGTTTCTCCTGGCGACGGCAAAGTGACCGACATCTCGGTGATCACAACGGAAACTGGCACTCGCATCCGGATGAGCATTTTTCTAAGTGTCTTCGATGTTCACGTCAACCGTTCGCCCATCAGCGGGACCATTCGCAGCGTTCGCTATCAGAAGGGAAAATTCCTCGACGCTCGCAGCAAATTGTGTGCGGAACAAAATGAGCAGAATACCGTCACGGTTGAAGGCGAGGGACAAACGGTCGTCTTCAAGCAGATCGCAGGTCTGCTCGCGCGTCGCATCGTTTTCAATCTGAAAATAGGAGATCATGTTGCGCGCGGCCAGCGCGTGGGGCTCATCAAGTTCGGGTCGCGCGTGGATGTACTGTTCGATTCCGCCGCCGAGCTGAACGTAAAAATCGGCGACCGCGTGCAGGGAGGCGCCACCGTGCTCGCCTTCTTGCCCCGCCAAGCGGAACTGACCACAGCCGGTAGTTCATTCCATACGGAGGGAGCCAACTGATGGAAATCCCTCCTAAGCGTCGTCGCCTGAGCAAGGGGATGTACATTCTCCCGTCGTTGTTCACTACGGGAAATATGGCTGCCGGATTTTGGGCCATCCTGCAAGTCATGCAAGCCACAGTCACCGAGTACAAGCATCTCGACTACGCCGCCGAAGCGATTGGCTTCGCCGTACTCTTCGACGGACTCGACGGCCGCATCGCGCGCATGACCGGCACCAGTAGCGATTTTGGCAAAGAGTTCGATTCGCTGGCCGACGTGATCACCTTTGGCGTGGCGCCGGCGATGCTCGCTTTCACCTGGGGATTCCACCTCATGCCCTCGGTGGCGCTGACGGAATGGCTCGAGTGGCACATCAAGCTTACGCAGTTGGGAGCTATTGCCAGCTTCCTGTTTCTGATGGCTGGGGCCAGCCGCCTGGCGCGCTTTAACATCACTTCAAATCCGCAGCCCTCGAATCCGGGCCGTCCGGGCAAGAAATATTTTGTCGGCATGCCAATACCAGCGGGCGCCGGAGTCATCGCTGCCGTCGTGCATTTTGAAGCGGGCGATCCGATCGCATCCTGGTACACCGCTCTCACCTGGCTGGCCATGGTGGCTGCGGTCGGCTATCTCATGGTGAGCACGTGGCGGTTCTATAGTTTCAAAGATATCGATTTTCGTTCGCGGCGTCCCTTCCGGGCAATCATTTTCATTGGCGCGTTGTTCGCCGGGATCTGGTTCTTCTCCCGTCCCATGCTGTTCGTCGTCGCCTTGCTCTATATGTTTTCCGGGGTCTTCTGGCGTTTGCAGTGGATTTTTCGACGGCGCCCGTCACCGCCGGCTCCGCCTGCGTTCAAGGAGGCCTCGCAAACCTCATGAGTTCGTCCCCCAAACCGGTTTCTCCAATCGTTGCGCCTCGCGGCAATTTATATCGCGCGGCCATAGTTGGCGCTGCGTCGCTGAAGGGCAAAGAGGTTGCTGAGATGCTCAACGAGCGCAACTTCCCCGCGGTTGATGTGCGCCTGCTCGACGATGACGAGTCTATTGGGCAACTCGAAGCTTTGGGCGACGAGATCAGCTTCATCCAAGCCGTACGTTCCGAGCAGTTCGAAAACGTGGATTTCACTTTCTTCGCTTCCGACGCCGCGAGCACGCGCAAGAGTTGGAAGGACGCCCGCGACGCGGGCAGCGCAATCGTCGATCTCTCCGCGGCGCTGGAGTATGAACCTGGAGCGACTGTGCGCTCGCTGTGGCTGGAGCGCGAACGTGGGCAAGTGCTTCCACTCGATTTGCAGCCGGGTCCGTGCATCACCGCGCATCCCGCTGCCGTCGCTCTGGCTCTGCTGCTGTTGCGCGCGCGCAAAGCCAGCGCGGTGCGCCGCGCCGTCGCCACGGTTTTTGAGCCGGCCTCCGAGCGCGGGCAAAAAGGCATGGACGAGCTGCACCAGCAAACCGTCAACCTACTTTCCTTCCAGCCGCTGCCAAAAGACATTTACGACGCGCAGGTCGCCTTCAACATGATCGCCCAGTACGGCCCAAAAACGCAGCCGGCACTGGGTTCGATCGAGGCGCGCATTCTTCGCCATTATCAAAAGATCGCCGGCGATGCTGCACCGACGCTTTCTTTGCTGCTGGCGCAAGCTCCGATTTTTCACGGTTACTCGCTCGCTCTTTCGCTTGAGATGGCGCAATCCGTCGATCTCAACGCCCTGCGCGATGCGCTCGCCGGCGATCACGTCCTGATTCCAGGCTCTGACGATGATGGTCCCAGTAACGTGAGCGCCGCCGGACAACCGGATATTCTCCTGTCGATAAAAGAAGACGCAGCGCAGCCGAACAGCCTTTGGCTGTGGGCCGCTATCGACAATCTGCGAATCAGCGCCATCGGCGCCGTCGAATGCGCAGAAAGCATGACCGCCGCGCGGCCCATAGGAAAGATTCAATGACCCGCTCAGTTCCTCGCGCAGCGCCTGCTGCGAACGCCACCACAAACTTTGTCATTCCGAACGGGGCCACAGGCCCGGTGAGGAATCTGCTGTTGCTTTTGCTGCCGGCGCTGCTCGCCGCGGCCTCCTGCGGTTATCACACTGCCGGCCACTCGGTGCAACTTCCCAACAACGTCAAGACCATCGC
This sequence comes from Candidatus Sulfotelmatobacter sp., assembly GCA_036513255.1. Lineage (GTDB taxonomy): Bacteria > Acidobacteriota > Terriglobia > Terriglobales > Acidobacteriaceae > Sulfotelmatobacter. The sequence goes on along the minus strand of DATBZH010000040.1, from coordinate 40,975 downwards.
CGTCCCGTCGTTCAAGAATGAAACCAACACTTACCACATCGAACAAATGCTGACTGCATCCGTGGTGCGCGAGTTCACCACGCGCACGCACTATCATTTGCTCAACGACACCAGCGATGCCGCGGATGCCACGCTGCGCGGTACCGTGCTCTCGACCTCGTCCTCGCCGCTCACTTACAACACGACCACCGGTCAAGCCGCCAGTGTGCTGATTGTGGTCAGCATGAAAGTCTCACTCACTGACCGGCAGGGAAAAGTGCTGTATCAAAATCCGTCGTACCTTTTTCGTGAGCAGTATGAAGTCTCGCAGGATCTCAACAGCTTTTTTGAAGAAGACTCGCCGGCGTTCCGGCGACTCTCGCAAGATTTTGCCCGCACCCTTGTCTCCAACATTCTGGAGGGCTTCTAGTGCTAGAGTTTCTGGAGCAACATTCCATCGAGATCTTTTGAATGCGCGCATTCGCCCAGGCCGAACGCTTTGTCAGCGAAATTTCTTCGCGCACGCTGCGTGCGGCTTATGTGTTTGTGGGTGACGAAGCTTTCTTTCGCAAGCGATTTCGCGACGCGATTCTCGAACATCTCGTTCCTGCCGATCTGCGCGACTTCAGTTTGTTCGAATTCGATCTCGCCGATAACGATGTCGCTGAAGTTCTTGACCGCGCGCGCACGCCTTCTCTGATGGCGCCATTCCAGGTCTTTTTTGTGCGCGGCGTGAAAAATCTATTTGGCCGCGGATCGAATGACGAAAAACTCGCGGCCATCGAAGACTACTGCAAGAATCCCAATCCCGATGCGCTGATCGTCTTCGTCGCGGATCACATCAGCATCCCCGCCGACGTGCGCAAAATGGAGATGCAGGACAAAGACCGCTACCAGCGCATCCGCGAAACCATGGGCCAGTACTGCGGCATCGTCGAACTGGCGCGGGTGGAAGAGGGCGAGGCGGTCCGCTGGATTTCCGATTTTTGCGCCAGCCGCAGCGAGCCGGTGAAGATCGAACCCGATGGCGCGCGCGAACTGGTCGATGCTCTCGGCGGCGACATGATGATGATCTCCAACGAACTGGAGAAGCTGATGCTTTATGTCGGCGCCAAGAACCGCATCACTCTGGGCGATGTGGAGACCATGGTGCTGGCGGCCAAGCAGCGCTCGCTGTACGAACTCACCGACGCTATCTCTGCGAAAGAGCGGGTGCGCGCGCTCGAAGTGCTCGACGCCATGCTGCTCTCGGGCGATGGGGAAGAGGCGGCGATCGGCCACATCTACATGCTGGCGAAAACGTTTCGCCAGATGCTGGTGATTCTCGAACGCAACGTGCGCGACCAGCGCATGTTGTGGGCGGCGCTGTGGCAGGGCTTCCGCGTGCCTCCGTTTGCCGCAGACGACATTATCAAGCAAGCCCGCCGCTATAAATCCCGCCGCGAACTGACCCGCGCGATTCGCCTCGTCGCCAAGGCCGATCTCGCGCTGCGCTCCAATCCTGTGAGCAAGCGCATGGTGCTGGAGAAGCTGGTCATGGATTTGACTGCTTCGACGGTGGTTGAGGCTCCGGGGTGGATGCAGGAGACGATCAGCTACTAGCTCCTAAGGTGTCAGCTTTCAGCCGTCAGCTCTCAGCTAACCCGCTTCCGAATCAGATCGAAAAACGAAAAACAATTTTTCGTAAATTATTCATTTTATTGGAGTTGCGCCGAATTGATCCGAGGCTGCGACCGTAAATTCTTCTAAGCAAAGGAGATATCGATAAATATTTGGGGAGTAAGGGCTTAGGTCCGTTTGCTTCGCGGAATCCCGCATAATTTAATCATTCTCTCCGCAAATTATTCTATTTACGAGAGTTATCGGATTGCTATTTAGTTTTCAAAGAGCGAGCACGATTTGCGTATAGGGTTAGGATCGCAGCGGTGAGGAAGTGGCGTCAATGAGATTGTGGTCGTTGGGCGGACGGAATTCCGTTATGGGAAATGAGTAGGACACGGATGCGGCGTTGGTCGGAAAGTACGATCACCGAGGACCTCCATCCCTTTAACGCGACAGAGTGGCGCGGCCCGTTTTTCACGTGCGAGAAATTGGTCACAGACCAGCCGCACCCTCGAGTTCTGACGTTACCCTCGCTGTGGAGCTGGGACCTTTACTCCGGCCAGTTTCTTGACCTTGTCCACGAAATCATGTCGCACTTTAGTCTCTGCGCGCAGGTGCGTGAACGTGAACTCGAAAACACTCTTGGTTTCATCGGCGATATCGATGCACTGCTTTTCGCTCAAGTTGTGTACGCCTTGACTGACCAACGCGTACAACACGCCAAGCGGGTTTGCACCGTCAACTACCAATGAGTCTGGCAGCACCGTTGCGGCTATCTTCAACTTCTCTTCGTAGGTAGCTCGCTCGTTTTTCACTGCCCGAATCTTCGCGACGATGCCCGGATCAATACTCTGGGTTTCCGCGAGCTGCGCTACGACTTCGATCAGTTCGTCCGTCTTGTCTTCCACGACCCTGCGGATATAGGTAACAGCGCCAAGCCCATGTCCCTCATTTCGATCGATCAGCGCCCTTTTGTACAAGTTAGTAGCTTCGGGTCCAAGATTCTTCTCCAACGACCTGGGTATGTCGATAGAGAGCGGCGGAAACTGACCAATCTTCTGTACCTGAGCCGCAAGGTGCATCGTTTCTTGGCCGCTTGGCCCCATGTAGGTTTTTGGAACTCGTTTTGAAATGCGATAAACAACGGAGAGGTTGGCGCTACCGCAAAGTGTGCATTGATATTCGATAAAAAACAAAAGGCGTTCTTCCCTTCGAAAGGAGATGGCCCATGTGGTTTCCTTCGAGCATCTTGGGCAGTGAAAGCTGATTCGGTCTGGGGATTTGTATTCTTGAAAGTCAAATGGTGTGTACAGCGGCCATTTCGTAACGAAATCCTCGGCTGTAAGCGGCGGCTTTTCTTTCTTCTCGACTGGCTCCGGTACCGTTGATTTGGCTTCGGCCATGAGCAGATTTTAGCATTTGGGTGCGGTCTTTCCTCCCAAGATCGCTGAGGTAGGCCCGCATCAGTCATCGTTCGCGCAGAGCGCCGGCCCCTGGGGCCCTATTAACTATGTGTGGGGTTTCTTCTCGGCTCAAGGACCTGGACAACATAATTAATCAGCGAGATCGCCTTGAGGTTGTTGATCTTGCTTCCGTAATCCAGCGACTCGCCGTGCAAGACCATATGCCGGTTCAGGGCCGTGAAGTCCTTCGGTCGTTGATGCTCCGATGCGCCAATCGGAAGCACCTCAGTAAGGGGGCTTAGTAGGGCGGCCCTAAAGCGATTGGCTGCAATCTGCTGCACGTAGATAGCGATGCGGGGTTTGTGACCGTGCGTCATAAATAGGTACTGCCCCGCCACTTGCTTGCATATCCCGTCAGTCTGGGTCAGAAGGACGGGGATGGAGAGTTCGTATTGTCCCATTCGATAAGCGTCAAATGCCGCCCGTACTATGTGCCCACGATCTGGGAACTTATGATGATTGATTCTTCAATTTCGGCGCTTCGATCGGCGAAATGCTTGGCCAGTGCATCTTCCGCATCCTCCGCCTTGCCTTCGGAAAGGGTGGTCGCCAGTTCCCACAGTGTGGGCATGTCCATTTCTAGATCCAGATACCAGCCGTGCTCGCCGAGCAGCAAGAGAGCCTCTTGGGTACGTGGCGGAAGCTCGACGAAGGCTTGGTGGAACTGCTCGAAGATTAGCTGTCCGCTCTCTTGGAAAGCTCGTCCGACTTGTGCCGCTTCTCGAGCAAGGTAAGCGACGGCAATTGGTATCGCCGCTGCAGCCTCTTGCATAGCCTTTAGCTGGGCGAAGATCGGTTCGAGCGTGGCCGTCATTGCCTGAATCGCCTTCTGCGGAACTGAGATCGCTTCGAGTGCGGCAGCGGCCGTTGCCCGGGACGACCGGCACAGCGTCTCCTGTATGCCGAGGATTGGCTCGAACTGGGTGGAAGCTTTTTCCCACTGGCGGTGGAAGAGCTCGAGTCCGACGTCGTTGTTCTTCATGTTGAGGTTCCTCTTGTACGGGCTCTGACGTTCCAGTTGCGACGCACGCGCTAGGCGGGCGGTTATTGGGCCGAGCGCTGAAGGGCGCGGCGCCCTTTCGACTGCATCACGGCCAGAAGGTTGCTGACGTGCAGGTAGCTGTCAAGCTCGGCCTGCTCTTCACCGGTGAGTTTGCCTTGACGAGCTAATTCGGAGAGTTCATTCATGCGGGCGGTGTCGCGCTCGTCGAAGCGAATTGACAGCAGGTATTCCGCCGCGGCGCGCGGGAGTTCCTCTTGTCCGATCTGGATGAGGCGGGCCAGGATCGCGGCTTCGGAGTTCGGGCTGGTGGTTTGGGAACTCATTGTCTTCGCCGTCTTTATTGTGCCATCATCGGGGAGCGGTGTCATTAGGAGTTCGTGCGGCTCCTATTCGCGCAGGTCGCATGAAGTCCGGGTCAGGCCGCCGACTCGGCATCCCAAATACGACCACCAGGGCTGAAGCCCCATTGCCTCTGGACGCCTGACGCGGCGCTGAAGCGCCGCTCTTCCACGTTACCGCCAAGCGCCGCCTCTTCCACGTTGCTGCCAACTGAACTGCGCTTCCGCTAGCAGGGATGTGCGCTTCGCTTCTCATGTGAAGCGTATGGGAAGCGTTCGTTAGTCCAGCTTGGGATAGAAATCTGCGCCGCGGCCTTCGGGTGTGAGATCGAGGATGGTCCAGAGAGGGTCGATGTCGGGTGCACCGCGCGGGTCCTGGCCGGGATCGGCTGTGTCGGGGCCCATCTCGCCGCTCCAGAAGTGGCGGATCGTGCCGTCGCGGCGCGTGAATACGTTCAAGGCCGGGACGTCCACATCTTCGGCGCTCACGTAGGTGCGCGTGTAGTTGCCTGTCGTATCTGAATACAGGTGCAGGTTCTGCCAGCCTCGCTCCTTCTTGAAAGCGATGAGGCGTTCGATGGGGGAACGCGCCACCACGGCGAGCGCGGCGCGGTGATGGAGGTTTCTGGCCGCGCCGTCCCAGGAGGAGAGCATCGAGGTGCATACCGGGCAGGGCCGCTGCCGCTGCGGTCCAAACATGTAACTGTAGACAAGCAGAGTTTGCTTGTCGCCGAAGATGTCGCTCAAGCGCACCGCTCCGGTCTCACCGATCAGCTCGTAGTTTTCCGGAATCTTTCCGCCGGGAGGCAAGGCCCGGCGCTGGGCGGCCACGCGCTCGATATGGCGGCGGAGTTCAAGTTCTTCCGCGAGCAGGGCGTTGCGCGCGGTGCGGTATTCGGCGCTCTCATTGGGAAAATTTGTTTTGTTCTTTGCCGCGAGGTCTTTTGCGGGGATCAGGATTTTTTCGTCAGCCATTTCGCTCGATTCAACGGCGGAAATTTGTGCAGCGTCTATTTTGTTGGATCGGCTTGCGCTTGACAAGCCCAACCAACTCCGTCAAGATTGTGGCCCTCCCTCAACCTCAGCTTCGGCTGGGGCATAGCCTTTACTTGCTCTGAACTTCCTCGGACTTTGCTCTGACTAGGAGAACTTCTATGACTCGGCCGATTCTTGATTCGAACTCAAACCAAAAAAGAAAACAAGCTCGCTTACCCAATAAGCTGGATTGCCGACTCGTCGCATACACTGCCGCAGCCACAGCCGCAGGAGTCGGGATGATCGCCGCGTCCCAGTCCGCGGAGGCAAAGATCGTTTACACGGCTGCGAATCTCACGATTCCCGCGGACCAGAGCGTCAGTTTCGATCTCAACCACGACGGAGTTCCTGATTTTGGCTTTTACTTCTATCAATATGGCGCGGTGCGAAAGCCGCTGGGCTACCACGAGGAAGGCCTGGAGATCGATCCCGCGAAAACGGGGAACGCAATTTGGAGCGTGCAGAGCAGCAAAGGAGGGGCGTGCGCCGCGGCGTTGCCTCCGGGGGTGAAAGTGGGGCCGGGAGCGGATTTCCAGGACAAGTCACTTGAACTGTGGGGGTCGGGAGGGACAGCGTATTCCGGACCTTTTGTGTTTTGTGAATTTGGAAAGCGGACGCGAGGCGCTTTCCTGGGCCTCAAGTTCCTGATTAATGGACAGACTCACTACGGTTGGGCTCACGTGACGTTAAATGGGAGTAAGGCCGTGCTCAACGGTTATGCGTATGAGACGGTTCCCAACCAGCCCATTACCACCGGCAAGACCAGCGGACCGGTGGAAGTCGGGGAATCTTTGCCCATGGCGATTCCTTCTCAGCCGGCCACGCTTGGCGCGCTGGCACAGGGGTTTCAGGGATTGGATATTTGGCGGAAGACGGAGGAAGAGATCGAGAACTGAAGGCGTGCGTTGTTTTGGTTCTAGCTTTCTAACGGCGGCGCAGACCCACTCGATGCGCCGCCGTATCTATGCATAGCGGAACGGGCGCTCCTCGTGGCTTGCCCAGAAGTAGGCGAGGATGATTATGCTGGCGATGGCGGCGTAGGCGCACCACAGCGACGTGAAGGCGTAGCGCTTGAACGCCATCACGACGAGGATGACCGCCAGATTAGCCACGCCGAAGGTGACCATCATTTTGATCTTCGAGAAAAACAGCGACCCGCAGGTGGCGATCACATAGAGCACGGCGACTGCCGTGTTGTTGGTGGCTTGATTGATGTACACGATGCTGTTTCCCCGGACGTAGATCTGCGTTGGGAAAGCGGTCAGCGCCCATAAAATGTAGAGCGTGGTGGCTGCGCCGAGCACGAGGAAGGGAAACATACGGCGGCGGCTTTTTGCGTCAGGCTCGAACAGCAACACACTGAGCGGCAATAGGAATGGGAGCAATCCCTGGGCGTAGAGCATGAAGGCCGCGCCCATATCGTGCGTGACCGCGGGCGAGAGAATTCCATCCAGGCCGAGCCAGACGAATCCTTCGATGAATTGATGAATGGCGAATAGTGTGGGCAACGCGGCGAAGAGCAGTTCGCGTCTGTGCTTGACCTTTGTCAATGTGACGACGCCGACTGCGCCCAGAACTCCGCTGCCGACAAAGTTCGCTGTCGCTGAAAAGCACATGGGGCATTTCTCCCGCGCGAAGGATTACATTTATCGTCGCAGAAGGCAAAGGTTTCTTATGATGTCTTGAGATGTTTCTGCCGTCCCGACGGTATTTTTTCTTCTCTTGATTGTTTACCCCCGAGCTTATGACCCTTCGACAGGGCTCAAGACAAGCGGGGTTTAGCGGAACTGCCTGCGGGCTTCGGGAACCCGGATGTCCTTCTGGCATCTTCCCGCCGATTGGCCGGAAATTATAGCTTTTCCCCTTATGGGAATCCTTCGGTCGAATACTCAACGTCTGTCCGTTCCTGTTGCTGTGGTCGTGCTCGCCATGTTGGTGACGATGTTGCTGTCGCCCCTGCGAGCCGCCAGCGACGAATTGAAGTTCTCGCCGAGCAGCCTGAGCTACGGCGATGTCGCGATTGGTAAGAGCCAGACTCTTACTATTGCCGTAACCAACAACGGCACAAAGAGCCTCACAATTTCAAGCGTGGAAGCGAGCAATAGCAAATTCGTAGTTGAAAAGTTGAAGTTGCCGCAGGCTGTGGCGGCGGGTGGGCATGTGAATGTCAGCGTGACCTTCACGCCCACGGCGACAGGTTTGTTAGACGGGCACGTCACGGTTGTTGGCAGCGGCGTCGATCAGGCATTTGGAGTATCGGGTACAGGGACGGGTACGAGCAAATCGCAGCTAACGATTACACCCTCCACGCTCAACTTCGGCGATGTGGCCGTGGGAGGCACGGGGACGCAGACGGCGGAGCTGACCGCGAGTGGTGGAAGCGTGATCGTTTCATCTGCATCCAGCAGCAGTTCGTTGTTTGCCGTGCCGGGCAAGGATTTTCCGTTGACGATCGCGTCGGGGAAGAGCGTGTCCGTGAATGTCACCTTCACGCCAGCAAAAAGCGGACAAGATTCCGGTAAGCTCTCATTTGCCAGCAATGCCACGAATTCCGCAACCTCGGAGCCTTTGACCGGCGCGGGCACCACGCCCTTCGTAAGTCTTTCCTGGAACGCCAGTACATCAGAAGTGTCGGGGTACAACGTTTACCGGCGTACGACTTCGAACGGTTCTTACGTCAAGATGAATTCGAGCCTGGTTTCGGGCACTGACTATACCGATAAAACCGTCTCTAAAGGCTCCTACTTCTACGCCACTACGGCGGTGAACTCCAAAGGGGAAGAGAGCATTTACTCGAATCAGATCGATGTGATGGTGCCCTAAACGGCTGACGAGCGGTGCTTTGCGGATACGCGCTCAAACCGTGGAGGGTAGACTGCCTGCGTATTATTCGTTTTAGGACGCTGCGATGGCTTTTGAAGCTGCTCCGGTCTTGGGCTTGGTGAACGACTGGAGCAAACCTTCCAAGAAGGAGAAAAATACATCCACGGCGTATCCCACCAGAAAAGCTATGGCGAGGGGTGAGATAGAGGCTCCTTCGGTGATGGAGAAATTGCCAAAGAGGCCAACTACGGCTCCGCCAATGCCAGCGATGAGAAACCGGGCCCAATTAGCCCTGGAGGTTGGCGTAAATGTCATGGTTCTCAATTCCTCTTCGAAGGAGCGCAAGAGATAGGCGCAGGTGCCCAGAAGTGCATAGAGAATAGGCAGCAGGCAGGTGGTAATCGCGCCATAGGAAACCGAAACCAGATCGAGAACGTCCTGGGCGAAGGACCGAACGTCCTGATACGTGCTGGTTAGATTATCCAGAGCCTTGGGCATGTTGGGCAGGCCAACAGGCAATTGGAATTTATCTTTGAGTACTTGCTGGTTCTCTTCATTTCCCTTATCACCTTCGCTCAATTTTCGATGCCATCGGTACTTGGCAAAAGGATCCCGTTCAGCGCCAAAGACAAGCATATTCAATTGCCGGGATCGAGCGTCGATTGCGCGGATGGTTGAGGCGTATTGCTGAAGTTGAGTTATTACATCCCCTTCGTTAAGCCCTGCAGGAAGCTTAGGATTGTCGGAAGTTCCGGCTGAGGGCGCGGCTGGAGTTCCGAGTTCCGACCTGAGCTTGACCAGGAGATCATTCGCAGTAGCGACATTAGTGCTAATGGCACTCGATAGGGAAGAAGTCACGAAACCAAGCACTGAAAAGAGAATGATCGGAATTGCCAGGATGAGAGCCCACCAGCGTAAGGTTGTAATGGTGGGCTTGGTCAGCTTGCCGCAGGATGCTTCGAGACTTTCAGCGGTAACGGGGCTCAGATCGGCGGCGAGTTTCGTGAGAGCAGCCAGCAAATTGGCGGCTATCGTCTCATCCCAGCCAGCATTGGAGGCAACCTTCGCACGCAAGATGCTGGTGCGAGTGGTGTCGTCGACAGTCTTTCCGGTTTCGGCTGCATATACGAGCAGACGCAATGCATCGTCAACAGCTCGAGGAAAATCCGGAAGCGGATTCCACGCCGACGGAGTGCTGTCCGCGATATCCGAGTTGGGCTTTCGCCGAAACCACTTAAGAAGATCCATTTTCATGGAACTCCTTCGAGGGATATAGCAGACGATAGCTTTTCTGCCTCTTCCTTTCGGGAGCCTTGCGTTGACACTGCAATACAGCTGCCAACCCGGCGCGGGTAAGAGCGCATGCAACTCTGTCCGCGCTTACAACCACATACCGCGAGAGGCTAATCTCGGATCGAAGTGAATCTTTAGCCTTCGCCTATCCGGACGGATATTGGCGAATATCCATTCGGTTACAAGCTGACATTGCCTCTTAACCCCCGCCTTCTCAATTCGGATGGGGAACTTCAGCAAAAGGACACCGATGCGTAGCCACAAGACAGTCGTAATCTAGGCGTGAAAAATCTGCTCTTACCCGCTTGAAGGGCTGAACCTATGACCTGGCGTCATCTAATCGAAGCTCTCTGGATGTTTGCTTTATCATGATTGGGTATCGGATCAAGGCGCGGAAAGAAGAACGCATGCTGACGGCGCAATTCGGCGAGGCGTTTGTGAAGGATTGCCGGGAGACGGGATTTTTGCCGCCGAAGTGGTGATGTGAACCCGGGCGCTCAGGGGCTTTAAAGCCTTCGTCTTAATTGGCTCTGTCGGCACGGCTGAAGGCCGTGCCCTTGCCGAGCAACCATTTACTTCATCGCGATGACGCGTTTGCCGAGGCGGGACTTGTAGCGCGAGGCGGTGTTTTCGTGCAGTGTGCCTTTTTGGATGGCCTTATCGAGGACCGACACGGTGGTGCGGTAGACTTTTTCGGCGACGGATTTGTCGCCTTTTTCGATGGTCTCGCGCAATTCGCGCAGAGTGCCGCGGAGACGTGAAGCGTTGGCGCGGTTGCGCGCGGTGCGGCGTTCGGTTTGACGGGCGCGTTTGAGCGCGGAAAAATGATTTGCCATGTCTGCTTCGTTACCTTGCTTGTGGAAGTTGGTTGCGGGGGGTGGATTTGAACCACCGACCTTTGGGTTATGAGCCCAACGAGCTACCAGACTGCTCCACCCCGCAGTTCGATGATAGCAACCCCTTCCGTTAGCGTCAAACCGCAGTCGGATGCTCGTAAGGATCAGGCTAGCGTTCACGACGATCACTCCCGCCATTCTCATGCCCCGGAAAGGTTTGCACGAAAAAGCAGAAACCTATGTCACCTCCCGGCATCCATACAACCGCAGGCTAACGAATGACACCGCCCACGAACCCAGGCGGTTTCGCAAGCGTAGAATTTATTCAGTAACGGAGAACGCAAATATGGCAAAAAAGGAAGCTTCCGGAAATAACAGCAAAGTCAGCGCACAGCCGCGGCTGCATCAGCGTGCGCGCGAGATTCAGGAGTATGGAACGGTTTCGCATATGTTGCCGCTCGAACTGGAAGAACCGGTTCGCCTGGAAATGACGGAACATCTCAACCAATTGTTGGCGGACAGCATGACATTGCGCGATCTTTATAAGAAGTCGCATTGGCAGGTTGCTGGGCCGACCTTTTATCAATTGCATCTGCTATTCGATAAGCATTACGGCGAGCAGGTGGAAATTGTCGACACTATTGCGGAGCGCATTCAATTGCTGGGCGGGATATCGCTGGCCATGGCCGCAGACGTTGCCGAAACCACGCAGATTGAAAGGCCGCCGCGGGGCAGGGAAGAAGTTCCAGTGCAGATTTCCCGGTTGATCGACGCGCATCAGGTCATCATTCGGGAGTGCCGCGAGCTGGCGGAGCGGGCGGATAAACTTGGCGACGATGGCACAAATGATCTTGCGGTCAGCGATGTGCTTCGCGCCAATGAATTGCAATCGTGGTTCCTCAGCGAGCACCTGGTGGATGTGCCTCTGGTGCATGCAGAAGAGCCTCGAATGAGGAATGCGGGTTAACGGCCCGCGAAAAAGATATCCGGACGAAGTACGAGCAATTTACCCGCTTTCGCGTTTCTCGGGAGAGCATAGTTCGCAGTATCATGTCTGGCGGGAGTACGCAGCGTTTTCCGCCTAAAGACACACTATGAACGTGCTCTCTCTCGATCAAATCCTGGATGCCTACGACGATCAAGCCCCGCTAGCCGAGGCTTCTACAATTCCTGCGCCCTGGTACGTGGATCCCCGCATCGCTGAACTGGAACGGATGAACGTATTCGGAGGAACCTGGCAACTGGTGGCCCGCACCGATCAGGTGCAGAAGCCGGGGGAGTTTGTTTCCACAATATTGGCCGGCGAGCCTATTGTCATTGTGCGGGGCAATGACAAGGTGTTGCGTGCTTTTTATAACGTGTGCCGCCATCACGCGGCGGCGGTCGTGACTCAGCCGTGCGGACAGGCCTCTCTTCTTCATTGTCCCTATCACGGCTGGAATTACGGGCTCGACGGATCGTTGAAAGGCATGCCGGAGTTTGAAGGGGTAAAGAATTTTGATCGCGGCCAAAACGGTTTGGTTCCCGTGCGTGTCGATACGTGGGAGTGCTTTGTATTTGTGAATTTGGATCCGGCGGCTGCATCCTTGCAAGAATTCCTGGGCGGGCTCGCGCCGCGTGTCGCCCCGCTCGGCATTAGCAAGCTGCACCACTTCGACCGCAAAACATATAACATTGCCTGCAACTGGAAGGTATTCGTCGACAACTTTCTGGATGGTGGATATCACGTTCCCCACCTGCACAAGGGATTGAATTCGGTCCTCGATTACAAGCAATACACGATCGAAAATGAGGATCGTTACTGCCTGCAATCCAGCCCCATGGTGGCGTCCACCGAAGACGCCGCCACCGGAGCGACCCGCAAAGGCGATCGCGCCTGGTATTTCTGGCAATATCCCAACCTGATGATCAACTGCTACGCCGGCTACATGGACACAAATTATGTGATTCCTGTTGATGCTGACCATTGCGCGGTGGTCTTCGATTTTTATTTCAGCGATGTCAGCGAGGCGGCGCGAGCGTACAACGAGCAGTCGGTGAACGTGGGCAATCAAGTTCAGGATGAAGATTTGGGGATCTGCGAAGATGTACAGCGAGGGCTAAAGTCACGGGCCTATGGCGCGGGACGGCTTTCGGTGCGGCGCGAAGCAGGGGAGCAGTTATTTCATCGGTTGCTGGCTGCGGACTTGAGAAGCGGCGCTGGCAGTTCCAATGTCGCCGCGGACTGAACTGGGGATTGGGCTGAACGACCTACAGTACCAAATTGCTGATTTGTGATTGCTGATTGTCGACTGAAAGTCTCGCGGTTCATTCAGCAATCAGAAACCAACAATCGGTAATCGATTGAGAGCCTTCGGGCGCCCGGCCCCGAGCCGTCGTGGGAAACGGCTTTGGGGTCCGAGTGGGGAGTGGGGCCGGGCGATTTGTAATCAGAAGGCCTGCTTCATGGGTCGAGATTAGGACAACACCCCTGTGGATGGCTGTGATATCCGTCACATAAAGACGATTATTTAGCATATTTTTTATTACTAGAGTTTTGTCGATTGGTTCGCGGCTGCAACTTTCTGCACACGGTGACGTGAGCGAACCGCGCTTCGGCTTTGCCAGCCGCCTAAGTTCCGGCCTATCATTGCGCCTTATGAACGTGGTTAAGGCAACCCGGCAGTTCGAAGAGTGGCTTGGTCTTCGTACCTGTCTGGTGCGTGCCGATGTCGAGCTTAAGCATCGGAGCATGAAAGAAGGCGTCTTTCCATTTCTCCGCGCCACTTACTATCGCTGGGCGCAAATTTGGCCGACCGTTTGTCCTGAATTGGCGAAGGCTTCTCAAGTGCTGGCGGTCGGCGATCTGCACGTGGAAAACTTCGGGACCTGGCGCGATATCGAAGGGCGCTTGATCTGGGGCGTCAACGACTTTGACGAAGCTTTTCCCATGTCCTATGCCAACGATCTGGTCCGGCTGGCGGTGAGTGCCATCCTTGCGGCGGAAGGCGGACACCTCGCGCTGACTGAGAAAAATATCTGCGACTCCATCCTCGATGGCTACGTTGCATCGATGGAGGGAAAGGGACGCCCGTTTGTGCTGGGGGAAGCCCACACATGGCTGCGGCAGATTGCGGAAAGCGAACTCCGAGACCCGGTAAGGTTTTGGCAGAAAATGGATGCGCTACCCACGACAAGACAGAAAGTTCCGCTCAGCGCGCTCGATGCGTTGAACCATCTGATGCCGCAGCGGGATGTTCCATGCCGCGTGGTCAAGCGCGTGGCAGGCTTGGGAAGCCTGGGGCATCAACGTTTTGTTGCCATTGCCGAATGGCATGGGGGCAAAATCGCTCGCGAAGCCAAGGCGCTGGTGCCTTCGGGGTGTCACTGGGCACAGGACAAAGGACCCTCGGACATTTTGTATCAGACCATTATTGCGACTGCGGTGCGCTGTCCGGATCCGTTTGTGCAGTTGCGCGGCCACTGGATTGTTCGCCGGCTTGGCCCGCATTGTTCGCGGATCGAGTTGGCGACGCTGCGTGCACCCGGTTCAGAGTTGCGACTGCTGCACGCTATGGGCTGGGAAACGGCGAATATTCATCTGGGTACGAAGACCGCGCGAAAGACGATTCTCCGCCACCTGAAAAAGCAAAAAGGGAAGTGGTTGCACGAAGCCGCCTGCGAGATGATCAAAGCCGTTCGCGATGATTGGGCAGTTTGGAGAAAAGACGGCTATGCCTAAACGCTGAGAATTAGTGTTTGCGCTCTCAGAGCGCTATAAGCCCCGCACCCGCCACAATAAGACCCACGACACCCAAAACAATTCCGACACTCCAGAAAATTCTGCGGCCCGAAAGCAGCGTGATCGACGTGATGACCAAGGCTATTTCGAGAAACACCTCTGCCAGATCGAAGCGGTCAGCCCGCTTTCGCTCCGTAGTAACTTCCTGTTCGAGTTCTTTAGCTTTGTCTTCAATCTCTTTCTGCTCGCCTTTATATCGTTCCGCCTCGCTCGAGTATTTTTCGCGGAGCTTGCCCAGAGCCGCAGCGTCGGTCGTCGGAGTAACGGAGGTAAGATCGGTGAAAAGCTCGTCTGTGTGGCGCCGAATATTCTTGGCCTGATAAAAAGCCCACTGATCGGAAGACTTGGCTTGAAGGACAACTTCTTCAGTATGCGCGCGATGCCCCAGCAGCGCGGCGACTGCGACGACCACAGCGAGCACGGCCATGGTCAGCGAAACCGGCGCCATCATCGGATTGTGCTTGGCGTGTTCCGCGTTTTCCTGTAATTCCTGAAGTTCTTCTGAACTCATTGTTCTCCTCGTTGTTGCAAGCAACCAAACGGCCAGACATCTGGCTCCTCAGTCTACTCTCCCATTGCCTTTACAATCACACGCTTGTCCCGCTGGCCATCGAATTCCGCATAGAAAATTCTTTGCCATGTCCCCAGATCAAGCTTGCCGGCGGTGATCGGGACGATGACCTCGTGATGAATGAGCAGCGCCTTCAGGTGCGAATCGCCATTGTCCTCACCAGTCTCATGATGCTTGTAGTTCTTGCGAAACGGGGCAAGATGTTCCAGCCACTGGTCGATGTCTTCAATAAGACCGTTCTCATTATCGTTCACATAGATTCCCGCCGTGATGTGCATGGCGGAGACCAACACCATGCCTTCTTTGATTGTGCTTTTCTTGACGATCTCCTCCACCTGCGGCGTGATATGCACGTAGGCGCGATGCGTCTTGGTGTGAAACTTCAAGTATTCCGTGAGAACTTTCATTCCGCGCATTCCTTCATCAGTTTGTGAAGCGACTCGCCCACATCGCCGTGGTCGCCATTGAGGCCATTACCAACGTGACCGTGACTACTACGTTATGCCCGGAAAAGGGCATTCCGCATGCTAATAATAACGGTACCGGAGGTTTTTCTGCGTCGTGTTTCGTCTGGATTACGTTTCTTGCGTGCTCACCGTAGTTTCCACAATCCTTATCGGCAAACGGTATTGGGAAGGCTGGATCTTAGCTGGAGTCAACAGTGTGGTAGTTTGCGTGATTGGCTTTCAGACCGCGCAACTGGGCTTCATTCCGGCGAATTTGTTCTGCATTATTCTTTACGCCTTCAATCTTAGATCGTGGCGCAAAACAAAACCTGCCTGACAGAAATTCAAACCGCAATTGGCTACGACCGAGGCGCGCAATTTATGGTTTGACTTCCTCCATTCCGACGATCTTTGCCGAGGTGCGGAATTTCTTGTAGTCGCGAAAGGTCTGATCGCCGTCCATTTTGTAGCCTTTGAATAGTGCAATTCGGGCATCGAGTTTGAAAGTCACGTGTTGCGGCAGCCAGACTTCGTCGTTCACTCTGGTTTGTTCGAGCATGACGCGCGTGCCTTTGTGAACGCGGGCGAGCACCCAGCCTAAAGACACGGTGTCGATCGCTTCTACATCGAGTTTGGCCAATTGCAGATCGTTCTTGTCGATCCAGACTCGTCCGTGGAATTTGGGAAGGAATTTTGATTCTTTGAGATGCGGCTCAAAGCCGGGATGCGGCTCGCCGTCGATTACCCACGCTTCGCGGCCGCCGATCGTTTCGGTTCCCACCAGGCGGAAGTCATAGGCGTCGGCAACTTCGCTGGTAAATTTTCGTTCCTCCTCGCGATCCTTTTGTTCTTTCGCTTCCCGCTTCCCGCGGTCTTCGTCCGATTCGTTTTTGCGTTTGTCGATAATCTTCTGAATCTTTTCTTCCTCTTTCGCAGCATCTTTGGCATCGAGAGGCTTGTCGTCTTTCGCGATCAGCCGCTGCACCTGCTCGCCATAAATCTCGAGCACTTCGTAAGTCTTTACTTCAGTGGACTTCGTTTTCCCATTGCCATCCAAGTTGTTCTGCACGTCTCGTTCGACGTAGGTGTAGTCACGAAGCAACTTGTCGTTTTCCTGGTCTTTGGCGGCAACGATGCGAAACAATTGCCGCATTTGTTCCTGAGAAAGATTTCCATTGGCGCCGGGCGTCAGGTCGGGAACAGAAGAGGGTTGATTCAGTGGCAGAGAGGCCGAATTCTGACCAAAGCCCGGAATCGCAATGATGAGAAGGAGAGCGATGCCGGCTCCAGCGAAAGCAAACTTTGCCATAAGAGATTGTATTCTCGCTCAGCGGAACGGCGGCAACTCCTGTACGGGGCACGCATCCTAATTACGGCATTGCAGGTGCCGGACTTGGTTTGGCCCCCAAAGGAGGAACAATTATGGAAAGCGTAGTTGGAATCTTTCAGACACGTATTACCGCTGAACAGGCGGTTTCCCAGTTGTTGAATCAAGGCATCCGCCGTGAATCCGTCATCTTTCTGACGGCGGAACCAATGCCGGGTAGAGGAGATGGAACTGAGGTGAACGCGAGCCTGGAAAAAATTCCTACAACAGATGCTGAGGCTGACGGCATGGGCATGGCGGCGGGCGCCTTGTTAGGTGGAGGTATCGGAGCCAGCGCTGGTTTGGCCGGCGGAGCCGCGCTTGCCAGTGTGCTGGTTCCCGGCGTTGGCATGATCTTTGCCATCGGATTGGGCGCAGCCGCAGTGCTGGGTCTGGGAGGAGCGGCTGTTGGCGCAAAGGCCGGAGAAGTGACGGAACATGCTTTGGACAACGGGGTGCCGAAGGACGACATCTCTTTTTATAGAGAACTGTTGAAGCGAGGACGGTCGCTGATCATTGCCAATGTCGATGATGAAAAAACAGCGGAGACGGCGAAGTCGGTCATGGAGCAAGGCGGAGGAGAAAACGTGGACGATGCGCGAAAAGAGCTTCGCCAGGCCGCTTAGAATCCAGGCCGCTTAGAATCTGGTGAGCGCGGAAGGGCTCGAACCTTCGACCCATGCCTTAAAAGGGCATTGCTCTACCAACTGAGCTACGCGCCCCACCTTTGTCGTCGAGGACTTACAGCGGTGCCCAACGAAGACATAATCCAGCGTATTGATTGTAAGGGCATTCAACTCTGCCAGTCCAGCAGCAGCGTCGCCTGGTGTTCGTCGGTGACGCCTTTCGCGTGCGGGGGCTTGTAATAACGCTGCCCTGGCAAGGTGTAACCACGCGATATTGTTGACGTAAGGTTAGGAACCTTCTTGCGATTCAGGAGGGCGGGCTAATTAGCTCGTCTTCGCCGGGTTGTCGGAGATTTGAATGGAGAAGTTGACAGTGATTGTGGCTTTGGTTTCGACCGGCGTTCCGTTCTGGAGATAGGGCTTGAACCGCCATTGGCGGACCGCTTGTTGTGCTGCCGCGGTGAGGATGGCTGGGCCGCTGACTACGCGCAGATTTTCGATGTTTCCATCGGACCCGATGACCGCCTGCATTACGACCGAACCCTGGACCTTCATTCGCGGTCCCAACAAGGGATAGGTCGTATCAACGGTTTGATGAAGTTCGGGAACACCCTCACCGGAAAGCGACTCGTGTTCAGCCGCATTCGTAGGCACAGTGGGAACTGACGTCTGAATGGCCTGGATCAGCTTTGAATCGTTGGCGATCTCCAGTTTGGCGACGTTGCTTTTAGAGTTGTTTCCAGAACGAGCAGGCCGGTGTGTGTCGTGCGCAACTACTTCGACTTGCAACGGAGGGAGTACGGACCGTTTAGCCGCAACTGCTGGCGAGGCCGGTTTAGCGGCGGCTTGGTGTTCCTTGACCGCAAGCGCGGTGGAAGTTTTCGGAGCCGGTTGATTTTGGGTGGTGAGTGCTGGTGTCGTGGGCGTCTGGAGAGTCTGAGTCGGCACCGCTGCAGAGTTCGCTGCCGGGAGGCCTTGGGCGGGGGTAGATTCAACCGCCTCGTTCGAGCCAAACCAGAACTCCTGATCCCTAATAAGGACCGCAGCGAGCGCAACCAGCAGAACTGCAAGCGCGATTAGCAGCCGACGACGTTGTTTGTTCGCCAAGCCCGTTTGACCGTTAGCAATCACCGTTCTTTGATTTAGCTGCAGCATCTCTTGTCCTTCGCTTGCCCTCGGTCGCCCCCGTAAAATAGCTTTGAATCAGGAGTGCCAATTACCAGGCAGCAGTAGGCTAAGGACGTTGGGCCGTAATGACAATGGCACGATGGGGGAATAAGAGGCCCGACCGTGCTACAAGGCTAATTTTTCCGCTGCGGGTGAGTGCAGGAAGGGATAGTTTCAAGCGCAACTGCTCTCGAATCGATCGCGAGATAGAGTTAGGAAAAGAACTCAGTCGTGCAGATCCTGCTCGCGCCGCATGGCCCGAAGATCGATGCCCAATTGTTCCGCTTTCTTATATAGATGACTGCGTTCGAGGCCAAGTGATTTTGCGGCTAGGCTCACGTTGTGATGGCTGCGCTGCAACTCCGCAAGGATGACCTCGCGCTCAAACGATTGCACGCGATCTGCGAGTGGCCCGGCGGAGCCCTGCGTGGAGGAAATGTTCCTGCCAGCGGAGCCCTTCGGCAAAGCCAGTTCGACGGTCGCCAGATCGACCTGACCCTCGGTTGCCAAGAGCATGAGACGCTCCGTCATATTGCGAAGCTCGCGAACATTTCCGGGCCAAGGATGTGACTGTAGAGCCTGGATCGCCTCAGCCGTAACGGGAACTCGCTTCCAACCGTTCTGAGCACTCACCTGCGCGGCGAAATGCTCGACTAGCGGGGGAATATCGTCACGGCGTTCGCGCAAAGGCGGCAGTACCAGTGGGAAGACATATATCCTGTGAAACAGATCCTGGCGGAATTTTTCTTCACGAACCCTGGCTTCCAAGTCGCGATGCGTAGCCACTAGCACGCGAACATTCACTGTCACGGGTTTGTCGCCGCCGATGCGTTCCACTTCTCCTTCTTCGAGCACGCGCAAGAGCTTCGCTTGCATGGTCAGTGGCATATCGCCGATTTCATCCAGAAAAATTGTGCCGCGATCCGCTTGCTCGAACTTGCCAAGGTGGCGGAGGGAGGCGCCAGTGAAGGATCCTTTCTCGTGTCCGAAAAGTTCCGACTCGATCAGTTCGGCGGGAACGGCTGCGCAATTCAGGGTGACGAACGGCCCCGAGGCGCGTGAACTACGCTCGTGAATGGTGCGAGCAACTAATTCTTTGCCGGTTCCGGTTTCTCCCAAAATGCAAATACGCGTTTCACTGGCGGCAACCCGTTCCAGTTGCGCCATCACGCGGCGCATGGCCTCGCCTTTCCAAACGATCTCGTGCTTACCCAATCGCTGGCGCAGTTGCTTGTTTTCGTTTTCCAGCCGTTGCAGCTTCAGCGCATTGTCAACGGTCAGAAGAAGCTTTTCGGTCGAGATGGGCTTTTCCAGAAAATCGAGTGCGCCCAGCCGCGTAGCGCGAACCGCCATTTCGATGTGAGCCTGGCCAGACATCATAACCACGGGAGCGGTTACGCCCTGTGTCTTCAATTCTTCCAGGAGAGTAAGGCCATCTTTGCCCGGCATCACAACATCAGAAAGAATCAAATCGAAGTGCTGCGATTTTGCCAACTCCAGCGCCTTGCCGGCATTGTCGCAAACCGTCGCCTCGTGGCCGGCGAGGCGGAAGGCGCGCGACAGCGAGGCCAGCGTGTTTGCTTCATCGTCCACAATCAGCAGATGTGCTTTTGGCGGCAATCTTGATCCTCCAACATCAGTTCTATTTTGCTCCCGAGTCGATGACTCGTGCCTGCTGCGCGTCGGCAGGTCGCGATGGCTCCGGATTACCCGGCAGGCCGATCACGAACCTGGTTCCTTTTCCTGGCTCACTGTGAACAGTGATGGTGCCGTTGTGGTCGCTGACTACGGACTGCACAATGGCAAGCCCCAGTCCGGTTCCGTGTTGCTTGCTGGTGTAATAAGGAGTAAAGATGCGCTCACACTCCTCTGGAGTCAATCCAGAACCGGTGTCGGCGATCTCGATCACGATGCTGTCCTCTTTTTTGCGTGTACGCAACGTAAGCGTTCCTCCCTCCGGCATGGCGTCCATGGCATTAAGAACGAGATTGGAGAGCGCGCGATGCAGCAGGTCGGGATCGGCGGGAACCTGCCTCAGATTTTCGTCGAGGTCGAGGATACTCTCGATTGGCTTTCGACCTGGAGCCTGCAACTGGGCGCGGAAAAGCTGAGCAATGCCGCGAAGGAGTTCGTTCATATCGGTAGGCTGCAATTGCGGCTGGGGCATTTTCGAGAATTCGCTGAAGCGTCCAATGATCGCTTTCAGATTTGAAATTTCGGCCAGAAGGGTGGCGGAACTTTCGCGAAATACCTCGTCAAATTGTTCGGGACTGTTTTGACGGGCGCGAAGCAAGTTTTCGACGGTGAGTTGCAAAGGGAATAACGGATTCTTAAGTTCATGCGCCAGACGACGCGCCAATTCGCGCCAGGCTGCGACCCGTTCGGCCTGTAAGAGGCGCTCTTTTTGATTTAACAATTCGGCCGTCATGCGGTTGAAGGAATCTGCCAGTTGCGATAGTTCATCGTTGCCTTCGACCGCGACGCGCGCACTCCAATTTCCGGCGGCAACTTCCTGTGCGGCTTGGGCAAGCCGTTCCACAGGGCGAGTCACGCGTGCCGCCGCCCAACTGCTCAGGAGAATTGCCAGGACAATTCCGCCGCCGCCAACCAGCAACGCGGAGGCGCGAATGCGGCGCTCCAACTCGACGTAGGACCTGCGCGAATTGCCAATCAACAGAATCCCCAGCAATGGTTGCGAGTTGACTTTGCCGCGCAGAGGAATGGCGTGAAACATTTCGTCGTCGGCCGCATCTGACGACCAATGTATGATCGCAGTCATTTCCGCCCGCGCCTCACGCGTGGCATTGATTAGCGGGATAAGTTTGTCAGTTGTGTGGGCGGCCTTTGAAGGGTCGATTGAGGAGGGATCGATTAACGATTCCGCGGACCGATTGTCAGGCTGATTTTGATAAAGCAAAACGCGGGTATCGGGCAGATTTAGGGTCGCGAGAAAGTTCTTATCCAGGCGCCGTCCGCCGATCACATACAGAGGATGATCGGGAATCCTGGTGGCGCGCACGGCAAACAGTCCCAACACGCTGGTGTCCTGCAACTCTTCTTGTTTCAGAAAGGATGGCTGGCCGGCGAAGGGGGTGAGATTGGCAAAAGCAGTCTCGGGATAGCCGAACTTGGCCGGCCACTGGGCCGAAGAAACAATGGTTCCGTTGGCATCGACGAATTCCAAAAAATCGAGTTCGTAATTCTCCGCCAGGGATTTGGCGAGATCGAAGTATCCTGCGGACTCGGATGAACTGTGATTGAGCAGGGCTGCCATATGCGCCACCGGATCGGAGGTAGCGACGGCTTCGAGCCGTCGGGCAATCTCTTTTCCCTGTGCGTCGAACTCGCGTTGAAATTGCGCCCTTAAAGCGGCAGAGCGCTCATCTTCATTTCGCGCGAAGGCTCGGCGGGTCATCGCCGAAACGAGCAACGCCACTCCTGCCACCGACAACACAACCGTAAGAGTGAACACGGCGAGCAACTTGCGGCGAAAGTTCAAGGATTGATGCTCCCCGAGGGGTTGCGGGCCAGCCATGTATCGGCCAGGTTCCACATGCCGTCGAGTCGCGGCGACCAGTCTTGCAGAGCTGGAGTGGCGGCGTAAACGACGGGCAGATGAAACAAGGGAATCAGCTTCTGTGTGGCGAGCAGTTCCCGCTCTGCTGAGTAGAGTGCTTCGGCGGAATTGCTATCAATCTGAGACGGTGGCAGGCCGACTGAGGCTGCGACCTTGGCAAGCGCCATGACAGGATCAGACAGTAACGGGATTCTTACCACGCGAAGGTCAGCCACCGCACTCTTCGTGGGTTGCAACTGCAATCCCGCGTCGCGTGCATTCAAAGCGATGCGCTCGGCAAGCAGGCCAGCAAGGGGATCAGCGGGGTCATAAGCGATGGTCCATGGCGAGGCGGTTCGCACCTCATCGCGCAAATGCCGCGCGCGCGTTAAATCCGTCTCGGTGGAGAATGCGAAAGCGTAACCGCTTATCCAGTCGGGCAAAATGCTTGCGGCGGGTTTACCGGCGCCTTGCAAGATGACGTTCCCAATTGAGGCGCGCTCAATGCTCAGGGCTAGCGCTTCACGCAGTGACTTTTCCTCCGGAGACTGCGCATCGCGGGTAAAGGCCAATGCGAGCAATTCAAGCGGTTCCGAAGTCGACGACCGATGGCTTGCCGTCGAAATGCGATGTGACTGCTCGGCGGAAATCTCAATTAAGTCCGATTTTCCCATTTCCAGGGAGACCAGTTGTTCGCGGTAACCCTTGCCGAATTCGATTTCTATCGCGTCCAGGAACGGCCGGCCCGCCCAGTAGTTTTCCTCTGCGCTCAACACCAGCTTTTTACCGGATTGCCAATCAGCTATGTGAAAGGGCCCCGTGCCATTCAGTTTGCCGTCATCCGCTTTTTTCACGATAGCGTTGCACAGAAGTGCGAGTTCTTCGGGTAGGTGAGAACAGAGAACGTCACATTCGATAATGATTGAATCCCCATCGGAGACTATCTTCCAGGAAGAGTTGGCTAATCGCAACGAAGCTGCAGCAATCCCGGGTGTGAGCGTCGCACCGTCGCTAAACTTCACGCCGGAGCGCATGCGGAACTGCCAGCGTTGATTGCCGTTCAGAGGCCGCCAAGATGTGGCTAGGAGGGGACGGATGTGGCCACTGTCATCAGTCGTAACCAACGTTTCGAAAATCAGCGGTATGAGATTGCGGCGGGCGAACGAATCCGGTTGAGTTGTGTCGGTCGGGTCGAGCGAAGTTAGAGCTTCGCGAACGGAGACCTGTAGCGTCCCACCGTACTGGGGCCGAGTGTCCGCGCTCGCAACGAGAGCTACCAGCAAAACGCTACTGGCTACAAGCCACTGAAAGCCGCAAAGCTTCATACTCCCCCGTTTCTCCGTGTCGAACCACGGCAATGGCTCTGTCGCCTTTTGCTTCCGTCCACAACGCTGTCACTCGGCCGGGAAGTTTTACCGCGGCGCTCACTGCAACCGGATCGCGGTCTGGGAATTCGTATGCGCGGATGGAGTCCTTATTATCGTCGTCCCTGGTGCTCACGGCCAGCACTTGCCAGCCGGCGCCGCAGGAAGTGTGAACGCTCGCGAGATCGCTGCCCCACACCGTTTTGTCCGACCCTTGTTTCAGCGTTGTATCGGAGACGCCATCGATCATGTGAATTTGTCCATCGGCCGCAGCGAAGAGCCAAAGCACGTACTTGTCGCGCGGAATGAAAGCCAGCGAATAGAACTTCGGCACGGTGCCGAATTTTCCAATGCGAGGAGAGACTACTCCGGTGAAAAAGTTGCGTGTTGGTGCGAAGAAGGCGTTGAACTGTGGCATTGACGTTGCTCCATTCAAGCTGGGAGTTACATCTACGCTGGTTCCCGGACTGAGGGGCCAGCCCGCCAGCGGCCAGGGATCATCGCTCTCGCGGCAATTCAGAGTTAGAGGCCCGGTTAAATTCGTGTGACACAAAACACCCGGCAGGTAAACGTCGAGCAAGTAATCTTTCGCCAGAACCAATCGTCCTCGCAAATCGCGTGGCCAGGGCCGCGCATGTGTGACGGCAAGCGGCTGCTCAGGCTCCCACTTTTCCCCATGCCATCGGTATAGCGTGACTTGTTCCGCCGTGAGCACGGCGATATGAGTTGGGATAGTAGTTTCTTCGAGAACGGCCACATCCAGGATCGGCTCCGGCTGTTGCCAGAGCGGTGTCTTGCGCAACGTCAGCGGAACCGACTCGCGAGCAGCAAGCACAGCTTTCGGTCGGGAGGTTGAGACCATCACAATCGCGCTCTCGCTGGCAGCTTGATGGATTTCCGCAACCCAAACGTAGGAAGTCTGATTTTCGGAGAGAGTGATTCCGACCGTTGCCGCAGCTCGATCGGCGGCGACGAAGCGAATGCCGAGCGCTTCCAGCGCGGATCGCAGACCATCGCGGATGATGTCGCTTTCTTTCTTGCTGAGAGATGAACAGTTGTCAATGGTCAGCGCGAGGGCGCCGGGACCGGTAATCGCTACAATCTTTTGCGCCAGTTGCTGCTCAGGGTCGCTCCAGTTTTCGGTTGGAGAACTCAGAGCGAGCAACGGGAACAATAACAAAAAAAGGACGCACAACACGGCGTGCGCACACGGTGCAACGGGAAAGGCGCGATTCGCCAGTTTCGTCTGCAGGATGGCCGAATTATAAACCGGGCTTCGCATTTCGCTGCCTCTTGCCTCTGTATGAATTCGACACCGCCGGTGTTGTGGCAGCGCGGTCCGCCCAGTTGTTCACATCTTTCTAGACGGCCCACCCGGCGCAACGGGCAAGCTGTCAGCGCGTTTGGGATTCAGCTGGCTCAGCCTGCGCGGCCTGATTCGATACATTCATGCCGCGCAGCACGTCATTGGCGAAAAAGAATTTGCCATCCGCGGGCACCATCATGATTTGCAGCTTGTCGGAGAGACGCTCTGCCACAATCTTATTAATCAACAGTGGATTTTGCTTCAGGATCGCAGCCTCGCTCTGCATGCGTTCGGCATCGGCAACGGCGGTCACGCGGATGCGCTCGGCTTCGGCCTCGGCCAGGAGTTTGCGACGCTCGGTTTCCGCTTTGCTGTCGATCACTTTGGCCTGTGCTGCGGCTTCCGCATTTTGGATTGTGGCTTCTTTGCGCGCTTCGGCTTCCAGTTTGCTCTGCTGGATTTGTTTTTCCTTCAGCGGCAGCGTGTATTGCATGGCATCAGACTCGCCCTTCGCTTGCAGCACGTGGACTTGCGCCTCGCCTTCGGCCTGCTTGATCTGTTGTACCTTCGTGGCTTCGGCTTCGAGCTCGGCGATGCGTACTTCTTTCTGCTTCAGCTCCGTCTCCACGCCCATGCGGTCGTTCTCTTGCTCTTTCAGCAGCAACGTTTCCAAGCCCTTGGCATATTCCGGCGGCAGTTGAATGTCACGCAGCATCACTTCTTTTACAACGATGCCGTCCGCGGCGAGCTTCTGCGTGATCATGCCGGAAGCCCGCGCACGCACTTCTTCGCGCTTGGCAGAAAAGACATCACGCACCGTGTAGTTGGGAACCAGTTCGCGCCACACACTGGCTACGGTCGGCGGAACAATTTCTTTTTCCACGGGATGCGGTAAGTTGCTCTGCACATAATCCAGATGCTTGGGATCGAGGCGGTAACGCACGGTGATTGCGAGACCGAGCGTCAGTCCTTCTTTCGCTTGAACGTCGAGAAGCTGCTCCTTTCCTGAAACATTGGCCGCTGCTGCCTTCCCATCTTCCAAACTTCCCGTGGTGAAGACTTGATCTCTGGTGTCGAATAGCGCGACTTCTTCGATCAACGGTGTAACGAAGTGGACGCCGGGATAGAGCGTGCCGGACAAGGTACCGCGGGTTTGGCTGACGCGCACTCCTGCCATGCCGCTCGGTACTACAACAATACTGAACGCCACCAGCAACGGTCCCCAGGCCAACATGACCAGCGCAAGCGACGTGCGCCACCGCAATTGCGGAGGCGGAACGTTAACGGCATCCGGCGCGGCCATTGCTCGCCGATACAATATCTCTCGATAAAAATCGTACGCCAGAATGCTCACGGCCGCGAGAATCATTCCCAGGCCACCTAAAATCAGCAAGTATTTCAACGCCAGCATTGTCCTTCTCCTTCGCGCCTCAGCGCTTTTGCCCCGACTTTATTTCGACCGCCTGCCGTGCGAAGAACAGGCGGAACACTTGTCCAAAAATCAGTTCCTCGGCCAGCAATGCGATTGCGAGTGAGAAAACTAAACCTCCAACTACTGCAAAGAATGTGATTGCCATTTGCATAAATGTTCTCCCTTAACAATTCGTCGGACTTAAATCAGAAATCGAGAGGCGGAAGCGACTATTGCCCGCCGGTCTGACCTGCTTCCAGAGCATCTGCCACGGTGGACTCGCCGCCGAAAATTTCAGCGATTTCTTCGTCGCGCTCTCCACGAATCTCAACCGCATCTCCTATTCGCAACATAGTGAATAGTTTTTCCATATCGCGATTGCGCAGCCGAATGCATCCGTGCGAAGCGGCATGACCTATCGAGAACGGAGCGTTTGTGCCGTGAATCCCGTAACCTTTCTCGTTTAGTCCTATCCACCGCGTTCCCACAGGATTGCCTTTGCCCGGCGGGAGTACCACTCCGTCGTGGTAATAAGTTGGATTGGCCACGAGGTTGACGATTTCAAATTCGCCTTGCGGGCTGGGACTTACCTCTGCGCCCACCGACACGGCAAAGCGCGCGATGACCTCATCGTTTTCCAGGACGGCAAGCTTCCGGTCGGGAATGCTCACTACCACCAACCGCTTCACCCGCTCCGGCGTGCTTTGTGCAAAGCCGCGAATATCAAATGCGAACAACATCACCGTGAGCATGGCTGCGATTTTCAGATTTCCTGTTCGCTGATGATTTGTTCCGCTCATGGCGTCTCCTGGTGGACGGTTGCTACACCAATCACAAAAGCAAGGCACATGCCGGAAAACATCTGTTGTAAGCAATGGGTTTAGCGTGAGGCGGCGGTAGCAGCGAAGTGTCTAGCCAAAGACACAGTGTCAGGTCTGACACATCAGCGGACAATAAGGCAGGTCAAAAGTCAAAAGTCTGTAATCCCCTGCTTTTATCGGCCCTCGAGGAACCATCTGTAGCGATAACCAGCATGGTACCCGCCACTGATCACCAATTGCTTTCACACCCCACACTTGCCGTAATCTCAAATTGTGACTGCATCTGGACGGATTCCGTTGGGGGAAGTTTGGAGCGACGCAATTTGAGAAAGCCGGAAATGGAGAATGCAACGTGGCGACATTAGAAGGGCAAAGCTTTGTGCGTACGCGATCGGTGGCCGCGCGAGTAGTGGCTGGAGAGACTTTGCTGGTGCCGATTCGCGCGCGTGTGGGCGACCTGGCCTCGATCTACAGCTTCAACGGCACCGGCTCTTCCATCTGGAAATTGCTGGAGACGCCCAAGACCATAGCCGAGTTAGTTGAGGCCGTGGCGGAAGAATACGACGCCGAGCACGATCGAGTTGCGCGCGACGTCAAAGAGTTTTTGGACGAAATGTTGTCGGTGGGTCTGGCCGAGGTTCCGACCTCCGCAGCGATGGCGGCGGACTGAATGGCCAGTGGGGCGGGAGAAGTAACTATCGCGGGCGAATGGGCGCGAGTCAAAAATCGCGCCCTCTGCTTTTGAGCAGCGCAGAATAAGAATCGAGGAGTAATGGAGCAGCTAACCTACGGGGCATTCAGCGCAGACCTGCACGAACGCCAGGCAGGACAGCGCGTACCGTTACAGGTTTCGATCGAGGTCACGCGGCGATGTCCGCTGGAATGTTTGCACTGCTATAACAACCTGCCCATGGGCGACGTGGAAGCGAAGCAGCGGGAGCTGACCAAGGAAGAACACTTCCGCGTGCTGGATGAACTGGTAGAGATGGGCTGCTTTTGGATTCTCTACACCGGCGGGGAAATTTTTGCCCGCAAGGATTTTCTCGAGATCTACACCTACGCCAAACAAAAAGGTTTTCTGATCACGCTGTTCACCAACGGAACGATCATCACGGAAGCGATTGCGGATTATCTTGTCGAGTGGCCGCCGTTCGCTATCGAAATCACGTTGTATGGCCGCACCCGTGAAACCTACGAAGCCTTGACGGCGATTCCCGGATCATATGATCGCTGCCTGCGAGGGATCCAGTTGCTGCGCGAGCGAGGGCTTCCGCTCAAATTGAAGACCGTGGCTACGAGCATCAACAAGCATGAAGTCCTGGCGATGCGGCAATTTGCGGAAGAAGAATTGGGTGTTGAATTCAAGATGGATGGGCAGATCAATCCACGCATTGATTGCTCGCAGAGTCCGCTGGCAGTAAGGCTTACGCCGGAGGAAGTGGTGGCTCTCGATTTGACTTCGCCGAAGGTGGCCGACGAGTACATCAAGCTGGCGAAGCGCGACCTCGAAAATCCGCCAAATCTGGCGCAGATCGACACAGTCTATTCCTGCGGTGGAGGGATAAATTCATTTGCCTTGAACGCCTATGGCGAGGTGGGCATTTGTGTGATCTCGCAGCAGGAAACATTCAGCATTCACGGCGCGGGAGTGAGGCAGGTGTGGGAACAGTCGTTGATGCATTTACGAACCCGAAAGCGGACTCAAGTCACGAAGTGTCTTCAGTGCAAGATTCAGTCACTGTGCGGCATGTGTCCCGCCAACGGCGAATTGGAGAACGGGGATCGCGAGAGTCCGGTAGAGTTTCTTTGTCACGTCGCGCACTTGCGGGCGGCGGCAATTGGGGTTGAGGTTCCGGCACACGGGAAGTGCGAGTTCTGCGCGGGCGGAAGCGAGCACCAGGCGGTGCTTGAGTCGGCGCGGCGAATCCGGAATAAAGAGATTAATGTCGAGGAATGGCTGGGTCCGCAGCAGCTGTTTCCGATTCTGAATAATGCGAGCGTCGTGGCGGGAGGGTGTGGAAGTTGTGTCAGCCATTAACCGACCGCAATTGGGGGTTGAATGAATTGTGAAGGGAACGACGCGAAGGACAAAAGAATTTATGAGCCGCCGCAACTGAAGACGATCAGTCTGCGGCCGGAAGAGGCGGTTCTGGGGCATTGCAAGAATGCCTCGGGAGGCGGTCCCACTCCCGGCTGCGGGATCCTTCTCGGCGGTTGCCAGAATCTCGGATCGTAACTACAAGTGGCCAATTCCAACGGTGAAGATGGGAACAAGCAGCGATCTTGGACGGGCACTGCCGGGGAGGCAGTGCAGCCACTTCCGCGTTGGCGGAGTTACGGTGGAAGTGTCTGGCGAACGCAGCGATGATATTGCCTTAGTTCCTTCCGCAGAGCCGTTCCGTGTGTCTGCAGGTGCTTCCGACATTGATATTCAAGTTGAGTGGGTTGAGAGGCTCGGACGGGAGTCGGGGCGAAGGCTCTTTGATTCCGGTTCGATCTGGAAATTGTATGAAGGCGAGACCGGATTTCAATTCGATTTCAGCGCCCCAGTTTTCGGGGAGCGTCCTTACAAGAGATTATTTGTCGATGAATCTTTTTGTGGTGCAGTGCTGCACATGAGTGAGGAATCGTTCGCGGGGAGTGACGACGCAACTGGAGCTCTGGGATATCCCCTCGACGAGTTGCTGATCATGCACCGGCTTACGCAAGAAAAAGCCATTGAGTTGCATGGCTGCGGGATCGTGAGTGCTGACGGCACCGGAAATTTGTTTGTGGGGCATTCGGGGGCGGGAAAGAGCACGACGACGAGGCTGTGGACGGCGAGCGAAGACGTTGAGATTCTTAGCGATGATCGTATTATCGTGCGGGCGGCTGAACCGAAGACATTGGTGGAAGCGCCTTTCGGCAGCACGGGCGGGGCCGCCAGTGCAGGGGTCCTTCGCTTCGCTCAGGATGACAGAGTAGGTAGCAAGGGTCAGCCGAGTTCGGGTCACATGCGAATGTATGGCACCCCATGGCATGGGGAGGCGATGTTCGCTTCTCCCGCGAGCGCGCCGCTTACGCGCATTATGGTTCTCGAACATGGCCACGGTAACGTGCTGACGCGGCTTTCTTCCAGTCAGGCGGTGGCGGAGTTATTTGCTCGCAGCTTTGTTCCCATGCACCGGCATGAGTATGTCGAGTCGGAGCTCGAGTTTTTGCAGAGCGTGGCCGAGTCGGTTCCGTGTTACCGCTACTCGTTCGAGCCCGATGCGAGAGCGGTCGAAAAAATTCTCAATCTTCATGATTAATGGCAGGTCCGATTCGAGCATGTTCGAGGCCTTCACCCGCGAACTGCTGAAAGCCGGATTGCGCGTGCGCTTCGCGGCGCGCGGCGCGAGCATGTCCCCGTGCATTCGCGACGGTGAGATCGTCCACATTACTCCCGTAATCGTGAGCAAATTACGAAAGGACGATATTGTCTTAACAAGATCTAACAATTCCTTTCGGGTTCACAGGCTCGTGTTTGTCGACCATCAGAACGACACGTTTGTCACCCGAGGCGACTGCGGCCAGCAAGACGATCCCGCGGTTCGGGGAGAAGAGATTTTGGGCATTGCCGAAGCCAAAGAAGTCAGAGTGGGACGGAGAATCGTGCGCGCCAGGTTCAACAGAGTTGGCGGCAGCGTGCTGCGCGGCGCCGCGCGAGGACAATATCTTGCGGCGAAGTTGCTGTCGCAGATTTCGGGCCGCTCGAAGTCGATGGTTTCGTCCAACGGAACGAGTGTCGCGTCGCGAACGTTTCTTCTCTTGTTTGGAGCGTTGTTTCTATTGGCGTACGCGTCAAGCCTGCGCGCGCAAGTTGCCGTGGACGCTTCGACCTCGGCCATCAATCTATCCAGCTCCTACAACGTGAACGGCATTGCGACGGCGGGCACGGCCGTGGCGAACAATGGCCTTGATGGCGCGGGCAATGCCTACAACTCCGCGCTGCTCGGCAATACGTTGACTTACTCGGGCGTGACCTTCCCTTTGGGGCCCGCGAATTCGTCGGACGCAATCGCTAATCAGACCATTTCGTTGCCCCCCGGCCAATACGCGAAGATTTATCTCCTCGGCACCGCGGTTAACGGTGCCCGACCCGCGCAAACCGTGGTCATTAACTATAGCGACGGCACGACTAGCACGACTACGCAGAGCTTCAGCAATTGGACCGCATCGAGCGGTTTCACGAACGAGACTAAAGTCGCGACGATGGCGAACCGCATCGCCGCCAACGGATCGACGAATAACACGACCGTTTTCGTCTATGGCTATTCCTTCACGCCGACCGCGGGCAAGACCGTATCCAGCATCAAACTGCCGGCTACCAACAACGTGGTGATCCTCGGAGTGTACCCGGCGTTCGTAGGTGATTTTGTTGGGCCAGGCACTCTGACGGGAACATTTAGCCATACCACCACGGCAACGGCGAACCGCCTGCTGCTGGCGGGTTTTTCGCTGAATCTCACCAACTCTCCTACTTCAACAATCTCGGCTGTCACGTACAACGGAACCGCGCTCGCGCGGCTGGGCGCCCACAACGATGCCGGCAACACCCGGCGCGCCGAAATGTGGTATCTGCTGAATCCCGCGTCTGGGACCAATCTGCCAATCGTAGTTTCGGTCAACGTCCCAACCAGCGCAACCGTTGGTGTTGTAGCGGGCGCGACCACGTTCACGGGAGTCGATCAGACCGTTCCTCTTAGCGCGTTCATATCCGCGGATGGAGCGGCTGGGGGCAATTCGCAGCTCGACGTTTCCAGCGTGATCAACGGCATGATATTCGATACGCTGGCCACCGGCGGCGATCAAACAATTACTGTGCCCGGCCCTCAGGCGCAACAGTGGAACTTGACAAGTGGACCATATGGAGCCACGACCGACACGTCCGGCAGCGCCAGCGCGCGCACCGGCGCACCGAGTGTTCCTATTTCTGAAACTTTCAGCGGCACTTCCAACTGGTCTCTTGGCGCGGTGTCCATCAATCCCACAGCGGCTGACATTGGTGTCACTACCAGCGTAGGAAGCGCCGTTTTTCTTGGCAGCAACACCGTCTATACCATTACGGTCTTCAACAACGGGACATCGACCGCGAACACGGTCAAGCTGTCAGATACGCTCGCCGCGGGAATGACACTGGCGTCTGCGACCACCACGCAAGGCACTTGCGTCACTACTGCAAACCCGATCGTCTGCACGATTGGAACGATGACGAGCGGAGCAACCGCGACAGTTACGGTGACGGAAACCGCATCCGCATCCGGATCATTCGCGAATATTGCGACGGTGTCGGATTCCGGGACTCCGCCCGATCCAAATACGGGCAACAATACCTATACTGCTGTGGCGACAGTGCAGGCCCTTGCTTGCGGCAATGTTGCCCAAGCTGCGCCTGCGACCACGCCGCTCACGGGCGTACTGAATACCTACTATCCGGGAACGGCGAGTGTTGCCGCGGGAGCCAAGTCAATTCCGGTGGGCGCTCCGACCGGCGCTGGAGGCGCGATCGCCACAGGAAATCTCTTGCTCGTGATCCAGATGCAGGACGCCAGTATCAACGATTCAAACAGCGTACTTTACGGGAACGGCAGCACAGGCCAGGGATTCACCACGCTCAACAGTGCAGGGAACTACGAATTCGTTACCGCGACCGGTCCGGTGAGTGGCGGAGCGGTACCAATCTCAGGAGCGGGTTCGAGCGGTGGGTTAGTGTCTGCTTACCACGCCTCTGCATGGTCGGCGAGTGCCGGACAAAGTACTTATCAGGTGGTTGTTGTGCCGCAGTACACGACTGCGACTTTGGCATCAACCGGATTAACGGCGCTGCCCTGGAACGGATCCACCGGCGGCGTGCTTGTGCTTGATGCGTCGAGCACTCTGACTCTGAACGGCGCAACCGTTTCCATGGATGGTCTGGGATTCCGCGGAGGCGCGGGATTGCAGTTGACTGGCGCCACCGGAGCTAACACGGATTATCTTCACGCCGCGCCCGGCACTTATACCGGAACCGCCACTGCTGGAACCGGTGCACCGAAAGGCGAAGGAATCTCGGGAACTCCTTTGTGGGTTGAATCTGGCGGAACCTATTCCAACACCGGGACCGGCTATCCCAGCGGCACGGCTGGCACTGATGGCAGTTCGGCGCGCGGCGCGCCGGGCAATGCGGGCGGCGGCGGTACCGACGGAGACCCGGTAGCTAACGATCAGAACGCGGGTGGAGGAGGCGGCGGCAATGGCGGCGCAGGCGGTTTTGGCGGCGATTCCTGGAACAGCAACCTGAGTGTCGGCGGTGAGGGCGGAGTGGTTTTTCCCGCTACGATTAATCGCGTTGCCATGGGCGGCGGCGGCGGCGCAGGTACCCGTAATAACTCCGACGGAGACACACAGGCCAGCAGCGGAACGGCCGGCGGCGGCATTATCATCATGCGTGCTTACGCGCTTACCGGCACGGCAACTCTCACCGCCAATGGAATTGCCGCATACGACGCGACGGCCAACGACGCGGGTGGAGGCGGTGGAGCAGGCGGCAGTATCGTAGTTCTTTCCGCCAATGGGGGAGAGAGCGGCCTTACTTTAAGCGCCCAGGGCGGCAGGGGCGGAGACGCGTGGGACAGCCAACCTTACAGTCTGGCGGACCGGCACGGGCCCGGCGGCGGCGGCGGCGGTGGAGTGGTAATTATTTCCGCCGCACCTGCGAGCATCAATGTGGGTGGGGCCACAAGCGGGACGACGCTGAACCCTGGCGTCACCTACGGAGCGACTGCAGGTGCGTCTGGAACGAGCGTGACCAACGCGAGCATCACGCAGACATCGGGCACGCAATCAGGAGCGCAATGTACACCCGACGTGACGATAACCAAGACTCACGCTGGCAACTTCATGCGGGGCCTGACTGCGAGTTATACCGTGGGAGTTTCCAACATCAGTCCCTACGGCGCGACGAATGGCGTGGTCACGGTGAACGACACGCTGCCGACGGGACTAGTTCCGACCGGAGGCACGGGGACTGGATGGACGTGCGGGGTCGCATCGCAGACCGTGAGTTGCGTGCGATCCGACAGCCTTGCGGGAAGCGGCAGCAGCTATCCATCAATCACGATTGCCGCCAATGTCTCCCAGTCCGCGCCATCGACCTTGACGAACACGGCAATTGTCAGCGGGGGCAGTGAGATTAATCTGACGAACGACGTTGCCACCAACGTCGCGACCGTGATCTCAAGCGCCGACCTTGGAGTGACCGATAGCGGGTCGCCCAATCCCGTCGCGGCAGGCGGCGCCATTACTTATACGCAGACCGTCACCAACAACGGGCCCAGCGCGGCCGACAATGCGACCCTGGTGGCAACGGTTCCCGCGAACACAACTTTTATTTCCATTGCCGCACCTTCGGGATGGAGTTGCATCACTCCCAGCGTCGGCAGTTCCGGCAATGTCGTTTGTACGAACGTGGACATGGCGGGGTCGACAGTCGCAGGCTTCACGCTCATCACAAAAGTGAACACTGGTGTGGCTAACGGAACAGTCATTACCGAGACCGCATCGGTAAGTTCATCGGCAGGCGATCCAAATAATTTGAATAACACGGCAAGCGTTGCGACGCTCGTGGGTACCACATCGCAAGCGGAGATGATGGTCACGAATACAGCCTCGCCTGATCCTGTGCTTGCCGGCGGCACTATCACCTATACGCAGACGGCTACGAATGTAGGCACCGCCGCGGCCACGAACCCGACGCTCACCGAAAATACGCCACCCAATACGACATTCGTGTCGATCTCCGCCCCGACAGGAACTACGTGTACAACCCCGCCCGTGGGCGGGAGCGGCGCGATAAGCTGTACCGGCGCGTCTGCTCCAGCGGGTACGAGCGGGACGGTGAAGGTCGTAGTGCTGGTAACGGCGGGAACGGCGAGCGGAACGGTCATCACCGATACGGTGACGGTCAATTCGACCAATCAGGCGTTCGGCGCCAATTCGGCAGTCGCAACCGACGTAGTGGCGACTGCTGCGCAGGCGGATCTTGCGTTGACCACCGCCGCGACACCGACAACAGTCTATTCCGGCAATGACATTAGTTATACGCAGACCGTAACCAACAACGGTCCCGCCGCAGCTTCTGCGGTGAGCTTTACAGAGGCGACACCTCCGAACACTACGTTTGCTTCTGTATCCGTCCCGGCGGGTTGGTCTTGCACAACCCCGGCCGTGGGAGCTACAGGAAACGTGAATTGTACGAACGCGAGCCTTGCGTCCGGCGCTTCCGCCGACATTATCATCGCGGTGAACGTGGCATCGACCATCGCTGCCGGAACGATTACGGCAACGTCATCGGTGACTTCGTCGACTACGGATCCTTACACGACGAACAACAACACCAGCGTCGTCACAAACGTTGCGACTGTCTGCGATCTCGCGGTGACCAATAGCGGCAGCCCCACACAAATTGCGGTCGGCGGCACAATTACATACACGCAGGTAGTGACCAATAGCGGTCCCAGCAATTGCGGCACGGCAACTTTCACGGAACCGTTCCCGAACAACACGACCTTGGTTAGCTTCACACCAGTGCCGACGGGATGGACTTGCACCACGACTGGATCGATTAGCTGCTCGAATCCCAGCGTGGCGCCCGGTTCCGTCAGCACATTCACACTTAAGGTTACGGTAAACGCGGGCACAACAGCAGGGACGATCATCTCCGATACTGCGACAGGAGCCTCCGCGACTCACGACAGTAATCCGGCTAATAACTCCGCCACAGTCACAATTGGAGTGGCGAGCGGAACTCAGGCTGATCTGAGCATTACCAACTTGGCCAGCCCCAATCCGGTGATGGCAGGCGGCACGATTACCTACACGCAGACCGTGACGAATAACGGTCCGGCAACTGCGACCACCGTCGTGTTGTCGGAAGCGGTTCCGGCCAATACAACGTTCGCGTCGCTGTCTGTGGTGAGCGGATCAGGATGGACCTGCACCACCTCTGCGCCGTACACGTGCAGCGCCGCAAGCCTTGTTACGCTCTCTTCCGCAACTTTCACATTCGTGGTGAATGTTCCGACAACGGTCGCTTCCGGCACCACGATTACCGACACGGCATCCGTGGCTTCCGCGACGAGCGATCCGAATACCGGGAACAACAGCGCCTCCACCAGCGTGCAGGTAGCGAACTCTGCCGATTTGTCTATCACCAACAGCGCCAGCCCGGTTCCGGTGCAAGCGGGCGGCACCATCACCTACACGCAGGTCGTGTCGAACGCCGGACCGAGCGCCGCAACCACCGCAACCTTCACAGAGGCTACGCCGGCGAACACAACGTTCCAGTCCATCAATGCTGTTGCAGGATGGTCGTGTGCTACGCCTACCGCTGGTAGCGCTGGAACCATCACCTGCACGAATCCGAGCTTTGCCGCAGGCAGTGCCGCCTTCACGGTAAAGCTGAATGTGGTTGCGGGAACCGCGGACGGCACGGCTATCAACGATACCGCGACGGTAAGTTCCGCGACGACTGACCCGAACACTGCGAATAACACGGCGACTGCGGCGGATGTTGTCGCCCTGGCTACAGATGCTGATTTGATCGTGACGAATACGGCGACGCCGACCTCGGTGCCTGCTGGCAGCAATGTCGTCTATACGCAAACCGTGACCAATGCCGGCCCGGCAGCGGCCACGTCGGCGAAGTTTACGCAAACCACGCCTCCCAATACTACTTTCCAATCAATTACGCCTCCGGCGGGCTGGGTTTGCGGCACGCAACCAACGGTGGGCGGAACGGGCATGATTATTTGCACTGATGGCAGCGTCGCGGTTAATGGGGGCGGCACTTTCACTTTGACTCTGCAAGTAAACTCTGGAACTTCTTCGGGAACGAACATTGCCGAAACGGTGACCGCGACCGCTTCCAATATTGTTCCCAGCCTGACCACCAACACCGCGACTGCGAACGTGATTGTGGCCAATGCTAACAGCGCGGACATGGCCATCATAAAGACGGCGTCACCGCCGAACACCGTTTCCGAAGGCGACACGCTGACCTACACACTGAATGTGACCAACAATGGTCCGGCATCGGCGACGAACGTAATCGTGGCCGATACGCTGCCTTCGGGTGTCACTTATCATGCGTACACGTCCACCGCGGGGACATGTTCGGAGGCTGGTGGGGCGGTAACCTGCCTGCTGGGAACAATCGCAAATGGCGGCACTGCAACGATCACAATAGTCACCATCGCCGGACAACCTGGCATGGTGACGAACACCGCGATGGTCAAAGCGGATCAAACCGATCCAAACACCGCCAATAACTCATCGTCGTGGCCGAACATAATTACTGCGCCGACGCAAATCAAGCTCCAGTCCTTTATTGCATACCACACAATCGATAAGAATGGCGCAACCCGAACGTTATTGACCTGGAAGACCGGCGGGGAATCGCACAATCTTGGCTTCAACGTGTACGGCGAGCAGAATGGAAGCCGTGTGCGCTTGAACCCGTTGTTGATCGGCGGTTCAGCGTTGCTCATGCATGGTGCGCTGCCTAAGCACACGGGCAGAACATACGACTGGATCGATTCCTCTGTTGGCGGCGAATACTGGCTGGAAGACGTAGACGTCAACGGAACCAAGACTATACATGGGCCTGTCAGTGCGAGTGCAGCGGTTCCATCTTCGGCGGATGAAGTTGTGAATTCACGCCTGTTGAGCCAGATGAATCAAGCGCAACCCGCTGCGATGGCCACGCAAAGCAGCCATCCCGTGGAACGTGTGCCACAGCTTGCGAAGACCTCCAGCGCGCAGATGCAGCAGCAATTCGAACTGGCCGCGCACAACGCCGTTAAAATACAGGTGAGGCATGAAGGCTGGTATCGCATCACTCAGCCACAACTCATAAGCGCTGGACTCGATCCAAACGTGGATCCAGCTTCGCTGCGCCTCTTCGCCGAGGCGGTCGAGCAGCCAATCCAGATCACGGGAGCAACCGGAGGTCCTGGGGGATTCGGCCCTCAGGCTGCAATTAATTTCTACGGCACCGGCATCGATACCCTCTATTCGGGCACGCGCGTCTATTGGTTGGTCGCAGATGAAGGCCGCGGTGCACGCATTCCTCAGATGCAGGCCACGTCCGGCTCCAATTTGCCACCGCAGAATTTCCCTTACGCCGTTGAACTGCAACAGCGCACAACTTATTTTTCGGCGTTGCTGACTCCGGATGGAAACAACTTCTTCGGCGCGATCGTTTCTTTCACTGCTGTAGATCAGTCCTTGCAGCTCCCGCACCTGGATACGACGGCCAGCACTCCGGCGCAGCTTGAGATCGTATTGCAAGGCGCGATAGCGGGCTTCCCGCACGATGTAATGGTCGCATTGAACGGCGCGACTCTAGGAGATCTGAACTTCACCGGGCAGGATCAAGGCCGCTATCAGATCAGCGTGCCGCCCGGGTTGTTGCTCGATGGCGCCAACACCGTGACTCTGACTGCGCAAAACGGTCAGTACGACATCAGCCTTGTCGATTACATCCGCATTGTTTATCCGCATACCTATGTGGCTGATTCCGACGAACTGAAGTTCAGCGGCCGCGCCGGCGATGAAATCGCGGTGACAGGATTCTCGACTCCTCCCGTCGCAGTGCTCGATATTACCGATCCGAACCAGCCGGTGGAACTAATACCGACGATGAGTTCCGCAAACGGCAAGTACCAGATAGAAGTGCAGGTTCCGTGGACAACCACCGCCTCTTCCAATTCGACGAGCCACACTTTGCTGGCCGTAGCTGCGGACCGTGTGGCTGCAGCAGCGGGAGTCCACGCGAATCATGCCTCGCATTGGCACAGCGCTCAAGCCGGTGCAGACATCGCCATGGTTACTTATGAAGCGTTTGCTCCGGCGCTCGCGCCACTGGTAAGCGCGCATGCGTCCCAAGGCAAGTCTTCAGCCATTGTGCCCATTAGCGACTTGTACGACGAGTTCAATTTCGGCGAACGCAGTCCTTATGTCATCCGGCAGTTCCTGCAGTCGGCGAACTCGAATTGGAAGACAACGCCGAAGTATCTATTGCTCAACGGCCGCGCGTCGCTCGATCCGCGCAACTATCTCGGCTTCGGCTATCTTGATTTTGTGCCGACCAAAATCGTGCCGACCAGCAGCCTGGAGACGGCTTCCGACGACTGGTTCTCCGACTTCAATGACGGTGGAATGCCCACAATCGCCACTGGACGCTTGCCCGTAGCTACCGCGGAGGATGCTATAACCGTCGTGGAAAAAATCACAGCATATGAGAGTGCCGTTACGAATGGTCCGTGGACTGCACAGGCAATGATGGTCGCCGACCAGAACGATACGGAAAACTTCACCCAGGACGCGCAAACCGTGCAGGCGCAACTGCCCTCGACAATGCAAGCAACCGACGTTTTTACCGGTACAGTAGGCGCCAGCGCCGCGCGACAGGATATCGTCAACGGCATCAATTCCGGACAATTATTGGTGAACTATATCGGCCATGGCTCGGAAGAAGAATGGTCGGGCAGCGATATCTTCGATACCGCGTCTGTCCCGTCGCTGACCAATAGCTCACAATTGCCGGTGTTCCTCATCATGAATTGCCTGAACGGGTTTTTCCAGGATGTCTACCAACAGCCGCTCGGAGTGACGTTAATGCTGGCGCCAAATGGCGGAGGTGTCGCCGTGCTGGCATCCTCGGGGCTGAATCAGCCTGCGCCGCAGGTCCAGTTGGCGACGCTGATTGTTCAGAGCATCCTGAATTCCGCGCGGCCCACACTTGGAGAATCCATCTTGAAAGCAAAGTTGCACATTGCAGATCCAGGAGTACGAAGAACCTACATTCTGTTCGGCGATCCCGCGATGCAAGTGAAAGCGCCGGTCTCTGCTTCAACGGCGCACTGATGTTTACCAGAAGAGTCGTATATGCGGGCAGCCGCCCTCGGCTGTCCGCGAGTGAAGCTTGCTTCTGAAAGTTGCTGTCATCCATTTCTCACGTGCACAGGCGAAATCATGCCCGTGCAATTCTTCGCAACGGTTCCTCCAGCGCTCTCATCACTTTCTCGAATCCGGCAAAATCCAGAGACTGAGCGCCGTCAGAAAGCGCACGCTCCGGACATGGATGCACCTCAATGATTAAGCCATCCGCTCCCACTGCAACTGCTGCTCGAGAAACCGCAGCAATCAGGCTCTGCTTGCCGGTTCCGTGCGAAGGGTCGGCAATTACAGGCAGATGCGAGAGATCGCGTGCCAGAGCAACTGCTGCCAGATCGAAAGTATTGCGCATCTCCGTTTCAAAGGTCTTGATGCCGCGCTCGCACAGCACAACCTGAGAGTTGCCGCCCGACAGCAAATACTCGGCGGCGAGGAGCCATTCCTTCACCGTAGCCGAAGGACCGCGCTTCAGCAGGATCGGTTTCTTCACCGTCGCCAGACGCCGCAGCAACGCAAAGTTCTGCATATTGCGCGCGCCCACCTGCAACATGTCGGCATGTTCACAAATGATGTCGACGTCTTCGGTACTCATGACTTCGGTCACGATGGGCAAGCCGGTTTCCTCGCGCACCTCGCGCAGAAGCTTGAGCGCTTCCAGCCCCAGTCCCTGAAAATCATAGGGTGACGTTCGCGGCTTGTAAGCGCCTCCACGCAGCATCGTCGCGCCGGCGTTCTTAACCGCTTGCGCTGTGGCCATAATCTGCTCGCGCGACTCCACCG
This sequence comes from Candidatus Sulfotelmatobacter sp., assembly GCA_036513255.1. GTDB lineage: Bacteria > Acidobacteriota > Terriglobia > Terriglobales > Acidobacteriaceae > Sulfotelmatobacter. Next base: position 451 of record DATBZH010000040.1, on the reverse strand, counting down.
AGCAAGGACCGGCAATTACTACAACCTCGGGCCCACCGATGGCTACGCCGTTGACATTTACGACAGAACGCTCGGGTTTCACTTGCCGGCTGACAAGTTTAAAAGGTTGCGCAATTGCGACGACGTTATCGACACCGGGAGCCACCTGTAGGGCCTCGATCTCGTGACGTCGCCCGCTGCCTACTGCGGCGACAATCGTTCGCTCAGTTCCACGTGTGACGTGAGGCTGATAACCCGCTTCGCGAATTCGTTCGATGACGTGGGCAATTTCCTGCTCGCTTGCCTTTTCCGACATGTTGACGATCATTGCGGTTCTCCGATCTTATTTCCCAAAAGAAAAAGCCGCGATTCAGAATCGCGGCTCCGGTTGAAACTTGCCGGAATCTAGGAACTCGCTCCGAGGCCGGTCCCGCAATAAGACTCGCCGTCGCCGCCATGCCATGAAAGCCAA
>DATBZH010000039.1:0-88214 GCA_036513255.1 Candidatus Sulfotelmatobacter sp. | reverse complement strand
TGCAACGGCGTCAGCGTTCGGAAATCGCGGTCGGGTTCAAACAGCCAGATCTGGCGATCTTTAAAATATGAGAACAGTTTGTCGTTTTGTTCTGCGTCCAGTTCTCGAGCCCAAACAATCCGCGAGCCGTCAATATCGGCGTGGTTAAAAACCGATTCTCCGTGCGGATTGTGCGTCGCCGAGTAACGCACGACGATCAAGTGTTTGCCCGGTATTTGATCCAGTTGCCACTCAATCGCCAGGGCTCCGGGGCTGCCCTTTCCTTCATTCCAGGACCAGGAATATGGCCTATCCGGAGTTCGGATCAGGTGATAGGCGTTGAAACTGGTATTGCAAAGCAGGAGAAGAATACTTGCCCGCGCCAATCCAATTCCAACCGGCGTTGCGTTTACACGAATCGTTCTGAGGTGACGAAGTCCCTGCACGATAAGGCCGTAGATCACGCAAGTAAACGGCGCCGCATAGTGAGGTAAAGATTGAATGATGAGAAACAAGCCTGCGGCGCCGACGATAAACTCGACAAACAGAAATCGCACGCGGCGGTCCCGCAAAGCAAGAGGTACGCATAACAAGATCGGGAGCACTCCCGGCCAAAGAAAAACAGCCGTGAGATTGCGCACTTTCTCCAGCGAGGCATGCATCACATCGCCGGGGCTGCCATGGTATAAGCCGCGCACCCACCCGTTGTAGAAATCTTCATACTGTGGATTGTTGTAGTGGATGGGAGTGGCCGCACGCTGCCAAATAAAAAGAGGTGTTCGATAGTACATGCGATAGTTCCAGGAATGCGGCATGAGCAGAGCGTTCCCGGTTAGCCGCCAGTTATAGTAGGACATGAAGACGGCCGTGGCACAGATTACACAGGCGGCGCCGAACACAGCCCCATGAACGGGAGTGCTCAGTAAAGAAGAATCGCGCACCCTCCGCAGCAGCCACCACATCAGCCAGACCACCGCCGGAATGCACAACACCATGCCTTCATACGGACGGCTGTTCGCAAGAATCGCGACTCCCAGCCCGAGCAACAGGCCGTCGCGTATGCGTCGATTGCGAAAAATTCTGGGCACAGCGCCAAGCACCAGCGCTCCGCCGATGGCGGCCACAGCTCCGCCCCAATAGCTGTTCACCCAATAGCTGACTACTCCAAGATTGCAAAGGGCCATCGCACCGCCCAGGAATGCCCACCGCGACGGCATCCAGGCCTGTAGCATCCAGACGATAGCCGCACACATTGCCGCAACACTGAGCAGCACCCCGGCCCATGGATTTCCCATCAATCGTCCCAACGCGAGAATAGCGCCTTGCGCCGGCGGGAACATGGAGGCATAGACCGGGAAAAAATTTACGTGAAAAGTCTCGAAGCTCTTCCACAGCGGGTGCTGTGGAAATGCGATTCGCCCGCCGGCAAACATCTCCGACATGAGCAGGTAACTCCGCTCGTCTTGCCCCATCGGGAAAGGCACGCCAATCGCGGGCAAAAGCGCGGCCCGGACCGCGATTGCGGCTAGAAAGATCGACCAGACAGCCGTCTTTCTTCGCGCAGTGAAGTTGGAAAAGAAGTTCTCTACTGGTCGGAAGAGCAGTTCACCTAGCCTGGGAAGTGCCGCGAAGACCACGAAGACACCAAGCGCAAGAAATACCTGCATCCAGAGAATGAAATATTGCGACCAATAGTTAGCCAGTTGCGCTCGCACGACTGGCAATCATAGCGCAGACGATTCCCCGTAAGAAGCGGCTGTCGCGAATAATAAGCCCGACAAATTCGCGGTCTACTTCCAAAGGATCTTATCGTCGCTCGCGCTTAGTATTTATACGCATGGGCTCTGTGTACTAAAGGCTTTTCGAAGAAACGCCACGAGATACTGGCGACCATAACTGCCACCACCACACCCATCACAGATGCGCCCCGAATGTGGAAGGGGGAAAACCCAGCGTTCAGAAAATTAACCAGGAACTGAACAAGATCGATGAACAAGTAATGGAGCAGATAAGTGCCGTAGGCTACGATACCCAGTTTCGTCAGGGCTCTGTTGCAGAGCACTGCCTTCACAAATTTGTCTTCATCGGTCACCGCAACAAGCACCACCGACGTATAGAAGAGTGCCAGAACTGAGTATTCCAGCCCGTAAAGCGCTCCGCTGAATAGAGCGTACCCCTTGAATGTGATCGCGACGACCCCAAGCCCCAACACGACCACCATTGTACGAATCCAAGACCGATGTGCGAGAAAGTAATTCCAGGTTCTTTCTTTTCGAACCAGAATCGCGCACAGCACGCCTAAGCCCAGGCCATCCGCTCGGCAGGGCATCAGGACATAAGCGTCGAATCCGCCATGCGCAAGATGGTGGATGAGCAACGCGCGTAGGATCGGCGCTCCCAGAACGACACCCACAACCACGAAAATCAGTTTCCTGGGAGCCACCCAGCGAACGAGAAGAGGAAGGGTCAGGTAAAACTGTTCCTCGATCGCCAGCGACCAGGTTACATTGAGGCCTGCCCGGCTAAAACCTCCAACTTTGGCCATCCACAGATTCTGCGTGAAGGTGACGTAGCTCCACCACGGGATGGGCCCATCCAACCAGTTAGCGAGGCTGCGAGGCGTCAGGCCATGGTGTCCCGCCTCGAAAGTAATAAAGCAAAAAGCGACGACCACAAAATAGAGAGGAAGAATTCGATACGCGCGACGCAAGTAGAACGTTTTGAAAAAGTTGGGAGACTCGCGGTTATCCAGCAGAATCCCGCCGATCAGAAAACCAGACAACACAAAGAATAGGTCAACGCCGCTCCACGTGAGGCGGCCAATCCCGAGCAATCCGTTCAACAAAGGATGGCTTTCAAACCTTGCATAGAACACCGAATGCCAAAGCAATACCAGCAATATGGCAATGCCACGCAGACCATCGAGCGCCGGAATGCGGCGCGAGGAGTTTATCGGGGCGCGGCGGCATGTGGCGCATTGCGGGTCACTGCCTCCAGCAATTTCAGCGACGACGCCAGCATGAAACGTGTTGGACATTAGAATTGGTGCAGCAGGGCAGAGCCAAGGATTGTAACAAGAAGAATTCGGTTCCCTGGCGATGGTTCTGAATTCACAGAGCATAAACCTGACACGATCGCTATCGAACCGAGGCCCTTGCAAAATATCGGTGACTGGGCCAACCTTGAGGATGAGTGATGCGCCTAAGAAGGCAGGGATGCCAGAAAGCCATCGCGATGGAATACCACAAATGCTGAAAGACCTTTTGCTACGGTGGCCACTCGTGCGGCAAATCATGACCGGGGCGGATGGCACCGGCGCCGAGTCCATGAGCGATCGAACGCGGAACCTCCGCTCTCGGATTCACGGCACCGAAGTGACGCGCTCGGTCTGCCCGTATTGCGCCGTGGGTTGCGGACAGTTAGTCCATCACAAAAATGGCAAGCTAGTTTCGATTGAAGGTGACCCCGCTTCTCCCATCTCGCGCGGGCATCTGTGCCCCAAGGGCGCTGCCAGCTACGAACTGCTCACTCATTCGAACCGGCTGACGAAGATTCGTTATCGCCGGCCCCGGTCCTCGCATTGGGAAGATCTCGACCTTGAAACGGCAATGGACATGGTCGCGGATCGCGTCTGGACCTCTCGCGAAAAAAGCTTTGTCGAGCAGCAAGATGGGCAATCGTTGATGCAGACAAAGACGATCGCCCACCTTGGCGGCGCTACTCTCGATAACGAAGAAAATTACCTGATCAAAAAACTCTTTACCGGAGGTCTGGGCATGGTTTGCGTGAGCAACCAGGCCCGGATATGACACAGCTCCACCGTGCCCGGTCTGGGCACATCATTCGGACGGGGCGGAGCCACGACCGCGCCGAATGATCTCTCGAACTCCGACGCGATTCTCATCATGGGCTCTTCCATGGCCGAGAACCATCCGGTTGGCTTTCAGTGGGTGATGGAGGCTCGCAAGAAGGGCGCGAAGATTCTCCACGTTGACCCACGCTTCACTCGCACTTCCGCAATGGCCGACATCTGGGCTCCGCTGCGTGCGGGCAGTGACATCGTCCTGCTCGGCGGGTTGATCCATTACATTCTGGAAAACGAGAAAGATTTCCGCGAGTATGTCGTCAACTATACGAATGCATCGATCATCCTACGGGAAGACTTCCGCGACACCGAAGATCTCGACGGGGTGTTTTCGGGTTGGAATGCAGAAAAGAAAAGCTATGAAACGGACTCATGGGCTTACGAAGGAGCTCCGCTCAAAGAAGACGCAGCACAGCACGGCGCAAGCGGAGGCCATGCGCAGGATCGAGGCGGCGAAAAATTAGAGGACAGTGTTTATCGACAGGATCGAACGCTGCAGCATCCGCGCTGCGTGTACCAGATATTGAAGAAGCATTTTTCCCGGTATACGACGGAAATGGTGGAAAAAGTTTGCGGAGTGACTCCAGATGTTTTTCGGAAGATTGCCGAGGCATTCTGCTCCGCTTCCGGCCCGGAGAAAACGGGAGCAATTTGTTATGCGGTAGGTTGGACGCAGCATTCCGACGGCGTGCAGATTATTCGCTCAGCCGCGATTTTGCAATTGCTACTGGGCAATATGGGACGGCCTGGCGGCGGAATTTTAGCGCTGCGCGGGCATGCCTCAATTCAAGGTTCCACCGACATACCGACTCTTTTTGACATTCTGCCCGGGTATTTGCCCATGCCTATTTTTGGAGCCGATTCCAAAACATTGGCAAGCTACATAAAGAAGCATTCTCCCGACGCTGGGTGGTGGGCGAACTTCGACAAATATATTGTGAGCTTCCTGAAGTCCTATTACGGCGAAGCCGCAACGAAAGAAAATGACTACGGCTTCAACTGGCTGCCGCGGGTTACGGGCGATCACTCGCATCAGGGTTATTGGGCGGAGATGGACGACGGTAAAATCGACGGACTTTTTGTCATGGGGCAGAATCCCGCGGTGGGCGCGCCCAATTCCCGCATGGAACGCAAAGCTCTGGCCAAGCTGAAGTGGCTGGTGGTTCGCGATATGGTGGAGATTGAGACGGCGAGCTTTTGGCTGGACTCACCGGAAATCGAGCGCGGAGAACTGAGCCCGGAAACCATCGACACGGAAGTGTTTCTGTTTCCTGCCGCCGGATATGCGGAAAAAGAAGGGTGTTTCACCAATACCCAGAGGCTGAACCAGTTTCATGAGAAAGCGGTCGATCCTCCCGGCGATGCGCGGAGCGAAACCTGGTTCATGTATCACCTCGGGCGGCGGTTGAAAGAAAGAGCCAGAAAAGATCCTTGCAGCAAGAATGCGGGTTTCAACGCGTTGACCTGGGACTACAAAGTCGAAGGTCCTCTCGGCGAACCCAAGGCCGAAGAAGTGTTGCAGGAAATCAACGGCTGGACCATTGCGGACCACAAACTCGTCTCCGGGTTCCGCGACCTGAAAGCGGACGGATCCACGGCTTGCGGTTGCTGGATATATTCCGGCATTTTTACGAAAGAAGGCGAGAATCTGGCGCGCAAACGCGAGCCGCGTGACTTCTACGGCCACGGTTGGGGATTCGCATGGCCTGCGGACCGGCGCATCTTATACAACCGCGCCTCCGCGCGGCCTGATGGCACTCCGTGGAGCGAACGCAAGAAGCTGGTCTGGTGGGATGACACGCAGAAAAAATGGACAGGCAACGATGTGCCCGACTTCACCGCAACGAAAGCGCCGAGCTATCGGCCCGCGCAGGGTGCTAAGGGAGACGACGCGCTCGGCGGCGACAAGCCTTTCATCATGCATCCAGAAGGCATGGGAAGGCTCTATGTGCCCAGCGGGCTGAAAGATGGTCCCATGCCTACTCACTACGAGCCGCTGGAATCTCCGGAGCGAAACCTCATGTATCCGCAGCGGCAGACCAATCCGCCGTCGAACTTCATGAACCGCCCCGACAATCTCTACGCCAATTCGCCTGACCCGCGCTTCCCTTACGTTCTCTCCACCTATCGCTTAACGGAACATCACACCGCGGGAGGCATGAGCCGCTACGTTTCTCACCTCGCCGAGTTGCAACCCGAATTGTTTTGCGAAATATCTCCCGAGCTGGCGGCGGAGCTTCGAATCGAGCACGGCTCGTTCGTTACCGTTACGACGCCGCGCGGAATTATTCAGGCCCGCGCCATGGTGACGCACCGAGTCACTCCGATTCAACTCGACGGGAAGACCGTTCATCAGGTCGGCCTGCCGTATCATTGGGGCTACAAAGGGCTGGTGAAAGGCGACGCCGTAAACGACCTGGTCGCTCTTTCGGAAGAACCCAATGTGCGCATCATGGAAACTAAGGCGCTGCTATGTAACGTTGTTCCGGGCAAACGTGGCAAAGGTTCCACCGCACTTGCCGAGCTCGAGCAGGGCATGAAGCATGTGGATGAAAAGGACGGTACGCCTGCATGAGCATCACTGCCTTTCTCACCGATTCGACGCTGTGCATCGGCTGCAAGGCCTGCGAAGTCGCCTGCAAGGAATGGAACCAGATACCTCACGATGGTTTCGACTGGAAGGGATTTTCCTACGACAATACCGGCGGCCTTGGGCATTCCACGTGGCGCCATGTGAAGTTTGTTGAAGGCGGAGCTGTCCCGGGCATTGGTGGGAATTCGCCAGAGAGCTTTTCCTGGGGATTTTCTTCCGACGTTTGCAAACATTGCGAAAATGCCGGCTGCCTGGAAGCGTGTCCCACGGGAGCAATTGTCCGCACCGAATTCGGCGGCGTTTTCATCCAGCCGGATGTTTGCAACGGATGCGCGTACTGCGTCGTGTCTTGCCCATTTGGTGTGGTGGAACGCAATCCCGAGGAGGGCAGGGCCTTCAAATGCACGTTTTGTTATGACCGGCAAAAAGAAGGACTGAAGCCGGCGTGCGCAACGGCTTGTCCTACGGAATCCATCAAGTTCGGCGAGATCGAAGATCTTCGCGAGACCGCGCAACAGCGCATGAACAAACTTCAGAACGAGGGTTTCACCGATCTTTACTTGTACGATCCGCGGGATTCCAGTGTTGGCGGCATTCACGCGTTCTTCATCGTTCGCGGAGACCCGAGGGCCTATAATCTTCCACCCGCGCCGGAAGTACCGACCACTTATCTTCGTAAGGGATGGCTTTCCGCGGGCGTCGCGGCTGGCTTGATGCTGGCTGGGACGCTATTAGCTTTTAGCAAAGGGAGAAACGGTAGCCGATAGGCAGCATCAATGAGTATTTCAAACATCAATTCGCGTGACATGCGGGAGCAACGCCTCCACGAAATTCGCCGTCAAGCGGAGCGCGGAAGTGCGCCCGTTTCTTCGGCAGAGCCGAACTATGCCGCAAGCGGAGCATCCGCAGAGAATGGTTACTACGGCATGCCGCTGCTCAAACGGCCGCAGTGGACAGTGGAGGTTCCGCTGTATTTTTTTGCCGGCGGCGTAGCCGGTGCCGCCTCCGTGATTGCAGCGGTGGGGCAAATGTCATCAGCGGATCGCAAACTGGTCCGCGATGCGCGTTGGCTGGCGGCCATCGGCGGAGCTATTTCGCCGGCGCTGCTGATTTCCGATCTTGGCATGCCTTCGCGTTTCCTGAACATGCTGCGCGTGTTCAAAATAAAGAGTCCCATGTCGGTCGGATCGTGGACGCTGGTGGCATTTTCAAACAGCGCAGCCGCAGCTGCGGTTTTCGGGCAGTTTCAAAAACGCCGAGGCAACGGTGCGATAAGAGTTATAACGGACACTGCGCAACTGGCCTCTGCCATCACAGGCATGGTTCTGGCCACCTACACTGGCGTGTTGATTGGAGCCACAGCAATTCCCGTCTGGAACGAGCATGTGGGGACATTGCCGATTCACTTTGCCGCCTCGGGAACATCAGCGGCCGCATCGATTTTGGAACTCGCCGGAAATCAATCGGAAGCGCTCAACAAAATTGCACTCGGCGCTGCCGCGGTGGAAACATTTATGGGGGTAGCTATTGAGCGAAAGTCGACACCCGCGTCGGCAGCGCTCAAATCAGGCGCAACTGGCTGGGCGATGCGCGGCGCAGGATTACTCTCTGGCCCGCTCCCACTTGCGTTGCGCATTTTGTCTCTCGCCGGAAAGAAGCGAAGCCGGAGTCTGCGCCGCGCTGCCGCCATCTCATCCATAGCGGGGTCGCTGCTCACGCGCTTTGCGTGGGTGGAAGCCGGCAAAGCTTCTGCTGCCGACAATTCTGTTCCGCTCAAGCTTCGGACAAAAGCCACGCCCGATCGACTATCCGCGCCTTCAGAGTAGTTCCAATGCCGATCGATCCTCGCGTTCCACTTGCTTCATGGTGCAGCTTTGTGGATTTTTGTCCGGACGCCAGCGAAGAAACTTCGTGCCGTGGCGAAATCTCCCTCCGGTGAAATGATCGAATTGTACTTCGGCCACCAGTTTGCCATTCAGGGGTTCCCATTCGGTCGAGCGCTTAGTGCTCCAGCGGCTCGGTCCACCGGGACTTTTGCCGGTAAAACCCGGCGACTTGATCAGCTTTTTTAGTCTGCGCGTCAGGGCCGGCCGGTCCTCCGCCATGATCGAAGAAGTAAATCCGACATGATCCAGTTCTCCGCCGTCGTTATAAAGGCCCAGCAGCAACGACCCAACCAGCGGCGCTTTTTCCAGATAGCGAAAACCTCCGACAACGCAATCTGCGGTGCGCAGCTTCTTGATCTTCTGCATTCCGGTACGTTCGCCGCTCTGGTATGGAAGATCCCGACGTTTAGCAATTACGCCGTCGAGAGCCACTCCCATGTGAAACCACTTGCGAGCTACATCAAGTTTTTCCGTGACGGGCGATAGGCGGATCATTTTGTTGCTCGTCAAGTATTTGTCAGCGAATTTCTCGAGCGCTTTCCGGCGCTCATTCAGCGACAAGTCCACCAAAGACTTCCCTCTTTCATTCACCAGCAAGTCAAAGACAATAAAAACGCACGGTGTCTGCCGGCTTAACTTTTCCACCCGGGTCGTGGAAGGGTGGATTCGCATCAGCAATTGGTCGAATGAAAGATCCTTTTCGAAGGGAATAACAATCTCGCCGTCGAGAACAAATCTGGTTGCCTTGAGTTCTCCGAGAGCAGCAGCGAGTTCTGGAAAGTATCGTGTGAGAGGCTTGCCGGCCTTCGACTGCAAATCAATTTTCTTCTGATCGCGAAAGGCGAGACAACGAAAGCCGTCCCACTTGGGCTCGTACTGCCACATGTCTCCGACAGGAAGACTGCGGGCCGGCGCGGCTTCCATCAGCTGGTAGTTTCTGGAAAGCGGCAGGGTCATGGAATCTCTCGCGGTTTAAGATGCGCTTACTGCGATTAGAGTTTTAGGACCAAGAGGCGGGAGCGAAGGAAAAATTAGCCCGGCCAGGAAAGCTAGCCTTGTGGCGATCACACTCAAAAAATTAAGCCGATTCCAAAATCATATTCGCGTATTGGATGGTATCTCCGGTTCGGATCAGACCGATCGCCCCGGGCACGCGCAATTTTAAGTGCTGATGGGGCTCGAAGCTTAAAGCTATTCCGTTGAGAGATTCTTCGAAGCGTTTCACCGTGGCTAGATCGTTGATCCGGCGGAATTCTTCCGCCATCACGATCTTGCCGATCACAAAATTAGCCTGGATGGCTTGAAAAACTTCCAAAACACGCGGAACGTTATCCACGAGAGAGATATCGATCGTCTCAATTTGCGGCCAATAGGGGAAACCGCGATCTGCGATTACCAGCGTATTGGTGTGACGAACACGGCTCAACAGCGAATTAATCGCCGGATTCAGGATTCCGTTCTTGAGCACAATCAACCGTCCACACAGAAACCCGCGACCGCCCCGCCTATGCCGTGACGAACTCCTTCACGACTCCCGCAGCGCCCTTTTCTCGGGCTTGATACTGATCATAGATCCAGGCGTAGGTCTTCTCTAAGCCGGCTTGCAAGGAAATATTAGGCTCCCAATGCAGTAACTTTTGGATCAGCGTGTTGTCGCTGTTACGGCCATTCACGCCCTGAGGAGCGCTCAGGTCGTAGTTCCGCTTCAGGCGGATGCCGGCAATTTTCTCGACCATATCGACGAGCTGGTTGATGCTGACGGCCTCGCTGGAACCGAGGTTGATTGGTTCCAGAATGTCGGAATTCATGATCTTCTGCACGCCGATCAAGCAATCGTCGATGTACATGAAGCTACGTGTCTGATTGCCAGTGCCCCAGATTTCGATTTCGTGCTTCCCCGCGAGTTTGGCTTCGATCACTTTGCGGCAGATTGCAGCCGGGGCCTTTTCGCGTCCGCCGAACCATGTTCCCCATGGACCGTATACGTTGTGGAATCGCGCCACTCGTGTATAAAGACCGAAATCCTCCCGGAAATGGCGGCTCATGCGCTCGGAAAACAGCTTTTCCCAGCCGTAGCCATCTTCGGCTAACGCCGGATAGGCGTCTTCTTCCTTCAGCGACGGCGCTTCAAACGTCTTCTGCTTGTCGCCGTTGTAGACGCACGCGGACGACGCATAAAAGAACCGGCTCACGCCGTGCTTTACCGCCGCCTGCAGCATGTGCGTATTGATCAGCACCGAGAGCATGCAGATGGCCTTATTTTTCTCAATGAAGCCCATGCCGCCCATGTTCGCGGCCAGATTGAAAATATCTCGCGCGCCGCGCGCCGCGACTTCGCAATTCTCTTTTTCATTCAGATCCAGGCAAAGATTCTCGACGTCGTTAAATCGTTGATACCAGTGATCCAAGGGCTTAATGTCCACTGCGCGAACGCGCTTGTAACCCTGCTGTCGGAGCGAGGACACAAGGGCGCCGCCGATAAAACCGCCTCCACCAGTTACGAGCACGAGATCGTCATGGGCCATAAAAATTCTCCGGAAATTGCGAAAGTTATTGTCTTACTTTAAGGGGTTCAAGACAGGCGAATCAAGGTACCTTAGTGTAGCAGCAAACCGGGACTTGCCTCAAAAACCCTGCCTTTGGCGGTATGCGCGCGAGACTCGGGCTATCTAAGGCTCTCGGGAGCCTGTGCGATTGAAGCTATTGCGCTACTTCCGTCACTTTCAAGATTCGGTCAGCGGGGACGTCATGCAGCGTTTGCACCACCCCCGAGGGCCAATGTATTTCGATCAAGTCGGCATGGCTATCCGGGCCGAGGCCGAAGTGCACCGGGCCGTCACTGGACGAGGCGTACCCGACACTGGTTGTCATATGATTGTATTGGGCACCGCTCTTGCTCACCAACTTGATGCGCGCTCCGATGCCGTCGCGGTTGCTCTTAGTTCCCCGCAATGAAATGTCGAGCCAGTGGCCGGTTTTCTCGCTGCGGTTCATCCATATCTCAGCGTCTTTGCCGAGAGCTGTCGCCACTACATCGATGCGGCCATCACCATCCAGATCGCCGAAGGCGCAGCCGCGGTGGCGCGCAGCCGGAGCGGCGTCCAGTCCCGCTTGTTCCGTAAGAGGCATCCATTTCCCGCTGGGGCCTGGGTTGCGGAATACTGTGTTGTATTGATCCACGGGCTGGCTGGGCATCGTAATCGATTCCACATGGCCGCGCGTGACGAACAAGTCTTTCCACCCGTCGTTGTCGAAGTCGTATAGGCCCGCACCGAATCCCGACATCTGACGGCTCGGGTCTCGCATGCCGGTCTCGGTGGTGACCTCGCGAAACTCGCCTTTGCCCGTGTTTTGAAACAACGGAAAAGTCTGGTTGTTCAGCGCTACGAATACGATGTCAGGATAGCCGTCGTTGTTGAAGTCACGAAAATCCAACCCCATTCCGGAGACGAAGCTTCCATCTTCGACCAGCGCGACTCCAGCCTCAAAAGCAACCTCTTCGAACTTTTTGCCTTTGTTGTGAAACAGCGAATTGTACGATGCGTCGTTGGTTACGAAGAGATCCGGACGGCCGTCCAGATCATAGTCCGCCAAACCCACGCCCATGCCCTTGCCCACGTGATCGCGAATGCCCCACTCTTTGGAGACATCTTTAAAAGTTCCATCGCCCTGGTTCAGAAAGAGTTGATTGGGCTGGCCCTTATAAAACTTCGGGCTGCAGTAGTCCGCGACATTTTGAAATCCACAAAACGGCTTCGAACTGTACTCCCACTGCATGTAGTTCACTACGAAAAGGTCCAGCAGGCCGTCGTTGTTCACGTCGACCCAAGCGGCTGTAATCGACCAGAGCGGCCCGTACTGCGGGTCTGAACGATTCAAGGCGGCGTCGAGGCCGGATTTTACGGTCACATCCGTGAAGGTTCCGTCTCCATTGTTGTGATAGAGAGTGCTGTGATGCAGGCCTGCCACAAACATGTCAGGAGCGCCGTCATTGTCATAGTCAGCAACAGCAACGCCCATGTCGTAGCCCGAACCGGCCAAGCCAGCCGTGTCGGTAACGTCGGTAAAAACACCGTTGCCATCATTACGGAAAAGACGATTGCGATATTTGGGTGAGTCCTTCTTGAGCGTGGCAATGTCGGCGCCGTTGGTGAAGAAAATGTCTGGCCGTCCATCGCCGTTGTAGTCGAAAACTGCGACGCCGCCGGGCATGGTTTCCGGAGCGTTGCGAGCGGGGGTCTCGTTGTTCTCGAGACGAAATGGAATCTTCTTCAGTTCAAACCGGATTGGACTGGACGCTGGAGCCGCGTGCAGCAGGAGCAACGCAGGCGAACCGAGCAGAACACCACACACTGCCAGCCGCACGAATTTCTGCAAGAACATATCCATCCACAAAAAGACAGGGTGGCCGAAGCCACCCTGTTGTTGATTGTAACTCGTCTTCGTCTAGAAGAAGTACTTGATGGCGAACAGCAGTTGGCGACTGCCGGTTTTGAACGCCGGTTTGCCGGTCAGCGCAACGTTGGTATTCGTCAGGGATTGTTTGGTGGCGATGTAAGTACAGGATCCATTCGTCACGGTCAAACCCAGGTATGAGCACTCGGAGACGTTGCCAGCTCCCATCAGCGCACTGCTGATCGGCAGATTGTATTTCTCCTGGAAGTTGAGGGACTCGTCGGCAGTGCCCGCCAGGCCGAACTGGTTCAACGGATGGTTCAGCCAGTTGGTGGCCGACAGGCGGAATTGGACTTTCTGCCTCTCGGTAATCTGGAAGTTCTTGAACACCGCCAAATCGCTGTCAAAATAGGCTGGGTTGCGGATGTAGGGCCATACCATTGTCCCTTGTGTCCCGTAAGCCGGGGCCTGGAAGCAGTTGGGGTTGAAATATTGGCCGGACGCGTGGTGGCGTGGGTCGCAAACGAGCGCTGGCAACAGCAAGCCGCCGCCCGATCCGCCATATGCGTTCGTGCCCAGCCAAGTGGAAGGGTTCACACTCGTTGAGTACAAACCGTTAGGCAAGAGCACGGCATTGTTGGGCAGGCTCGGCGCGCCATTGAGCGGAACAGTGAGACCGCCGGCATAGCCCGCATTCAGGGTTCCACCGGTCGTCTCCTGCAACGGCGTACCGCTCTGATACGTTGTATAAGTAGACAACTGCCACCCGTTCACCGCTCCGCCAACGAACTTATTGCCGTGAAGAAATTTAGGCAACTGCCACACAGCGGAAACGTTGACGATGTGCGTATGGTCGTATTCGAGCGGACCGTAATTGTTTTTAATGTTGTAAGGATCAACTGTTGTGCCGTTGCCGCCTCCGTTGTCGGTTTGGCCGTCGCGAATGCCCAGTACCTTGCTAAAGGTGTAATTCGTCAGGAAAGTGATGGGACCGGATTGTTTCTGCCAGGACATCTGTAGCGAGTTGTAATTCGCATAGCTGCCATGGGTGATCAGGTTGACGTTGGTGTAGTTTTTCAGCGGACGGAAGTGATTCTCGGCAAAGCCGTTCCCGTTTGCCGGCGCCTCTTCGATCGCATAATTGGGACTGGCGTTGCACAAAGTAGAGTTGTTGGCCGGAGTGGTGCTGGTGCATGTCGGAGGGGCGGTAGAGACAGTGACAGGCTGCCCAGGTTTTCCAAAAAGCGGGGTCAATACCGGATCCGGCAAGAAGAACGATCCCGGGATGAAGTTGTTGAGGTTGCCCAGGCCACCGTTGTTTCCGTTAACCAACTCGTTCGTGCTCTTGTTTCCTACGTAGGAAATTTCGAACACCGACCGTCTCGGCAGCGCCTGGGAGACGGTGACGTTCCAATCCATCACGGTCGGAGTTTTGTTGTCTCCCTGCGAGAATGCCGAGATGGTACCCCCGTTGCCCGTCGGAGTGACAAACGAACTCAAGGAAGTTGTCGCGGGAGGCGTGTAGAAACCAGGCTGATCGATTTGCGCGTATCCACCGGTTCCCGTCGCAGAATTGTAGGGACTCGTTGGAGGGGTTTGAGCGGTAAACTGGCCCTCCGCGGCGGCGATTGGGCCACCTACGTCGCCGATGGTCCACTGATAGTGGAACCAGGCTACGCCAGCACGAAGCACGGTTTTGCCCGTTCCGAAGATGTCGTAAGCCAAGCCTACGCGTGGTTCATAGTAGAACAAGGGCGACTGAAGTCCGGAGAGAGGGATGTTGCTGTTGATTGAATGAAAGAGCAGCCCGGTGTTCGCCTGCGCTGCAGCCGTATTGTTGTAGGTACCGGGATTCCAAACCGCCGCTCCATTGGGCGCGCCGTACCATTGACCAACGTGGTCGAAACGCATCCCATAATTCAAGGTAAGTTGCCGGTTCGCCTTATACGAATCCTGGGCGTAAATCGACCACTGGTGGAATTTAAGATCGTTTGTTGGGATTATGTTCTGCTGCTGGTAGTTGCTGTTCACGCCCAGAAGGAAGTCAGCAACCGCGTTTCCCGTGTCATTCGCTCCCCATCCTACGTTGTAATTGCCTTGGTTTCCCAACTGTAAACCGGCAGTAGATTGTACGTTCTGGCTGGTGTCCCAATAAAAACCAGCCTTGAGAGTGTGCGATGCGATGACCTTGGTGAAGTTGTCGTAAAACGAAGGGTCTTTCTTGATGGCGCCAAATCCGTTGCCGCCGTTGAAAGCTCCGTCAAAGGAGAACTCGTCAATATTAGGAACTGCGCCGCCCCAAGGCCCTTCGATATTGGGGATCTGGCTGGTCGTCGTGTTGTAGAACCCGGTCGTCTTGAATCCGAGGGTGCTTCGACTGGCCGCCGAGGGGTTCGACAAGTTGCTGGGATTGATGTAACGGGCATAGGTGAAAACGACTTCATTCGTGGTCGTCGGACTGAAGACGTGGGTAAAGTTCGCCATGAAGTCTTGCGAAGTCGTCGGCGCGGTTACATTCGAGGGATAAGGCAGTGTCCACGGCGGAGTCCACCAGACACCGATAGGGTGAACGTCGGTTTCGATCTGGCGCGTATAGGAGACGGACAGCTTAGAGTTATCGCTGATCGCGTAATCGACTTTGCCAGTGGCTTCCCAACGGTTTTGTGGCTGATTGGGGGTGTATTGGAAATTGTTAAAGCCGTTTGAGGCGCTGGGCAAGATGTTGGCTAGAGGGTAGTACTGCAGGATGCCATGCTTGCCGTCGGGATTGCCGCCGGTGATGTTTGGGTCGAATTGCGAAGGGGAAAGAGTGTTCTTGGCGCAGGTGGCGCAGGAGGGGAGATTGAACGGAATGTCGTAAGCGTATCCGTAGTTCGGGTTGCTTTGCAACACATTGAAAAGCGTCGTCTGGTTGCCGTTCACCGTGATCGGCGTCGAGCCGGGCACCCCATTGATCTTATTTTCTGTGAAGTCGCCCCCTCTTTGTTCCACCGTTGGCACGTTATAGTCGATCGGGGCGATGGCCGGCGTCTGTCTCATGTATTCATAGCCAGCCCAGAAGAAGAGCTTCTTGCGATTCCTGTTGAAATTGGTGAACGGCAAAAGGATCGGGCCGCCGATGTTGCCACCGGGATAGTAGAAGTGCGCGGGCGGTTCGAGTGAATTGGCGAACTGGTTTCTTAGAGTCGGGAAGCTTTGGACATCGCTCAGAAACTGGGTCTTGGTGAATGCATCCCAGGAGTTGAAAATGCTGTTGCGGGCGTAGAAATAACCTTCGCCGTGAAACTGGCTGCCACCGCTTTTGCTGAATGCTTCGAAGATCACGGGGCCCTTAGCGTATTCGGCACTGTAGGACGACATCAATACTTTGACTTCGGAAACCATGTCCTGATTGATGTTGGCAATCTGGGTTCCCGCATTGCCTGGATCGACCAGATTGGCGCCGTCAAGCATGTAAGCCATAGCGCCGTTGGGCTGGGTACCATTGGCTGAATAAGCGCCCACTGGTCCATTGTTCGAACCCACAGTGGTCGGGTTGAAGACCGAATTTGATCCCTGGTTAGCTCCGGTATTGAGAGCCATGCCGGGCATCAGCTTGAGCAATTCGCCCGCATCGCGGCCGACGATCGGGACGTCTTCGACCAATTCCGTGTTTAGAGAAGTGCTGACTTCAGCGGTGTCGACCGGAACCACGGCGTCCGCTCCCGCGGTAATCTCAACGGTCTCATTCACCTGTCCAACCTGAAGTTTGATGTTAGGTATGGTTAGGTTGGCACCTTGGTTGAAAACAACGTGGCCTTCCTCCCAGGCTTTGAAGCCGGCCGCGCTGACAATGATCGCGTAGCTGCCGGGCTGGACCGCGGTAATCGAGAAATACCCGGTATCGTTCGATACCGTCGAGCGAATGTCGCCCGATGCCTCGTTCTTCATCGTCACTTTGGCATTGGGAACGGCGGCGCCGGTTGAGTCGAAAGTGGTACCGGTTAGAGTTCCGGTCAGCTGCTGGCCAAAGGCAAATGAAGCCAACAAGAGGAAGCAAGCCAAAACTCCAAACACCCGTTTCACGATCAAGGTCGACCACATTTGTCCGCCCATCGAATCCCCCCCCGGAACTTAACTACGCCGCAGCTTTTAAGACCCAGCAGCAAAACCGCAAATGGTTCCACCAACGCTTACAAGACACCAATACGGAAAAACGTAGAAATAGCGCTAATGTAAAAGCACTATTTCGAGACCGGGGGATTTTTACATTTGTTGAGCGATAACTGTCAAGCAAAAAATCGTTTTTCCCGCAGGGAAACGATAATTTTACAACTCCTCCCTGACTCCTGGGGAAAGAATGGGGGTACAATGCGTGCTATCTCGATGAAGTCCGCCTGGGATGTCGAATTCTCTCCCGGTTGGTCAGTGCATCGAATCTGGCATGGAAAGTCCTCGATAACGCCGCAACGGCGTGAGGTGAGCCAATGACCGCACGATTTCTTCCGCTTCTGATTGTTAGCCCCTGGCTTCTTTGTGTCGTGTTGGCTGGCCAAACATTGGCGGGTCAAACATCAAACACAAATGAACGCCCAGTCATTCACTCCACCTCAAGAGAAGTGCTGCTCGACCTCGTCGTGCGCGACAAGCATCACCATGCCGTGGGGGATCTGCGTCCGGACGAGGTGGAGGTCTATGAAGATGGAGTTCGGCAGAACGTGAGGGCGTTTCGCAACGTACAAGGCATCGAGCAATTGCAAACTGAGCGCAAGTTGGCTGAGAAGCAAGCATCTCCAGCGATTACTGCCACTGAGAAAGCGCAGTCTCTGAATTCGCTGCGGGAAGTGAATTTTGTCTCGGTGGTATTCGCCGACATCGCGCCGTTGAACCTGGAATTTGCGCGCGAATCGGTGCTCGAATTCCTGAAGAATGACAATCTACCCAACACCTATATAACGATCTACAAGCTGAATCGAAGTCTGCAGATAGTTCAAGCGTATACGAGCGACAAAGATTCCCTGTCGCGTGCGGTGAACGTAGCCGCGAAAGGGCTTTTCAGTCACGATGACCTGGGACTGACAGCTTCGGTTGGTGGCGGTGCAAACGCCGCGGTGCAGGCTACGGTAGCGAATATCCTGGCTTCGCCAAATACCGGCCCGGCGACTACTGCTGCCGCTCAAAACATAGCGCTGAATCCATTGCCCGGAATAGCGATGGACCCTCTTTGGGCAAGGAACGCGGCGGGGCAGGATGTCTCGCTGACTCTGGGGAATGCGCTTATGACGCAAATTCATATTGCGAGTGGATTGCGCTTCGCGGACAGCCTTTCAAGCGGAATGGACGCAATGGATTCGTTGCGGGAGATAGTCCGAAGCCAGCAGACGCTGCCGGGCCGAAAGGTGATCCTCTATCTCGCAGATGGACTCGCGTTCCCCGTTAACCGTCGGGATAGGGTGGATAACGTAATCAGCTATGCCAACCGTGTGGGCGTGTCGTTTTATACGATCGACACGCGCGGTCTGAATACCGATGACCCCATGTTGAAGTCTCTATCGATGCTGGAGCGGGTGGGAGCCGAGAGCTCCGCGCAGAATGCGGATCCTCAAAATGGACACTTCCAGGATGACGACGTGCAGCTCACGGCTGTATCAAGCACAACGGAAAACATGCGGGAACTGGCCGAATCAACGGGAGGGTTTGCGGTTACCAACACGAATGAGATTGCGGCCCCCATGCAACGCATGATGGAGGACATTCGCACACACTACGAACTGGCCTATACGCCGACTTCGACAATTTACGACGGGCATTTCCGCAAAATCGAGGTCAGAGTCAGCCGACCTAAAGTAACGGTTCAGACGCGCAAGGGATATTTCGCTTTGCCGGAGCTCAACGGCGAACCTTTGCAGCCGTATGAATTGGTGGCGCTCAACGCGATTAATGCTCGTCCCTCGCCGGAAGATTTTCCGTTCCGGTTTGCGCTGATGAAGTTCCGCCCGGCGCAAGAAGCCGTCGAATATGAGGTAGCCTTTGAAGTTCCGGTGGCGGGGTTGAAGGCAGTGACAAACCCAAAGAGTGGGAAGACCCGCGTGCAGGCCTCGCTGGTTGCCCTCATTCACAATTCCAGCGGGGATATCGTCGGCAAGGTGAGCCGCGACCTGTCTCGCGAGGTGTCGAGCACCGATCCTGCACGCGCCGGCAATGACCGTATTCTCTATGCGGAGTCGGTGGAATTGCCGAAAGGACATTATGTTGTGGACACAGCGGTCACCGATGAATTAGCAGGAAAAACCACGGTGAAACGCGTCGCTTTGTTCGTCGATCCGGGAAAGAATCTGAGCATGAGCTCACTGCAAATGGTGCGGGACCTGCAACCGCTCGCGGGACCGCGCAATCCTCTGGATCCGTTCGAAGTCGAAGACAAACGAGTGGTCCCAATGCTGGAGAATTCTGTGGGTTCGCGCAAGCCTGTGGACCTTTATTTTGTGGTGTATCCGGCGCAGGCTGGCACCGGCGAAAACCTGAAAGCCACTTTGCAATTGTTTCGCGAGGGCAAAGAAATTGCGCGAAAGCTTTTGGATTTGTCCAAACGGGATACGGACGGTTCCATTCCTATGTTGGTGCAGCTTTCTCCGGATCCGGGACAGTGCGAAGTAGTAGTGACTGCGCGCCAGGGCGAATTAGTGGCGCAGTCGAGCCTCTCGGTGAAGGTGCAATAAGGAACGCGCGGAGTTCGTAGTCGAGTCGATACAAACCTCGTCAGGGCAGAGCCTGCCCACCGTACAGAACTTTCGTTTTCGATGCATAGCGCCTGTAGTTTCTGAATTCGATCTCGTTCAACACAGCCTCGCGCTTGCCTTGGCGCAGAGCGACCGTCCCGCGAACCGGCATTAGATAGTCATGAGCGCCGATGGCGACGTAATCGTAATCGACCATAATGGAGGCCGCATGGATGGAAAAATCGCGCGGCAGGTTGTCGGCTTCCAGCGTAATACGGCGAACACTACGGGTGGCGCTGTCGATATAGAGAAGGCCATGGAAGCCGGGATAGAGCTTCCAGTTGTCATTTCCGGCAAGGCCCCAACTGGAGTTGTCGGGAGTGACGCGGTATGCGAGGACTTGCACGGTTTCGCTTCCGATAGCATCCGTTTCTTTCCATTGAAAGTCCGCCTTCGACGCTGGTTGAAATACGGCGCTGAGCACGCCGCCGAACTCTCCCCAGGAAAGCGCTCCATCCTTTCCCCGCAGATCATCGTGCTCCAGGGTGCTGCGCTTTCCGTTCACTTCCAGCGTTTGCCGGGACTCGGAATTGTCGTGGAAACGGAGGAGTTCGGCAATGGAATCGATGTGTCTCCATTTCCCGCGGCCCGAAGGATCGATGGAACGATCCGTTCTCTCGACACACATGAAATTCGGCAAGGAATTCGAGTAGCTGACCGCGCGCTTGCGGGCATCGGCGATCATGACCTGAATCTCGTCCTCCGCCGGAGGAGCCACAGTTTCTGAGAGCAGTGCAGTGATCGCGAGGGCATGCGCACCATGCGATACGATACCCGGCGTCTCAACACTCGCATCCGAGGCCGGCTCAGCGTCGCTGGCGTCGGAGCTGGCTTTTCCCGTAGCAGCGCTAGCCAGTTCGGGACCTTCCCTTCGAAACGACAGGGTGCGTTCCGATGTTTTTTCTCCCTGCATCAATGTCGCCGTGACCTCATAATTGCCCGCTGGCAGAGCGTTCGCCGGGATCGACATCAGATAAGGAACAGCTCCTCCGGAAGCGCTCTGGCGCAGCGGCAACGGATTGCGGCCGACCGGTTGTCCGTTGCGGAACACTTCGATTTCCAGCGTCGCCGGCTCCGACGCCGAAGCGTCGGGGTGGATCAGGAAAAACAGGGATACGGCTTTGGCATCCTGCGGCATCTGGCCGGAAAGATTGGGAACGATTCTGCTCTTTTCGTAGCGCAGCGGCTCGGAAGGATCGGCCTCGAGATTGAAAGGATCGGTCCGCCGCACCAGAGTCAAATCGCTTAAAGATGGAACAGACTGCGTGCCGGCAATTTCGAAGTTTGCACGTTGCGCACTGAATTTGCCGCTGGTGCGGTCCTGGATGGCGACTTCGGCCATGTATTCCCCGGGGCCAGCGACGAAATGGCGCTGGAGCGTCACCACTTCGGAGCGCGCCCTATCCAGGGTTTCCAGAGCGCCATGTCGGGGAATATCTTCGCTGAAGTGCTCGATTACGATGCCCGCTTTGTTTTTGATCTCCGCGATAATCGATACGTGGGCCGAGAACAAGCCTGCATTCGGGTCTTCCCGAATTTCCAGTTCGGACAGCGGCACCTCGACGACCAGAGTATTTGAGTTTCCATCCGGGAGTTCGCCGAACTTAAGAACGCTGGACTGAAACTTCACGTCGGCGGGCAATTGAGGCTCAGTGAGAATCTTCATCAGCGGCGCTTCAAACGGACGCATGACGGAGCTGCTGCCCGAAGGCAGCGCGAAGTATCCCGCTCTCGAACGGCATTGGAGACCCTTGCGGATTGGCTTGATCGAGACCGGACGAAAACGACCGTCGTATTCCTGGATCGGCGGCGTATACGAGGCCTCGTAATAAGTCGTCATGTCTTCGATCAACTGTTGCAGGGGCTTTCTTAGGCTGTCGGTGGGCACGATGTAAGCGCCTCCCGTGCTGGCAGCCATTTCCGCCAGGGGATTCTTGTAACCCGACAGCCCTTCGTATTCCACTTGGTCCGCGGTATCGCTGATCTGCGAGAGCATTCCGGGAGGCAGTTGCGGCCCTGCGAGTCCCCCGCCAGCGCCTCCCCCGGCCGTCGGCCCAGCGCCGGAACGCATTGCAGCCGCCACACCTCCCATAGCCATGGCCGCCACCAGCCCCTCGCCGGCTTGCTGATCAATCGCGTTCGCGTCCACGGCGTAGATGCTCACCCCCGAACGATTCGCCGCTCCGATGATAGACCGCAGCATATCTTTGGCGTCGGTATTAAGTGTCATGCCTTGCGCGAAATAGATCACGACTTTGCGGCCGGTCATCTGGCGCTGGGTTCGCGCCAATGCCAGCAAGCTGGCCAGGCCGGGCGAGGAGTGCTGGTCTTGTGTAATGCGCTGCGACTCCTGCAACGCGGCCAGGGTGGTTTGGGCAACGTTGCGTTGCTCCGCGCTGATGCGAGTTCCTGAGGAATCCATTCCGGTTTGCGCTGCCGCCGTCAAATTCTTCTCTGGCATGGCATTCGACTGCTGGGCTTCCGCATCACTGTCCACAGCGACCGCGATGGCCTTGTTTAATGCGGTATGGTCGTCGGTAAATACCTGGTACAGGCGCAGTCGTCCGCCTACGTTCATAACCGAGAACGAAAATCCGCTGGCGGGAAATGCCTTGAGCATTTTGACTGCAATGTCGTGCGCATTTTTGGCCGCCGAAGGATCCATACGATCGAACACCAGCGTGACCCGGTGCTGTGCGCCCGATTCGACAGTCACCAAATGCAGATCGGAAAGCTTTACCAGCAACCCGTTGTCGGTAATGGTGAGGTCGCTGGGCTTGAGATCGAGAACGGGTTTGTTCTTCTGACGCACCACAAGGTCGAGTGTGACCTCATCAACCGTGGTAACGATTGTGTCCGCGCTGGCCGCGGGTGCAGCGGCTTGAGGAGTAGCGCCCTGCGCATGGATAAAGGGAACGAAGAAAGCGATAGCCAGCAAAACGAACAACAGGGTTGACGCCTTCATTGGTTGTCCCCGCAAGAGATGTCCCGGCTGTCCAGGACTCGCGCGAACATAATCGATAGTTCAGCGCATTTCCAGGCCGCAATCATACCGCTCCCGGCTCGGCCGGACAACCGAAATTGAGGATTGATCGGGCAACATCTCCGAATCTTTTTATCGTCCTGGCAATGCGGGATGCTGGTCGCGGGCTTCTTCTTCGGCAACAGCAATCTGCCTGGATTTGCGATAGACGTTTGCCACCGCCATCGTCCAGAACGGAACCAAGTCAACACCAGGCACGAGCTTGGCAAAAAACGATGGCAGGAATTCCCAGTGCCAGCCGAGAAGGCTGACCAGCAAAGCTCCAACACCGAAATCGAGCACGTCGTCAGCGGGCGATATGGCACCTTCAGCGAACAACGGAAACAGGACGAGTTGTACCGCATCCGCCACAATGGCCAGTATCATGGCAGACCGAAAACGCGCGCCGGGCGAAATTGTGATTCCGTCGTTGCTCATAGGCCGCAGCCTTTTCTGCTGCATCTATTCTAGTCCGGTCGGGCGATAAGGTGAGAACAGGAATCGTCTCCGAGAGCGGGGGAAATATTTAACGGGGCAAATTCAATTCGGTATTTCAGCGCAGCATGTTCAAAGCGGCAAGACTGCCTTGACCAGCGCTACCGCGGCATTGGGATCGGCGACTTCCACGATCAATTCGTTGTACCGTTCGTCTTTCAGTTCAATCACGACCGTATTCTCTGGATCGTGAACGTCCCAGAAAACGCGCTTGCCGTCCTGGTAGAACGTGCCAGCGGTCAGCACTCCGGGGATTTGGGTTCCGGGCAGTCTGATTCCGTGCCACCAGCCGCGAGCTATGGAAGGGTCTGCTCTGATTTCCGCAACGTGCTTCAACGGGATCTCGAGCGAACTCTTGAGAGCCCAGAGCTTGTCCGCGCCCAGCACATGCAAAACCAGGTTGCCTCCGGAAATCAAGAGCTCCACCATTTCATCGCCTCCTCAGTAGTTATATTCATTCGCTAACGGCGCGTTATCACCGTTTGCACAAGATCGCCTAATTGTTGCGAGGTAAATTGATTTCCTTCGAGGTTGGCAAATAGTTTCCCCTGGCGATCGATGATTGCTGTGTGAAACGAGTGTGTCAAAAATCCTTCATCATTCCAGAATTCCATCCCGAACATGCGCGAGACGCGCTGCACTTCTGGGAGCGGTCCGGTTAGAAAATGCCACGCTTGCGGATCGGCATGCCAAATTGCCGCATATTGTTTGATCGCGTCGTTCTGATCGTGCTCCGGGTCGATGATGATCGTAAGCAACACCAGATCTTTGCCCAGGACTCTCGTAAAACGTTTCTGGAGTTCTCCCAGGTGATTGGTAAGGCGGAAGCAGTACGAGGGATTGGGGCAGCGGACGTAGGCAAAGCTCAGAGCTACGACTTTGCCATTGAATTGAGAAAATACTATTTTGTTTCGGGCCTGGTCGGTCAGAGTAAAGTCCGGTACTCGCTGTTGCAGGTTCAAGACCTTCGCTGCGGCGGCAGGATTCGCAAGTTTGCTTACGATGGCAAGCCGCCGTGCCTCTAACGGTTCCTGCTCGAGATTCTCGTAAGGATGAACGCGTATGTTTTCCGCGTAAGAAGAATCTCCTTGCACCACAACCGTAAAATCAATGGTAGCTCCGGGCTTTATGCCTTCAAGCGTCTTGGCTTCGCGAACATCGAACGGCATGGTCATTGCGTCCATGTAGCCCGGAACGCTGTTGCAGGATACTGTCAGGGATTTGTGGGCCGCATCTACGTTCACAACCAGTCCCGACAGGGCGTGGGTTTCCGCCGGCCACCCGCGCAAGGCCGTCAGCAGCACAACAACCATCAGACTTTTTCGAAGTTTCATACCGCAACGACTCCCGCACGTTATTGTGGCTTCTCGCCGCTCGGTCGCGCCATTTTGCCAGCGGAAGCAACCGGAACTTTTTTCGGTCCGCCGAGTTGCACTCGCGTCCGCTTGAGTTGCGTGTAGTCTTTTGCAAATTCTTTGATTTCGATGAACTGGTTTGGAGTGACACTGGAGAAATTCTGCTGTGTATTGCTAGTCGGCCACCAGACTTCCAGATTCAGGATTCGGGCGGACTTGCCCAATCCCATATGTTGCTCCATGGGATTGGCGCCGAAAGAGCCTCCGCTGCTTGCGGTACGATAAACCGCACGTTCCGATTGACCCTGGTCCTGCACGGTCACTTTGATGCGCGCACCAATCGCTGCCCGGTTCGTTTTGACTCCCACCAGATGAACGTTGATCCAATCGTTGCCGCTGCCGGGATTTTTAAAAACTCGCAAGGCATGCGCGTCCGAGGGCACGGCGCCGCCTATCTGCGCGATGATATCCTCGTTGCCGTTGCGAGCCAAGTCTGCGAATGCGATACCATGCCCCTTGTGCAATTCTCCTGTCCCCGACGACGCCGTGATGTCCACAAAAGACTTCCCTTCTTTATTGAGGAGCAGAACGTGGGGCAGCAACCCGGCAAACGAAGTGTTCCCTGACCCCAAATAAATATCGGGATATCCATCGTTGTTCACGTCGCCGAAATTGGAACCCATCGGCATGAAGACTTTATCCAGCCCCACCTCTTTGCTCACGTCCTTAAAAGTGCCGTTCCCCAGGTTCCTGTAGATCTTCATCGTTTCTACTGTGTGCGGCTGCCCAAAGTAGGTGCGTAGCACCTCTTCATCGCTGCCGTAGTAGGTGCTGACGTACAGGTCGGGCCAGCCGTCATTGTCATAATCAAACCACCACGCCGCAAAACTGCGCTGCGGTTCCTGAACGCCCGCTTGTTTTCCAACCTCGGTAAAAGTGCGGTCGTGGTTGTTGTGGTAGAGAAAATTTCCTCCAAAGTAATTGGTGACGTAGAAATCCATGTAGCCATCCAGATCGTAATCCGCCGCCACCGCGCCCTTGGTAAATGCAACTTTGTCTACGCCCGCCGCGTGAGAAATGTCTTCGAAGGTTCCATCTCCCTTGTTGCTGAAAAGCTGGCTGGGTCCATTTTCATTTCCGACAAACAAGTCGACGTAGCCGTCGTTATCAATGTCGGCCCAAACCGCCGTCTGAGTTGCCGTGATGCTTGCTCCGAGGCCGCTCTTCTCTGTCACATCAGTGAAAGTGCCGTCGCAGTTGTTACGCAGCAACGACTTGCGCATGGGAAATTCCCAGCCCCCGCGCAGGACGAGAATATCCATGCACCCGTCATTGTTAAAGTCGGCCTGGACCATGTTCAGCCCGCCCAACACGTCCGCTAGTCCGGCTTGTTGAGTGCGGTCCGTAAATGTTCCATCACCATTGTTGTGGAAGTAACGCAGGGATTGACAATAATCTTTGGTGGAGATCACCACATCCAGCAAGCCGTTATTTTCGAAGTCATCCACGACCACTCCGCCAGCCTCGGAAAAAAGTTTGAGTCCCGTTTCGGCGGCAACGTCGACAAAACGCCCGATGTTCTCTTTCGATTCAAAAATAGAAGGCGGAATCAAGTATTTTGGCGGAACGCCCTGAGGATATTGCCCGAGCGTCATGTAACTCAGATTCAACATCCATTTCACTTCCACGTCGTCTGGCTTTTGTGCCAGATATTGCAGCAAATATTGGACGGATTTCTCAGAATCCTCTTTTTTCTGAAATTTAGGGTAAGGAACATCCGTCCGCGGCGGGAAAAGACATCGATCTCCCGGTGTTCGATATTCACCGTTCTCCATCTCAGACTTGTGCAAATACGCAACGCCAAGAGTTTCGTCTATCATCGGCAGCGCGTTAGGCACGCTGGTCTTCGCAACCTGCTTGGCAGCGAGCCATTCTGTAATGGCCTTCTGCATTTCTCCCTGATAGGCGTGCAGTCCAGCCGACGCATAGTGCGCCTGCATTAGGTCAAGTGGCGCGGCGCGCATCGTCTCAAGGCTTCCCGGAGCCAAAGCTTTGTCCAAGCGGTCGAGTGTTACCGGAACCGAAACTTGAGAAATTCCGCATATCTGGCGCAAATCCCGGTCCCAACCATCAGATTTGGGAAATTCGCGGAAAATTGTCATGGCTTCGCCAAACCCAGAGACGAGGATGGTCGTGTGCAAAGCACACGCGGCAGTAGCCCAGGGAAGCGGCGCGGAATTTACACTCTGCTGTGGCACCTCAGATTCCGGCAAGACTTTGAGAATTGCGTATCCGGCAGGGACCTGAACGATATTCGTAAACTGCCCGGCAGCGACTCCCTTTAACGCGTCGGCTAACTCCGTGCACAAGGTGCCAGCGCCGGGACGGCCCATGTAGCCGCCATTGGTCGAGGTCGGGTCCGATGACTTCGTCTGGGCGAGTTGTGCAAAGTCCTTTCCTTGATTGAGTTGCTCGAGTATTTCCTGCGCCTGGGAGAAAGACGCTACGACGATGATCCGCACACCGGGAGCGCTCGGAGGCGGAGACGAACTCTGCCCCAGGCAAACACTGGCGGAAAGGAGCGCCACGCTCGCCACAATCCAAAATTTCCGAACTGCCCTTTGCATAAAATGACCAGATCACGCCGTTTCCAGAGGTCCGATCGCGAGACGCGTTACCGAAACGGCCGGCCTTTCACAATCCCCTGCCCCTCGCGAATCGTGATCAGTTGATCGGCAGACTGGTGCGGAAATGATTCCATTTTTCCCGTCGGCCAGTGAACTTCGACATCCGCGGTGGTTGCGGTTCCCAAGCCGAAGTGCAGACGCGGATCATTCGCCGAAAGAAAGCTGGATTGGCTGAGCACGCACTGCGCCTGAACTTTTCCGCCGTAGCGCACCAGCACGCGCGATCCGATCGCGCTGCGATTGCTTTGCACGCCTTCCAGGCGAACTTTGATCCAATGATTTCCCGAAGGCGCGTCGTTCCGTAAAAGCGATGGCGGCTCGTTGCGGTTCATGATGAGCACATCGAGATCGCCGTCGTTGTCGAAGTCGCCGAAGGCGCAGCCGCGGCTTACATGGCGGGATGAGATGGCGGGACCAGTTTCCTCTCCCATCTCGGCAAAAGTTCCGTTGCCCTGGTTGCGAAAGATGAGGCGTGGGTCGCGCGCGGGATATTTATTCGGATAAGCGCGCTCAAGTTCAGGCGCGACGGTTCCGGTAACGATAAAGATATCGGGATTGCCGTCGTTATCAAGATCGACGAGGCCCGCACCCCAACTGCTGAAGCGGCGCTCCGCAGCAAAGCCGACACGAGCAGTGACGTCTTCGAACTCGCCTTTTCCGTTGTTGTGGTAAATGCCGGTGGATTGATTGACGAAGTGAGTCTTGACTAAATCGATGTGACCATCGAGATCATAGTCGCCAACGCCGACACCCATGCCGCCCAGGGGCTCGCCGCCACTGCCCAGAGCGACGCCGCGTATTAGAGCCTCCTCGCGAAAAGTGCCATCGTGATTGTTCATCAGCAGCATGCTCGGCGTGGCATCGCAGGCTACGAAGATATCCTGCCAGCCGTCTTCGTCGGCGTCGAAAGCCACTACGGTGAACCCATACGAACCTCGCAGCGCGGCCACGCCGGATTCTTTGGAAACATCGGTGAAGGTTCCGTCGCCGTTGTTGCGGTAAAGAGAGTGAGGGGGAAATCCCAGACCGCCGGGGCCACAGTTAGTCGGGACGCCTTCAAAGTTGCAGTTAGGTATTTTTAGCGAAGGCTTGGCCGCAGTGGCCAGGTCAATCTCAACATAATTAGAAACAAAAAGATCGAGCAAGCCGTCCCGGTTGTAATCCACGAAAGCACTCCCCGAACCGAAACGAGTTCCCGTATCGAGCAGGCCAGCCTTGGCGGTCGCGTCGGTGAAAGTGCCGTCGCCGTTGTTGCGATAGAGCTTATTCTGGCCGTAATACGTCAGGTAGAGATCTTCAAAGCCGTCGTTGTTATAGTCGCCAACGCACACGCCGTTGGCCCAGCCGGCATCGGTCAAACCAGCTTTTGCAGTGACGTCGGTGAAAGTACCGTCGCGGTTGTTGTGGTAGAGGCGATTGCTGGCGCCGGGAACGACACCCTCCAACTTGCGTCCGCCAAGGATGAAGATGTCCATCCAGCCGTCGTTATCGTAGTCGAGAAAAGCGCAGCCTGCGCCATTCACTTCAATGATGTACGTATTGTGCGCTGGATCGCCGTAAACCATCGTCTGCGTGAGCCCCGCACTCGAAGCAACATCGACGAAGCGGGAAAATGGAGGCGCGGACTTGGCACCAGTGGCTGCGGCACGGAGGAAATGAGGCATCAACGGAGATGCCAGCGCCGCAGGAAGTGTACACAGCAGGCGGCGTCTGGTCCAATATGTCGACATCAGCGCTGGGCCTGCGCGGCAGTAAGGTCCTTACGGAGTTGTTGTGCCTGAACATTGCCGGGATCAAGCCGCAAAGCGCTGGCGACGGCCTCTTCAGCTTCGGGAAACCGGGACTCCATGGCTAACGTTGCCGCCAGGCTGACCCATGCCTGGGTATATCCCGGAGCAGCGCGCACGGCGAGACGGAAATGCTCTTCGGCAGAGGCAGGATCTCCGCCACGAGACGCCAGGTAGCCCAGTTGGTTTTGCGCCAGAGCCATGCTCGGATCGATTTTGATGGCTTGCTCGAGGACAGTGCGCTCGGAGTCGGTGGCTCCCGTTTTGTCCAGGGCAAGCGCGAGCTTGAAGGCGAGCTGGGCATTGTCGGGCGTCGCTTCAAATGCCTCCCGGTACAGGGCGGCGGCCTTCTGCGGATCACCCGTCGCAGACTCTTTATCCGCCTGAGCGATTTTGTTGGCAGCCAGCGCGCGCTTGGCGGATGTCTGCAATTGTTGCTGGTAAAGCTTGAGTTGCTCTTGCGCGGCATCGGTCTCACCCAGGCTGCGCAGAGCCGCGGCGTACTTGAAGCGAATTTCCGGCTCGCTGCCGCCGAGGCTGATCGCTTTCTGCAACTGCTCTTTGGCTCCGGAAAAATCCTTGAGTTCAAGCAAGGCCACGCCAAGATTGTACCGGGCATTGTAGTGGTTGGGATCCAAGGCCACAGCCTGCGTTAAGTGGTCCCGGGCGATCGTATATTGTCCCGCCTGATTTTCGAGGATGCCGCTCAAGTAAAGAAAATAGAAATCATGAGGAGACGCCGCCAGCAACTTGCGCGCCAGCGGACGGGCCACCGTCAAGTCGCCGTTGAGCACAAGAACGCGCAAATAGAATCTCTGCGCTTCCAGGTCGTGAGGGTGCAAGCGTGCGGATTGCGCGGCCACATGGACAGCATCCTGGTAACGGACCTGATTGATATAAACAGTGGTGAGCGCGCTACTCAACCGGATAGAGGCAGGATGCGCGCGCAGAGCCCTGATGAGGATCTTATCCGCCTCGTCAAACATTTGGGATTTGCCATAGGCCAGAGCCAAGTCAAGCGTCAAATCTTCGTTATACGGGACTGCGCGTAAAAGCTGGATGACCGACGCGTAGTCTCCATCAGCCATCAAGGATTTACTCACTGCATCGAGAGCTTCCGTGGAGTGCGGATCAATTTGCAGCGCGGCTTCCCATTGAGCTTTGGCCTCGTCGCGCCGCTGCAGCCGGTCATACGCCGCGCCCAAGAGTAAATGTGGCTTGAGGACCTCGGGCAGGAGGTAGATGGAACGTCCGAGTGGCTCAACAGCATCTTCCATGCGCCCGGCGGAGTAGAGGCTGAGGCCGACGAGATAATAGAGTTGAGCCGATCCGGGTTCGAGTTTGAGAGCGGCGCGAAAAGTCTCGACCGCGCAGTCGTAGTTGCGATGGTCGCCAAACCAGGTACCGAGATCGATATACGTCTGTACGTCTGGATCGGCGTGAAGCTTGGCCTCCAATGGTTGTGGACCGGCGCAGGTTGCAGCAGGGGCAAGGCTGGCGCCGAAACACACTGCCAGCAGCAGCCCGGTCTTGAAGAGCATCCAACGTGTGGTCATGTGGTCGGGTGGCACTTGTAAGCCAGCACGCAGGCCCGTGCCCTGTGATAAAAAGCATAATTGAGCAACGGACGCACCTGCAAGCGAATCTCACGCCACAACGCGGCGGGAGCCGGAGTGCATTATCTGTGAGCCGAAGAATGCCATTGTTTTTTCTGGCTATACTTCTTTTATCGACGTACCCGGGCCAATCGCAGTTGCCAGGGTCGGCACCGCCTGAAGGAGCGCCTGCTTCAGCTTCATCTTCCGAGAAGAAACCGCCTCCTCGACGCGCCTATGTCGGAGACGCTGTGTGCCGCTCCTGCCACCAGGAGAAAGTAAAAACATATTTCGGAACGGCCCACCATCTGGCGTCGTATTGGCCAGGAGAACACCCGATCTCAGGAGACTTCACTCCGGGCTCCAATATCTTCCAAACGGCCAATCAGTATCTGCACTTCGAAATGAGCGCAACTAAGGATGGTTATTTTCAAACCGCGGTGGAGGAACTCGGTCCGTCCAAAACGATTTCGCGCACGGAGCGAATCGCGGTGATCGCGGGTGCCGCGCGCAAAGGGCAGAGCTATCTGTTTTGGAAGGGTGACACTTTATTCCAACTGCCCGTCACTTATTGGACTGAACGAAACAGTTGGGGCAACAGTCCGGGGTATCCCGACGGCTCGCCGCGCTTCGACCGGGCTATCGTTCCCCGATGCTTGGAGTGTCACGGCAGTTATTTCGAGTGGCTTCCACCGCCCGTCAATCGTTACAACAAGACCAGCCTGGTGCTGGGCATCTGGTGCGAGAAGTGCCACGGACCCGGACGGGAGCACGTAGCTCGTAACCGCTCCAAGTCTCCTCCGCGCCCCGGCAGCAATGCGGAAGCTATCGTCAATCCGGCATCGCTTTCGCGCGACCGGCAAATGGACGTCTGTGCCTTGTGCCACTCCGGAGCGGCCACTCCTATACAGCCTTCTTTGTCATTTCTGCCCGGCGACGTGCTCGACGACTACATCATCAACCTCCAGTACGCCAAGGAGGACACGCCGGTTGACGTTCATGCCAGCCAGGTGCAGCTTCTGATGAAGAGCCGATGTTTCAAATCCAGCACGACGCTGGCTTGCACAACCTGCCACGACGTCCACACGCAGCAGCGCGACGCAGCTTCATTTTCGCCGCATTGCCTGACCTGCCACCAGTCAAAGGATTGCGGCCGTTACGCAAAACTCGGTGATCAGATCGCGCGCAACTGCATCGATTGCCACATGCCGCGGCAGGAAACGCAAGCCATCTTTTCCAATTCTAATGGAAAGAAATTCAGGCCACTCGTGCGCAATCACCGGATTGCAATTTATCCGGATGCGCAGCCTCAGTAATCGCCGGCGACTCTTCGATTACATTCAGTTGGGATAAGCGTCGCCGGGTTTGACCACGCGGATCTCATGGTCGGTAAATTTCATGTGCCCGCCGGGAAGTGAAACCTTCGGCATGTGACAACTTACGCAATTCGCTTTCGCAACCGGACAGGCTTTTGGTTCTGTGGGTGCAATAGCAGATGCTGACTGAACTGCGGACGAGGAATGCGCCGACGACCCGTGGCAGGCCAAACACTTCGAATCGTACGACGAATCCTCACGTACAACATCGTGATGAGGATCGTGGCAAGCGAGACAACTGATGCGCGGATCGGTTCCGTCGAAGCACTTGCTGTTGGCCAGCCGATAAGGCTGAAATCGTACGTTGATCTCGCCATGAAAGTGGCCTCGCACCACCGACTCCCACGTGCGGTGGCATTGCCCGCAAAAGTTCGATATATCCTCGGACGATAGTTTGCCAAGTTTCGGCGGCGCAGACGTGAAATCTCCCTGCAGTGAATCCAGCAAGTGAATCTTGGTGCCAACGTGACAATGCTCACAAGTGACTCCCGGTTCCATCGACTCAAGAGTCAGCTTGCGGTCGTGCACGGCGTTGGTGGCGTGACAGCCGAAGCAGGCTTTGGTTTCGCCCTGCGCGAGCTTCCGTCCCATCGCTTCGTCCAGCGTATGGGGCGTGATTCTCTCGTCGCCGATCGTAGTATCGAGACCACCAACGGTCGGATAGTAGCTCACCAGACTTTCATAAAGTTCGCCGTCGCGCTCCAGCATCCATGTTTGCCCACCCGTGCCGAAGCTCCACAGAACGGGAAAAGAAATTGTGCGCGCACCATCGGTGACGCTATATGTAGTTTTGTCGCCAATGGTTTCGACATTGTAGGTGTAATCGCCCTTGTGTACGGTTAGTTTCGGATTCGCTTTCAGTAAGGGATTTGTACCGGGTAGCATTAACGCCCGGCCCATGGGCGTCATAGGTTGATCGGCAGTTTGCGCGCGGTGGCAATTGGCGCATGCGGATGCGGGCGTGCTCGAACGCGCCTGTGCTTGCGCGGGCAGGCCCCTGGCCGGAAACAGCATTGCTGAAAACAAGACAACCAGCAACAAACTACTAAGGATGTACAACCGCATTCTCATTCTTCTCAAGCTCTAAGCATCGCATGCGCTCGCGCCGGGCATCTTCCTTGCGGCCGGTCTTCGAATAGGCCTTAGCCAAGGCAATATGAGTTTCCAGATTGTCAGGATCGTGCTGAAGTTCTTTCTCCAGCAACTCGGTACCGCCCTTCGCGTCGCCCGTATCCAATAAAGCGCGGCCCAGCACAAGCTGCGCTATCGGCATCGTCGGTTCTTCGGCCATGGCTTTCTGCGCGTATGCGAGAGCCTCAGCCGGCGCGTTTCGTATCAGCGCGTCCCAGGCGACCATCATTTGCGCTGCAGCATTGGCAGGAGCGACATCCAATTCCTTTTTGAATTCAACGGTCCCCTGATCGGGATCCGTTGGGAACAGAAGATAGCCGTATAAATAATGCAAGTTGGCTTGCGCCGGGTACCGCTGAAATAATTGCTGAAATTCCTGTTGAGCGCCGTCGCGGTCTCCAGCCAAATAACGCAAGGCGGCTTTGCCTACCGCCGCGTAAAGCTCCTGCTGGTCCGCTTTCAATTCTTTCGGCATCAACGGCGTGCGCAGACCTGCCAGCCCGACGGCGACCAGCAACTCGGGGTTTGGTACTTTGTCCTGAGCAAACAGCGCATACTTTTGCAGCGCGCCCTCGAAGTTCCCGGTTCGAGTCAGAAGCAACGCTTCATGGTAGCGGAGAATCTTCTCGTTACGAGATTGATTGCCCGCTCCTAGGGACAATCCGCGCTGAACATCCTTCAAGGATTGCGAGTACTCACCGATTTCGAACTCGCACAAACCACGCAGCGCCGCGGCGGGACCGGCATCCGGAGTAAGTTCCAGATAGTGAGTGAGAGCATCGCGAGCGGGCGCATACGCGTCGATGCTGTATTGCAGTGATCCCAAAAACCACCAGCCGTCGGGCCAATCCGGCTTGAGTTCGACCGCCTGACGGTAGAGTTCGATGGCCTGAGGCACATCGTTCTGGTCACGGGCAGCAGCGGCCCTCAATACGACGTCGTCAAATTTTGTTGGATTGTCCTGGGCGGCGCGAGCAGGCGAGGAAAGCAAAACAGCGAGCCCAAACATAAATAGGAATGCCATTATGCATATCCCGTCTTTGTGTTGGAGTTTCCCGCCACCATGCGCGAACATATGCGCATTTTTCGCCTCACTCATTCGAAACACCCAGCGAAGTGCATTCACGTCTGAAGGCCCGTTCCCACATTCGATTCTGCTTCCAACCCGTCATCCTACCATTCCCCGAATTTGCGGGACGCGACTGCGTTACGATCGATCAAGGAATTTCGCATTGCGAAGGAGAGCAAGGGAAGGCTCTCAATTCGGGTTAGTCGAATCCGCGTCTGTAGGCCGAGGTTGCACTGGGGCCGTGGCCTGAGTCTGCGGTTCCGGCGCCAGCGGCAAAGCGATTTCGATTGCTCCCACGCGATCCGTAAAAACTTCTCGCACCGCGATGCGGATGGATTTGGCATTGAGTGGCGCTTCGATCTGCTGCTGGAAATGATAGAAAACCGCTTTGTCCGGTTTCTCCGAGAACGAAGAAGATGAGTCTTCCTCTGCTTCCGACGAGCTTGACGGAGACGCTTCTCGGGCTCGTTGAACCTTGCTGATAAGCATTTGACCGTCGTCATCGAAGACCGCAAGCGCTAACTCCAGGAGAAACGGCCGTGCCACATCAGTCTGCGACGCTCGTTTAATTTGTTGTGCCGACACCGTGTAGTCGATGGCATACGCTTGCAGGAGAACTGGCGGCGATGATTTCGTGCGATGACTCTTGCCGCGCGGACGCGAAAGACTCTGCTGCTTCTCCAGTGTCAACATCTGTTCGGGAGTCGCCATTGCCGGCACACCGGCCGTATGAACGTGAGCTCCAAAGAACAGCTGGTGTGCCACAGGCGCTCCGTGGCGCAAATGGGGCGTTAGCGAATCCGCAGGTTCCACCGTCACAGACTGTGCCGCGAGATCGGTTGACTGAGTGGTGACGTTTACCGCTACAGAATTCGGGTCCTCGGCATAGTAGGAACGGCGATAGGCCAGACGATAGCCGCGTTGCGAAAGCTCCACATGAATCTTCCGCAGCAGGCCGTCATAGTTGAAGTTGCTGGGGGCGTAGGTAAGAGTGTAATAGTTAGCGCCGGCTTCCGTCGCGCTGGCCAACGCTTCGCTCAGGTCGTTGGTGCTATAGAAGGCACGACCGCCAGTCGCGGTAGCAATATCGGTTTCGGTAGAGTAGCTGGCATTTACAGCCGTACTGTCAGTCGTCGTGCCCATCGAGGCGCCGCCGGCTCCACTTTTTGGACGAGATTGAATCTGAGTGACGACTACGCCGCGAACATCCACGGGATAAACGGCAATCTGGCTTCGGGCCATCGCGTTGATTGCCTCTTTGATCTCGTCGTTGTAACTTACGGCCTCCGTGTTCGGATTCAGATTCTCCGTCGGAAGAATAGTTGTTGGAATGGACCCCGTCACCCAGATCACATTCTTGCGCTCGGCAAATCCATCGAGAAAATGAGCAATCTTTATGAAGACCGAAACGATTGGAGCGACCTGGCCCCGCCCATAGTTATCGCCGTAGAGAAAGACTCTAGGAACATGCGGAAGCGGCGACGCCGGGTCCATCGCGGCAAATAACTTTCTCTGGTCAGCCGTGAATCCCTGTACCAATCGCAGTTCGTCGCTGAGAATGTAGATCGCAAAGCGCGCCCCGTCCGGCTTGTCGGAGATGAATTTGAGCAGTTGCTTGCGAGCCGTGGCCTGATCGTCCGGGTCCATGTTCACCATGTCGTAAAGGATCACATAGAGCGGCCCTTTCTCCGGCACGGCGGGCACGTTGACCCAAGTGTTGGAGGGTAGAGGCGGCAGCTTCGGCAATGGATTGGGAATCTCGTCAAATTCGTGCGCATCGAAGGACAGAACCTGCTGGAGCTTCCCGTCTTCCTTGATGGAGAAGTCTTTGCGCGAGAGCCCGCGGACCGGTTTTTCATTCGAGTCTGTAACGACAACGTCGAGAATGACACGGCGGACGTTGCTGTGAAATACCGGGTGGTTCGATTCAGAATTTTGTGGCGCCGGTTGCGAAGAATCCTGGAGGGCGGGTAGTGGACGGACGGCCCATGTGAGGAGCGCGGCGGTCAGCACAAAGCGCATCGCGAGTGCGGAAGTTGCGGACATGCAACGAGAATCTCCCAATTGCGAAATCCGGGAGGCAGGGCCCGAATACGAACTATTCTACATTCGGCCTTCCGCTCTTGCGCAGCCTTTTGTTAGCGGGAAGCCTTAATTCAGTTTAGCCATGGCCGGATCGGGAGAACGCGACAGCGCCGGAGACGTAGCCTGCGCCTGCGGTTCGGGCGCCAGCGGCAGGGGAATTTCCATTGCGCCGATACGGTCGGTAGAGACATCGCGCAATGCGACCCGAATTGAGATTGCGTTTAACGGAACATCGAGCTGCTGCTGCACACGATAGATCCCCTGCGGATTTTGTGCCGCCACGTTACCGGCGCCGCCAGAGGTTTCGACCAGGGCATTGAGCATGCGACTGTCGTCATCGAAGGCCGCGGCGGCAACCTCTAGCACCGGGGGTCGGATGGCACGTCCCGGCGCTTCCGCCTTAGGCGCGCCAGCGATGAAGGTGTAGTCGATCACATAGGATTGAAGTTGAATGGGAGCAAGCGGCTTGAGCGGCCGATTCTTTTTCCGGACACGAAAATAAGCAGGCTGTTCCTCAAGATTTTCCATCTGCGCGACAGTAGCAAGAGCGGGAGCGCCCACAGTGTGAATGTGGGTACGAAAAAATAGCTGGTGAGCCAGCGGCGCTCCATGCTGCATGTTCGCATAAAGAGAATCGCCCACCTTACGCGGCGGGGCAGGCTCCAATCCTGCGGATACGCGCTTGAAAGTGACCTTATCCAGCGCCGGGACATTCGGATCATAGGCGAAGTAAGAACGGCGATACGACAACTGATAACCCTTTTTGTCCAGCTCGACATGAATGTTGCGAAGTGCTCCGTTGTAGGTTTGATTGGAAGGAGCGTAAGTGAGCGTGTAATAGTTGGCGCCATTCTCGACCGCTTCGTCGAGAACCTCTTTCACTCCGTTGTCGCTGTAAAACGCATGGCCTCCGGTGGCCTTGGCGATATCATCCTGGATAATTTGGCTGCTGGAAATCGAGGAGAAAGCTGAGCCTACTGGCACTTGAGCAGAATTGCCCGAGGAGGAACCAGCAGCGCCTTGCGTAGAGCCAGAAGAATTGCCCCGACTGCGAGTGATAGCGACCACTCCCTCGCTCCCTTTCCCGCAAGGG
The DNA here is from genome assembly GCA_036513255.1 of Candidatus Sulfotelmatobacter sp. Classification (GTDB taxonomy): domain Bacteria; phylum Acidobacteriota; class Terriglobia; order Terriglobales; family Acidobacteriaceae; genus Sulfotelmatobacter. The sequence continues at coordinate 51,043 of DATBZH010000039.1, read as the reverse complement.
TCGTCGGGGTTGCCAACCACTACGCCGCTCGCGTCCACGGGATAAATCGCGACTTGACCTTGTGCCATGATGTCCAGCGTTTCTTTGACTTCGTCGCGGAAGCTCACCGACGTGTTGTCATCCGTTGGGAAAAGATCCAAGGGAAACGCGCCGGAAAACCAGATTAGGTTCTTACGGCCGGGAAGACCGTCGAGATAGCGGCTAATGAAGGCGAAAACAGAAACCATCATTTCGCCATCGTTACAGCCATAGTTACGTCCGTACATAAAAACACGGGGAATGTGGGACTTGGGTTTGGCCGGATCCAGCGCGGCCGACAATTTTGACTTGTCATCGGTGAACCCCTGCACCAGGTGAAGTCCATCGGCTAGGGCGAAGACCGCGAAGCGAGTGCCGGAGGGTTTGTCATCGATAAATTTTAGGAGCTGTTGCCGGGCAGACATTTGATCCACGACGGCGGTGTTAACCAAGTCCAAAAGCAACACATAGAGCGGACCGCGTTCGGGGGCGCTGGGTACGTTGACGAAGGTGTTAGGCGGAAGCGGCGGCAACTTCGGAAATTCTTCCGTGGAGTCCAGGCCGTGAACATCGAAAGACAGGATTTGCTGGGCCTGTCCATTTTCGGCGAGGGAAAAATCCTGTTGGGTAAGCCCGTGGACCGGTTTGCCCAAAGAATCGGTTACAACCACATCGAGAATAACGCGGTTGACCACACTCTTGAAAACCAGATCGCTTGTTTCCGGCCGCTGCGCGGCGTTTGAGGGCTGTGTAGTTTGTTGCGCAAATGAAAAATGCACGCAGAAAAACAGGAGCAGCACCGTGAGGGGCACCCGAAACGGAGTGGCCGCCATCATCTCGAATCACCTCAAGTCGTCGGTCACCTTCAGAACGGCTCTGGGAATCCAACCCCGCTCTGTGGTTATTAGTTTCGCTTCAGCAGGGCCCTTTTCGCCTACTTCCTTGTTGCTGTCACTTTGCGTTCGAGCTGAGAGATCTGCTGTTTGAGCAGATCTGTATTCGGCCCTCTGGGCAGATATGTTAGGCAATTGCGCAGATGCGCCAGCGCCCCATTATAGTCGCCCTTCCCGGCCAGAATCACTGCCAGCATCTGTTCGGTATTCGGAATGGTATGGGAAGGATCCATGGCGAGCGATTTTTGTGCGCTGGCCTCCGACTTATTGAACTTACCCAGTTGGAAGTTCGCCAATCCATCCAAATACCAGATCTGTGCCGTGCCTGCGGGGTCGAGTTGTAACGCGCGGTTGGTGTTGTCGATTACTTCCTGCCATTTGCCAGCCTGCGCAGCCAATGCGGCCAACTGCTCATAGGGCAGGACAAACTGGGGATCAGCTGCCGCAGCCCTTGCGAACGAGCTTTGCGCCTCTGTTGCGTTTGAAGCTTCCTGCAGCCTTCCCAGTTGATACCAGGCTGCGGCGAAGGAAGGATAAGCCTCAACCGCCTTTTCCAGATTTTTCTGCGCTTGGTCTTGCTTCTGTTCCAACAGATCCGTTCGGGCCTTGTCGAAAGCTTTCACAGCATTCGCCGGCGCCGACTCGATCGTACTGCTGACAGCTGTTGCCGCGGCTCGTCCACCCGCGCGGGAAAGCGTGATTGTGCCGAGATCTGGTTCGTCCCGCAGATTGTGTTGCGTAATCGTGATGCTGTTGGAATGAAAACCGGTGAACGACGCTTGCACGGTGCATCCTTCGTAATGGGTTTCCATCTGGCGCTGCTGATCTCCCTGCAAACTGAGAGAACCCGGCACAGGCACGATGGGCAGCAGGAACTTACCGCTCGGATCGGTTCGCGTGGTTGATACTGTCGTCCCGTTGCAGGTGACAGACACCAGGATGGGATCCCATAGAAGAGCTTCGCCCTCGACGTTCACTTTGCCAAAAAGAGCGCCTCCGGCTCTTCCCTGGCCCGACATGTTGGTCCAGTAGCCGTAGAAGCCGCTATCCTGAATTGAGTCGGGACGCGTGATATTGGAGGGAGGAGCAGGCATAGAGGACTTGACCTGGGGCTCGGCAAGAAGGGTGCAACTGGAGAGGACAAGAAGCAGGAATGAAGAAAAAACCGACCAATCTTTCACGACCACCTCGCTACACAGCTACTATCCAGCTTATTATTCATCCGAGATACAGGCTGCGCAACCCATAGTTCCGAGGAACGGACATCCCATGTCTTTCGCTTCCCGTTCGTCAGTCGGTGGGTTACGATCAGAAGGGTCACGAACAGAATGCGATTTCAAGACCAGTTCTGACCGTGCCTCCACCGATGCGCGTTCTTCCACTAATTCTGCTCGCCTTCTCCATGTTTGCGGGCTTGGTCTTAGCTCAGCAGACCAGTCCACAGCAACCCAGCGCTCAGCAACTCAACCCGGATCAACTTCTTAACAGCGCCATCGACGCCCAAACACACGGTGACTATCAGACGGCCATCCGCGAATATCGCAAGCTTCTCGAACTCCGCCCGAACATGGTGGAAGCGAAAGTAAATCTAGGGGCTGCATTGGCGCATGTCGGAGATTTCGATGGTGCGATTGCCATGTACCGGTCAGCTCTCCCCTCAATTCCTCAGAAGAACGCCGTGCTGCTGAATCTTGCGCTCGCTTATTACAAGAAGGGCGATTTTCCTCATGCCAATGAAGAATTTGAAACTCTGCATTCGGCGGAGCCCAACAATGTGCGTGTCGCGATCCTCCTTGGAGACACAGATGTTCGGCTGGGAAAAGCAGACTCCGCTATTGCTGTGCTCGAGCCGCTGGAAAAAGGAAATGCCGAGAATCTTGACTTTCAGTACGCCTACGGGTCCGCGCTCATCAAAGCCGGCAAGCGGCGGGACGGAGTCGTGCGCATGGAGAAAGTGGCAAAGTCAGGCCGCAGCGCCGACGCTTACTTGATAGCCGGCTCCACGCTTCTGGACCTCAATGAGTTCCAGGCAGCTCGCCGTGATCTTGAGGCCGCACTGGCTGTCGATCCGAAATTGCCTCGGCTGTACTCGCTTACTGGAATGGCTAGAGACAAGACCGGCGATATTAAAGCCGGGGAAGTGGCGTTCCGGGAAGCCCTCAAACTCAACCCGGACGATTTCGATGCCAACCTTTATCTCGGCGCGATTCTCTACCGGGAGCGCAATATGGACGAGGCGAAGCCCTACCTGGATCGCGCGCTGCGCCTCGATCCCAAATCCGCCATGGCGCGTTACGAAGCAGCAATGTATGAGAGCACGTCGGGACAATACGAAGCCGCCGCGCAAGATCTGGAAAAGCTGACCAAAGACGATCCCGATTGGCTTGAACCGCACGAGGAATTGGCGACTCTCTACTACAAATTGCATCGACCGGAGGATGGGGCCAGAGAGCGGAGCATCGTCGAGAAACTCACCGCAGAACAACAGGCGAAGGGACCGCCAACGCAGTAACTGCTTCAGCAGCGCCGAAATATTTAAACCAACTTCGATTGCCAACAATTCGTTTTTGGCAGCTAAGCTTTCGCTATTGCCGTGGACTCTCTCACCACGAGTTCAGGCTCGACCGCAATTTCCGTGGGATATTTTTCCAACCCTTCGATTCTTTCGAGCAGAGTCTGCGCGGCGACCTGCCCCATTCGATTCAACGGCTGTCTGACAGTTGTGAGGCTGGGCATGTGGAAAGCCGCGCCTGGAATATCGTCGAAACCCATAACTGAGATATCTCTCGGCACGAGGAATCCCTGCTCCTGAAAAGCCCGGATGGAGCCAATCGCGGAAATATCGTTATAGGCGAACAGCGCCGTGAATGGTTTTTTGCGCGCCAGCAGTTGCTTGGCAAAAGGATATCCCAATTGCGGCGTGGGAACATCGATGTCGATCTGGACCGTTAGTTCGGGATCGATGCCGATCCCTAGCTGCTCGGCTACTTCGCAGATTGCGTCAAATCGGTCCTCAGCATCGGAACTAAGAGGATTCCCTCGTAGAACGGCAATGCGTTTGTGTGACAAGTCCTTAAGATGGTTGAGCGCAAGAAACGCCGCCCGATGATGGTCAAGCACGATGTTCGTCACGCCCTTCACTTTCTTGTGTCCGGCCACCGCTACCGTCGGGACAGACGGTTCATCGTGAATGGTCGTGTCCACGATGATGAAGCCCTCGACGCCCCGTTCCAGCAACAGTTGCGAGTACCGGTTCAATAAGTGAGGATCGTGCCGATGAACCACTGTGAGGAAGAAATAATCCTTTTGCCGCAAGTAGGCTTCGATGCCGCTGATGATTGCCGAACTGTAGGTATCTCCAATTTCTTCGACAATAATTCCGATGGTGCTGGTACGTTTCTTGCGGAGAGTGCGGGCGAAGAAATTGGGACGGTAGTTCAGTTCTTTGGCGGCGGCATGGATACGATTCTTGGTGCCTTCCGGAATTGAACGGGCCGAGGGCGCTTCGTTGAGAACCGCGGACACAGTGCCGGGAGTCAACCCCAGATGCTGCGCAACTGCTTTGAGAGTGATGACCTGCGGTTTCTGGCCTGGCTTCTTGTTTTGGGCCATATCCTGACTACATCGTTCCGATCAACCGCATTGAGGGACTTTGCACTTATACCAGATTCTCGGCGGTTGTGGCGCGCTTGCTGACTAAGGCGTTAGGGTAAGAAATGTCACTCCATAGCCGCCGAATGAAACGGTGATTTGCGCGGCGGGTGTTATAGAACCCGGCGAAGGTCCCGTGACTGCGTTCGTGGCGGCGTCAATCGTCAGCAGGCTGTCACTGGAGAACGTTCCCAAGGCTGATACGTCGACCAGCACGGTTCGCGGCGCACCGGGACCGTTGTTGTCGTCTGGGGCATTAACAGCATGGTTGGCTATCATCACCACAACGCTGCCATCGCTATTCATCACCGGCAACACTTCCACTTCCGCCGCGTCAGTGTCGGTGTACTGCAGCAAGCTGGCTCCTGGCGATGAAGGGAACCTGCGTTCCAGCCAGTAGTCCACCCAATAACTCAGTTGCGTTTGGCCAGTGGTAGCATTGACTTCTCCGAATTCCTGGTCGGCTGCGAAATCCCAATGGTAGAGCGCGCGCACTCCCACTTTGCCGAGTTGCGAAAAAACATAAGGGCGCCAGGCGGCGAAGAAAGCGCTGGACCCGCGATTGTCAGTAACAAAAATCTGACCGGGGTTGCAGGCGCTCATACCACCGCCTTTGTCGTAATCGGCGTTTACGTTGTTCTCGGTAACCCACACCGGGACCTGCGCTAACGCAGGATTCGCAGCCATCTGCGAGTAGAAAAGCTGCACGTCAGAGACAAAGTTCGTCGGTATACTTGTCGCAATCGTGGCAAAAACGGTAGCGTCGTCGTCCATCTGATTGCACGTAGAGTAGAAGTGCGTGGCCATCACGTCGACCTGAGCCGCCACGCCGCTCACAAATGGCGGAACCCAGGCCTGCACTTGCCCCGAGTAATCCGCCAACTCCATCGCAACAAACTTGAGCGAGGGATCGATCGCCTGCATCTTCGGCACCAGAGCGTTGTACATGGTTACGTACTGTTGCGGCGTCAGGCTGTTGTTGATGTTGGGTTCGTTGTAGATGCCCCACCAGGTTATCGGGTTAGAACTCGGCGACACGTAGCTTTGCCCATTCGCGCTGAACCCGCCCTTGTTGTAGTAAAGGACAAGATTTTGCGCGTATCCGGCAAATTGCTGAAAGCTGAGATCAAGGAAATCACTGCCGCTGTCATCGCCGGAATACATGAAGGGTGGCGCTTTCGCGATCTGAAACTCGGGACTGTGGTCTGCCACGCCCAGCACCGGCTGAGTGATGGCATCAAGAATAGAAAAATCCCATGCTGTAGAAGCGCTCAGTGCGGCTCCTTGCGGGACACCTTGGGAAACTCCCTGCAACCGGATATGCTCCGGCTGCAAATTTTGTAAAGTCGTGGTCAAGTTAGGAAAACTCTGGAACAACGTGTAATCCCACTCCGCCGGCTGGAACGATGTCGACATGGCGACACTGAACGGCCCGGTGACAGTTTTGCTGATCGTCACGGTATCGGAGGGCGTGCTAGTGGTGGTTCCACCGCCTCCGCCGTTATTGCCCCCGCTGCCGGACGAACTCATGGTTCCTCCGCCGCAAGCCAAAGTTAGGGAGAGAGTGGAAACCATCGTCGCGATCAAAGCGCGGCGACCCAACCGTATTACGGCTATTTGGAGATCGTCATCGATCATAGTCGGGAAGGATTGTACACTCGTTGTGCCCAAGGTTAGATTGCTTACGGAGCCTCCCACATAATGAGTTTTCTCTCCCGAAGAACAGCATTGGTTGCGGTTTTGTCTCTGGTGGCGTTCCAGGTGGGTGCTTCTCCGATGCCTGTCGCCGCGCCGCCAGCCGCGACATTGCGTCAGGCGGGGGAAGCGCGCCACATTCTTATTGGAGCTGCCGCTGCATCCGCTCATCTGGCCGAGACGGACTACGCGAACATTCTCGGATCGGAGTTCAGCCAGTTGCAGGCGGAGAACGAAATGAAGTTCGGTGTTATCCATCCGCGTCCCGATACCGATCCTCAGCCCTACGATTTCCGTGGGGCCGATACTCTGGTCGCCTTCGCTCAGGCACATAATATGGTCGTGCGTGGTCATACTCTCGTCTGGCACAACCAGGTGTCGGCGTGGATCACAAAAGGGAGATACTCGTCTCCCCATCTCGCCAATATCCTGCGAGATCACATCAACACGGTCATGGCGCATTACGGTTCGAAGGTTTATGCCTGGGATGTCGTCAACGAGGCCTTCAACGACGACGGCACAATGCGTCATACCATCTGGTATGACCAGCCGGGCATTGGGCCGGGATCGGGAACCGAATATATCGAGCAATCTCTGCGCTGGGCCCGCACCGCAGACCCGAACGCCAAGCTTTTCTACAACGACTATGACGCGGAAGAAATCAACAAAAAATCGGACGCCATCTATGCCATGGCCAAGGATTTCAAGAAACGTGGCGTGCCACTCGACGGCATCGGCTTCCAAACGCACATCACTTTGCAGTTTGACGATCCGGAAAAGCTTGCGTCGTATGCGCGGAACCTGCAAAGGTTCGCCGATCTCGGTTTCGATCTTCACATCACAGAATTGGATATCCGACTCAGTGACTCAAGTCCAGCTTCGTTCAACGCGCAGGCAAAGCTCTACGGCGAAATCGCCAACCTGTGTGTGCAACAACTCCGTTGCAAACTACTCCAAACCTGGGGATTCACCGACAAGCATTCCTGGATTCCTTCGTTTTACAAAGGGCAGGGCTGGGCATTGCCCTGGGACGACGAGTATCGAAAGAAACCCGCATATGCGGCCATGCACAACGCACTGGCGAAGTAAGTCAGTGAAGTAAATCAACCGGTTCAGCGCTAACGCACGGTAGTTTCACCTGTACCTGGCAGCCGCCTCTTCCGTTCCTATTGAAAAGCTCAATCGAGCCGCCATGCATTTCGGCAATCTGGCGCGAGAGCGCCAACCCTATTCCGCTGCCCGCCGGTTTGGTCGTATAAAACGGTACGAATGCGTTTCCTGGATTCAACAGGCCGGGTCCGTTATCGTCAATCGTTAAAACAACACTCTCATCTTCGATCACCCACTTCAGCGTTACCTGCGGTTTTCGAACTTTGGCTCCATTCGCGAACTGCGGTTCGTCGTTAAGGGAACCCGATTCGAGAGCCGCCTCCACCGCATTGCGCAGGAGATTGATCAACATTTGCTCGATCTGGTCAGCATCGACCATCAGCGACACGGACGGTCCGCCGGAGATCGTCGCCGCGAGCCTGGTTTCGAGAAAAGCAACCCGCTCTACGAGGGGGAGCAGCGCAACCTTCTTGAGGACGGGAGATGGCATCTGCGCCAGTTGCCGATAGGCTTGAAGAAACCGGTTGAGAGACGCGCTGCGAGCTTCGATGATAGCGAGACCGCGCTCGAAGTCTCGACGCTGTTCGGGATCGAGTTCGGTTTCCGCGAGGCGGCTGCCCAGGCTCCCTGCGATCGATTTGATCGGGGTCAAGGAGTTGTTGAGCTCGTGTCCAAGAACTCGGATCAGCCGTTGCCACGCACTGCGTTCTTCTTCGCGCAGCGCCCGGCTCACGTCGGACAAGACAATCAGAGTGTGCGGCACGCCTTTTTCCCGGAACTTGCTTTGCCGCACCAACCACCGCGCGTTCGAACTGTTGGCCGGCAATGCCACCAGTGATTCGTTCGCCGCGCTTAGGCAATCGGCCAGGCCGATCTCATCGGCGGTGCGTCCCAACAGGCGAGCAGCGGCTTGCTGCAGGAGTCTTTCGCCTGCGGGATTTACCAGTTGAAGCACGCGGTTGGGATCAAATGCGAATAACGGAGCATCAATTTCTTCCACAACTCGCCGCAGCAGTGCAGTAGCTTCGATCGCGCGGATTCGCCGATCGGCGAGCAGGTCGGCCAGCGCGTTGACTTCCAGCGATAGCTCGCCCAGCACGTCATCCATGGTCGCGCCGCGCGCGCGAAAGGAATAGTCTTCCTCGCGCAGGGCTGCCACGACATTGGCTAATGTCTGGAGCGGCCTTACAGTTTGCTCGTGTAATGCCAGCGCCAACAGCCACCAGACAAACAGATCGATCAGCGAAAGCGCCACTTTCGATTCAGTAGACCAAGGCTGCAACCAAAGTAGAATGCCGCCAAGCACGATTCCCGGCAAAGCAACAAGAAGTGAGTAGAAGCTGACGCGATGTTCATAAAGAAGGCGGGCGCGCTTGCGAGGACCCTTCCGTGTTTTTTCTTTTTCGCTAGCCTGCGGGCTAGAGGCCATACTTCTCCATGCGGCGGTACAGCGCACCCCGGCTTAAACCCAAAGCTTCGGCCGCCTGGCTTATATTCCCCTGAAATCGTTGCAGCGCTTTTCGAACCAGGAGAGCTTCGACGGCCTCCAGGCTAAGCTCTTCCAAGTTCTGAGCCTGTGGACGTTGCATATTCAGCGCGAGATCCGCCGGTTGAATCTCCCGCCCGCGGCACATCAGAACCGCGCGTTCCAATGTGTGTTCAAGTTCGCGAACGTTGCCCGGCCATGAATACTGCGTCATGACTTGCAGTGCCGAACTGTCGAACCCATCGATTTCGCGGCGATAACGAGTAGCATAGCGCCGGAGAAAATGGACTGCTAGCGTCGGAATATCTTCGCGCCGCTCCCGCAGCGGCGGCACACGGATCTCAACCGTATTGAGGCGGAAAAGCAAGTCTTCACGAAACTGGCCTGAGGAACACGCCGCCTGAAGATCGGTATTAGTGGCCGAGATCACGCGCACATCGATCTTCCGCGACCGCGAGGATCCAAGCCGCTCGATCTCGCCCGATTCCAGAACGCGCAGCAATTTCGCCTGCTGCCGCATGGGCACATTTCCGATCTCATCCAGAAAGATCGTGCCGCCGTCGGCGAGTTCGAAGCGCCCGATGCGATCGGTTCGCGCGTCTGTAAACGCCCCCTTTACGTGACCGAAGAGTTCGCTTTCGAATATTCCTTCCGCCAACCCACCCGTGTTCACAGCAACCATCGGGCGGGCAGCGCGCGACGAGAGAGCGTGCAGCGTTTGCGCGACAACCTCTTTACCGCTGCCATGCTCGCCCGTAATTAGGACATTGGCGTCGGACGGGCCGACTCGCGCCAGGGACTCCAGCACAGGCTGCATGGAAACCGCAGAGGCGATAAATTCCGGCCGTCCCTGCACCTGGAGAAGCCGGTTCTCCGCCGCCAGCCTCTCGGCGCGTTGCAGGGCGCGATGCAGTTCGATTTGCGTGCGCAAGATGGCCAGCAGCCGTTCGTTCTCCCAGGGCTTGGTTATAAAGTCCCGCGCGCCGCGGCGCATCGCTTCCACTGCCAGTTCCACATTTCCCCATGCGGTCATTACGATGACTGGAACCGTGCTGTCGAGCGCAACGATTTCCGAAAGCAGATCGAGGCCTTCCTGGCCGGAAGTTGTATCGCGCGTGTAGTTGAGATCGATCAGAAGCGCATCGTAAAATTCCGATGCCAGTGCCGCCCTCACCTCGGCGGGAGATTTGGCGCCGTCCACCGCATAGCCCTGGGGATGAAGCAGCAGTTGCAGAGCTTCGATAATGTGCTGTTGATCGTCAGCCGCCAGAATGCGCGCCGCGCGGTTCTCGTTTGGATGGGAAGGCGCCAGCGAGCGGAGACCTTGCGGCTTGGCCGAAGTCGGCATGGCTTATGGAGAGGAAGCGGAAACTGTCCCGCTGATGGCATCCTGTATCAGCACTCCATTATGTTCCAGAGTACTGCCGGTCGCACGATCTAGTTCAACTTTTGCTTTTTCGTAAATCGTCATGGCTGTAACCAGGTCAAGTTCCGCGACCGCAAGATCGCGCTGAGCGGTCATCGTCTGAAAAGTCGATCCCGCCCCCAATGTTTGCTCTTTCTGCATGATTTCGAAAGTGCGTTGCGCCAGATCTCGGGCTTTGCGGGCGGCGACGACCCGCGCCGCGGTCTGTTCCAGCGCATATTGGGCGTTTCGCGCCTCGATGCGAATCTGTTTTCTCAATTGCTCCCTGCGCAGTTCGGCCTGGCGGTACTCGAGTTCAGAGCGATACTGGTCGGCTTTGGCGACGCGATTCCGGATGGGAATGTTGAGATTCAATCCAATGTAGTAGTCAGGATTCGCATTATTGAATGTATTTTCCAGCGCACCAGAAAAGTCTGTTGGAACACTGGACGAGTTAGGCACCCCGGCAATGTTGTAGATAGGATTCAGCGGCCCGCCCAGGCCCGACCCACCATAGAATCCGATTAAAGAGACCGACGGCAGCAGCGCGTTTCTCGCTGCCTTGCGGCTGATCTGGCGGTTGACTAGATCGACGTCAGATTCCTCGAGTTCCGGGCGATCATGCAGCGCTTGCGCGATAAGAGACTGAATATCTTGATTGGCGGGGGATTCCGTCGATTCCAGGCGATCTGTGGGAATCACCGGCAGGGTTTCCAGCACTGGATCATCCAGGCTCTTGGTTAGTGCGTTCTTGATGAGAGATTCCTGCAATTGCAGCGTGGTGCGTGCGACGGTCAAATCCTGATCGCGTTTTGAGACTTCGGCTTCGGCGCGCATTACATCCATCTCAGGAATGCTTTCCAACTTCAGCTGTTTCTGAGCGTTGTCAAACGCTTGCTGCGCGAATGCCAGGGATTGTTCACTTACTTGTGCCTGTCGATATGCATTTACCAGATCCCAATAAATATTCTCGATCTGCGTGACCGTAGTGATCACCTGATCTTTGAAGGCAATATCGGAAATCTTCTTATCATTCTTGGCAATCCGGAGATAGCGGAGATTAGGACCGAACCCGAAGCCGGCCAACAACTGCTGCTGGAACGAAAACCGAAACATGGAATTCAAGGTTGGAGATAGATTGAAGAACGGACTGTTCGTGGTCTGCCGGCTGTTATTGAACTCCGCCGAAACGGTCGTGCCCGTAGCAAAAGACTGGGAATAGCCAATGTTGGCTTGCCCGGTATTCAACTGGAGTGAGGGTGTGCCGTAAATTTGCAGGTTGGCCAGAGGAGTCGTTTGATGCTCCGCGCCCACCGCGCCGACAATCGCTGGATCGTAGGATGCGACCGCAGTACCGGTGCCCAAAGTGGATTGCACCAAACCGGACGCTCCGGCGCCCGCGCCGCCCGCGCCGCCGGTTGTACCTCCCGCGCCCGCGCCAGGAGCGCCTGCGCCATAACCGCCGACTCCTCCGCCGGGAGTACCCTGCACCACACCGGTGTTAACACCGCGAAAAATTCCTCCAGCCTGCGTGCGGAGAATATCTGTATTTGCGATTGGCAGGTTGTAGCGGGCGATGGCCAGATCAAGATTGTTCTGCAGAGCAAGTCTGATCGCGTCTTTCAGCGAGACGTACAGTTTGCCGTCGCGAATCAACTGCGTCAGCAAAGGAGAATTCGTGAGCTGAGGCTCAGGCACTTCGCTGGGCGAGTATGCGCTTATAGGATTGCGCGACTTCGGCATCTCGAAGGAAACCGCCGCATTCGTCTGCGCCAAAGCCGTTGCCGCGAAACTGATGAGCAGGAACGCCACTACGAGGCGAGCCATTTTTTTTGTGTGTGAACTGTAATTCATTGCTTCACCGCCTCATACGGCTGAAACTCTGGATTTGCCGTATCGCCCACCAGCCAGCCATCACGCATCTGGATGGTGCGCGAGCCATAAGCCGCATTGGCCTCCGAGTGAGTGACCTGCACAATAGTTGTTCCCTGTTGATTGAGTTGTCGAAAAAGTTCCATGATCTCCCTGGCTTGGTCGGAGTGCAGATTGCCGGTGGGCTCATCGGCCAGCAGAATCGGGGGCTTGTGAATCACCGCTCGCGCGACACCTACTAATTGCTGCTGTCCGCCGGAAAGCTGGCTGGGAAATAAATCCTTCTTGGCGACAATCTGGAAACGATCCAAAGTGTCGGCTACGAGACTCTGCCGCCGGGCACGCGGAATGTCTTTATACGAAAGCGGAAGATCGATATTTTCTTGCACCGTCAGGTCGTCAAGCAGGTGATAGCTCTGGAAGACCATTCCGACGTTGAGTTTGGCAAGCTCGGCACGCTGCTTGCGCTTCATGTCATGTACAGCTTGCTCGCGAAACCAGTACTCGCCCTGCCACTGGTCGTCGAGAAGCGCAAGCACGTTCAGGAGCGAAGACTTCCCTGCTCCGGACGGCCCCATGACCGTAATGAATTCGCCCTCGCGAATATCGAGATTTACGCGGCGTAACACCCAAGTCTGGCCGGCGCCGGTCTTATAACTGCGATCGATATTTTTCAGTTGGATCATGATGGTTTTGTCGATTCCTATTCAGACTTTGTTATTCGTAGCGCAACGCTGCCATAGGGTCGATCCTGGCTGCGCGCTGTGCGGGGATAAATCCGGCCACCGCTGCAACAGTTCCCAGCAGCACAACAACTGCGATCAGCGAGAGTAAGTCTGTGCTCTTCAATCCAAACAGGAAGCTCCGCAGAACGCGGGCGCTGGCCAGCGACGCAGGAATCCCCACGATGATCCCGATGGCCACCAGAAGCATGGCCTCGCGCAGCACCAATTGCAGAACGTCGCCGCGTTGCGCGCCCAGCGCCATACGCATGCCGATTTCCCGGGTGCGCCCGGCAACGGTATACGACATCACTCCGTAGAGGCCAACACACGCAAGCAGCAAAGCCAGCCCCGCGAAAAATGCCGAGAGTTTAGCCAAAGCAATCTCGCTTCCCGCGCTGTTGGTAACCAGATGGTCGAGCGGTTCGATGAATGAGATGGGCAAATGCGGATCGGTGGCCTTGATCTGCGCGAGCACATTCGTGACGGCCGCGGAAGGTACGCCGCTGACTTGCGCTTCGACAACAATTTGAACAGGATCGGGCGTCTGCTGAAAGGACAGATAAAACCGGGCCGACACGTTTTCGCGAATGCCGCTGCCGTGGTCCTTGGCGTCGCGAGAGATGCCGACGATGGTAATCGGCTTGTCGAGCCAATCCGGGTCGTCGATCCGGAACTGGCGTCCGATAGGGTTCTGTCCAGCAAAGAATCGCTTGACCATTGCCTGGTTCACGACGGCTACGCGGGTCGATGTACTCGAATCCTGCGCCTTGATGCCTCGGCCTTCAAGTATGGGGATACCCACGATCCCGAAGTAATCCGCACCAACGTAGTCTTCCAGTGCACTGCGATCGCGAGCGCTGCCGCCCTGGAAGCCGGGCACAAGAATAGCGTCACCCGATTCGCTGCCGGCAAACAGTCCGTTGGATGAATACGTAACCGCTCGTACTCCGGGCGCCGCTGCAAGACGAGTGACAAGTTCTTGTGCGAGCCGCTTCATCTGGTCGTTGCCGTACCCCGCGCCGGTAGGATCGAGCCGCGCGATTACCAGATGTTCGCGATCGTAGCCAAAATCCTGAGTCATCAATTTTTGCAGGCTGCGCACCAGCAAGAAAGCTGCAAACAACACCAACAGCGAGAGTGCAACTTGTCCCGCAATCAAGCCTTTCCCCCATACGAATCGGGCACCTGGCCCGGGAGTGGCACGCATCGTGTCTTTGAGGCCGGGCGAAACTCGCACCTTGACTGTTTGCAGAGCGGGCATCAGACCGAAAGCCATCCCCGTGATTAGAGATATCGCAATCGTGAACGCGAGCACGCGCCAGTCGGGTGATACGGGAAGGCTTGTATCGGATCCGAACATTCCAACCAGGAGCCGTACACCCCAGATTGCCAACAACGAACCGGTGGCGCCGCCCAGCAGGCCTAACAAACAGCTCTCCGTAAGAAGCTGTTGCAACAAGCGCCGGCGGTTCGCGCCGACAGCAAGGCGAATGGCGATTTCCCGGCTACGCGTCGAGGCGCGTGCGAGCAGCAAGTTGGCTACGTTCACGCAGGCAATCAGAAGCACCAGACCAACAATTCCCATCAGAAGAAGCAGGGGAGTTCGATAATCGCCGCGTAAGTCTGAAATCCCGCCTCCACCGGCAGATACGTTTATGTGGGCATCATGAACCGCACTCCGGTCGTCGGATGAAAGCGCCGCGCCGTAATCTGATTTCAGTGACCGCTGGAACACCAGGTTCATGTCGGCTTCAGCCTGAGCCGGAGTCATATTGGGCTTCAGTCGCCCAATCAACGACAGCCAGGAAGTATTTCCCGTGTTACGCCAGTGACGGCCGCGAACGATCTGCGGCTGCATGCTCAAAGGAACAAATAGAGCCATGCGCTCGCCAACCACATCTCCATCAAATCCGGCGGGTGCTATTCCGACCACAGTGAAGGGATACCCATTGAGGCGAATGTCACGGCCGACAATCGATGGAGAGAGCGCGAACTTACGCTGCCAATATTCAAACCCGAGCACAATGACTGGGTTCGCGTTTTCAGCCGTATCGTCGGCATCGGAGAATAAACGGCCAGCCGCCGGTTCGAGGCCAAGGACGCTGAAATAATTTCCACTTACCATGCGTCCGGTAATTTTTTCATCGGGAAATTGCCCCTGGCCAGCATCCACCTCGAGGTGATGATCGGTCGCGGCCGCACACAAACCGCTGAAAACCGAGTTCCGGTCACGGAGTTCCTTGTAGAGTGGATACGAAAAAACATCGAGGCGTGGGGTTCCGTTCGAACGCTGGCTGGCGCGATTCGCGTCGCCCACAACCACCAGTTGCTGCGGCTCTTTCACGGGCATCATTTTGAGCAGAAGCCCGTTGACCACCGTGAAGATTCCGGTGTTTGCGCCGATGCCAAGGGCCAGCGTGACCACAGCAACCAAGGTAAACCCGGGATTCTTTCGCAGTTGGCGCAGCGCGTAACGGAAATCCTGAATCAGTCCATGCATAAGTCCCTCTTCATTCGTAGCGTAACGCCACCATGGGGTCGACCTTCGCGGCCCGGAGCGCTGGGATACACGCGGCGACAATACCCGCGATCGCGATCACCGCGCAGACCAGCGCTAGGACAACTGGATTGCGCGAGCCCGTGCCATAGAGCATGTCTTTCAAAACCGACGCGAACATCAGCGAAGCTGCGATGCCAATTGCAATTCCCGCACCCAGCAAAATAGCCGCGTCGCGCAACACCATCGAGAGCACTTCGGCGCGTTGCGCTCCCAGAGCCATGCGAACGCCAATTTCGCGCGTACGCCGCGAAACCGAATAGGTCATCACTCCATAGAGGCCGACAACCGTCAGCGCTATGGCGATCCCCGCGAAAGTGCTCAGCAGCGTGGTGGCGAATCGGGGCTGCGAAAGTTCACTGAACATCAATTCGTTCATCGTGCGGACCTGGGTGACCGGAATGTCTTTGTCCATCCCAGAAACGATGCGTTGTACGCTCGCCGCGAGACTCGTTGGATCAAGCGATGTGCGGACAACGGAATACAAACAGCACCAGGTATTCAGTTGGTCGGTCGGAAGATACATCGCAGGAGGCATTTCACGGTCGGTCGCTCCAAGCCTGGTATCACCCACCACGCCAACAATTTCACGCCAAGGCGGACCGCTTGGCGATCCGTTGCCGGCGCCCGGTTTAAGTTTCTTGCCCAGCACGTTCTCTCCGGGAAAAAACTTCTCCGCGAACGTTCGATTCACGATCATCACCTGCGGAGATTTCATATCATCCCGGTCGGAAAAATCACGGCCTGCGACGAAGGGAATTTGCATGGTGCTGAAGTATTGCGGCGTGACCGGCGTGAGGTTCGCACTGGGTTGCTGTGATTCCGGAACCGGGTGTTCAGGATCTTCGAACGTAATCACCGCCCTATCGTTGGTCATGGGCAAGATCATCGTGCCGCCCGCAGATGGCACTCCCGGCAGCGCGCGGAGTTTCTCGAAGTACTCGCGATAGAACTGGGGACGCGTGTCTTTATAGTGAGCGTCCGGAGTTTCAAAGAACATCGTCGTGAGATGGTAGGGATTAAATCCTTCGCTGGTGTGCAACAAATTTGCGAAGCTGGTGATCAGTAAAGCAGCGCCAGCAGTAAGCACAAGACCGAGCGCCACCTGCCCTACGATCAACGACGATCGGAGCCAATCGCGACCAAAGATTTCGGCTCTGCCGCCCTCTTTCAAAGTCGAGACGAGATCTGTTCGCGATGCCGCGATGGCAGGGACAATGCCAAAAATCAATCCTGCGGCGAACGATACAAGAACCGCGAAGAACAGCACACGCAGATCGACGCCTGCGTCGGCCGCACGCGGCACGCTGTCTCCGATGAGCGAGAGTATGGCCGGAGTGGAAACGAATGCCAGGCCGCAGCCAACCAGCCCGCCAACCGCGCTCAGCATCACGCTCTCGGCGAGCAACTGGCGCACGATGCGCTTTCTCCCCGCGCCCAAAGCCGACCTCACCGCAATTTCGCGCTGCCGCTCCCTCATCCGTGCCAGCAGCAGGTTGGCGATGTTGCCACAAGCAATCAGCAGCACCAGGGCGACCGCGCCCAGCACGATGAGCAGAGCGGTGCGCGCATCACCGATCAATGCCGCAACTTCCGTTTGCACTTTGGCCGAATCATGCCGCGTATTCGTGATCGGGTACTGTTTTGCCAAATTGACTGCAATCGTTAGCAGATCCTGATCCGCTTGCGCGACGGTAACGCCCGGCTTCAGTCTTCCAAACGCGTTTAAGAAGTGTGAGCCGCGCTCCTCAGTTACCGGCTTTGGATCGGAGGGGTCGCGGTCCACGGCAAGGGTGGTCCAAATACTGTTGCGGGGCTTGTTGACTGGGAAGCGAAACGAAGCGGGCATAACACCAATGACGGTATAGAGATCTCCGCTCAGGCGGACAGAGCGACCGATGATCGCGGGATCCGCGCCGAATTGAGATGCCCATAACGCGTGGCTGATCAAAACCACTCGCGTGCCGGATTTTTCTTCATCGGGCACGAATCCGCGCCCGAGTTCAGGACGAATTCCCAGCGCCGGCAGCAAGTCCCAGGAGACGACTTCCGTGTCCACCTCGACAGGCCGATCCAGCCCCGTCAACGTAAACTGGTTGTCGTGATACGAAACCAGGTGTTCGAGTGTGCGATTCTGAGAGCGCCAGTCAAAGAAGTCTGGATAACAAATCGCGATGGATCGCCCCGCGCGATGCGTGTCGGTAGACTTTGCTTCGATCAGCCGCTGCGGATGATAGTAAGGCAGCGGACGCAACATCACCGCATCGATGACGCTGAACACGGCGGTGTTCGCACCGATGCCCAGGGCCAGCGTGACGACCGCGACCGCAGTGAAGCCGGGATTTTTGCGCAGTTGCCGCAACGCGTAACGGAAATCCTGTATCAATCCACTCATCATTTGCCTCATCATTCGTAGCGCAACGCCACCAATGGATCGACCTTCGTCGCGCGATACGCCGGAATAAGACTGGCCAGGAGCGCGACGGCGGCCAACAGCAGCGCAACGGCCAGAAAGGTAACCGGATCGGCCGGCCTCACTCTGTAAATCATGCTCGACAGTACTCGCCCCAGGGCAAGCGCGCCAACCATTCCGAGAGCTACTCCGATCAAGGTTGGCTTCATGCCTTCGAACACAACCGCGCGCAACACATCGCCAACCCGGGCGCCCAGAGCCAGGCGGATTCCGATTTCGCGTACGCTGCGCCTTACGCTATACGAGAGCACGCTGTAAATTCCCACCGCCGCCAGCAACAAGGCGAGTCCCGCGAACGCGCCTAGTAACAGCATGTTGAATCGTTGTTGCGATAAAGAGTTCGAGACCAGATCATCCATCGCGAAAATATCGCGTAACGGAATTTCGCGATCCACCTCATGCACGGCGTTGGACACGGCGGAGATCATACCGGTAGGACTAGAGGTTGAACGCACCACAAGCGTCATGGGAAACGAACCCCATCCACCAGCCGATGAAACCTGGTCCAACGAAGAATAAAGAGTCGCATTGGGACGCGTCTGGTCCAGGCCGTCGAGTTTGACGTCTCCGACAACTCCAACCACCTCGCGGACTGCATCGGGGGAAAATGTCAGCGTGAGCCGTTTGCCAAGCGGGTCTTCGCCCGGCCAGAACTGACGCGCCATGGATTCGCTGATTAAAACCGCCGCCGGCCGGCCAGCGACGTCGCTGTCGTTAAAATCGCGGCCGCGCACGATCGGTATACGCATTACGCTCATATAACCCGCACTGATGAGGCGCACGTCAACTTCCGGTTGCTCCGACATGGGTACAGGTGGGCGGCCCTCGATGGCAACAGGCTGATGTGAACCTTGATTGTCCAGCGGGATGTCGTCAATCACGCCCGCGGATTCGACTCCAGGCAGAGTTCGCGCACGTTCGAGCACGCGCTCGAAAAAGCTGATCTGCTGGGCGGGCGTGGAAAACTTCGCTCGGGAAACCATGGCGGTCATGGTCAGAACGCCGCGAGAATCAAAGCCGGGATTCACGGCCCGGAGTCTCTGAAAACTGCGAATCATCAGCCCCGCACCGATGAGCAGCATGAGTGAAAGAGCGACTTCCGACACGACCAGAATGCTGCGCGTGCGATGTCCGCTCGAGTCCGCATCGGTTCGGCCTAGTCCCTGTTTGAGCGCCTCATTGACATCACGCCGCGTCAAGCGCCAAGCCGGCAGGACTCCCGCAACAATTCCGGTAACGACAGAGATGGCGGCGGTGAAGACGAGAACCTGAGAGTCCAGCCCAATATCAATCGAGTGCGGCAACTTGTCCGCCAGAAAGGCCACAATCAGCCGAACCGCAAAATGAGCGTAGGCCAGGCCGAGCGCTCCCCCCGCGAGGGCGAGAAGTACAGTCTCAGTAAGAATCTGTCGCAGCACGCGGGCCGAAGTTGCGCCCAGCGCCGCGCGAATCGCGATTTCTTTCTGCCGGCTGAAAGTCTTCGCCAAAGCCAGATTGGCCACGTTCACGCACGCAATAAGAAGAATGAACGCCACAGCTCCAAGCAACACCAGCAGCGCCGGCCGCACATCGGCGACCAGATCGTCATGCAGCGGCACTACCACCGCGCCCCATCCTTTATCATCCTCGGGATAGGCTTGCTGCAGCCGGGCGGAGATTGTGTTCATCTCCGCCTGCGCCTGCTTTAGTTGAACTCCGGGCTTGAGACGCGCGACGACCATGTAGTGGTGCTCGCCACGAACGGAGCGTTCCTGATCCGTCCACGCCATGGGCGTCCACATCTGGGCAAGGTCGGGAAAACGGAAGGTCGGGGGCATGACGCCAGCCACGAGATAACTGGAACCATCCAGGTTAATGTTGTGGCCCACAATGTCGGGATTCGCGCCGAAGTGCTCCTGCCAAAAACGATGGCTCAGAACCACAACGTGGGAACGGCCGGGCTGATTCTCATCCGGAGAGAGCACTCGACCCAGCATTGGCTGAACGCCCAGCGTTGCGAAGAAATCAGAGGACACGGTGATGGCATCCACCTGTTCCGGCTTGTCGCCACCGGTTAGATCAAAGTTACGGTAGCTGAGGATCGCCATGCGCTCGAACACCTGGTTCTGCTTTTCCCAGTCCAAATAATTCGCCGCAGAGACTGCAAACGTGGTCATTCCCGGGAAGCTCTTTGGCGGAGGAACATGCCAGACCCGCACCAACTGGTTGGCATCCTTGAAGCCCAGCGGCCGCAGAAGCACTCCATTCACCACGCTGAAAATTGCCGTGTTCATGCCAATCCCAAGCGCCAGCGTAATCACCGCAACCGCGGTGAAGCCGGGGCTCTTACGTAGTTGGCGCAACGCGTACCGGAAATCCTGCATTAATCCGCTCATAAATTAGTCCAATCACTCGTACAGGATCAGAATCGCCGTGCAGGCGAATCCTGGCTCTTGCGCAACTGGCGGAGTGCGTAACACAATCTTGAAACAATCCAGTCATCGTTCCGGTTCTCTTAATCGTGCCTCAGCGCCACCATGGGATCGGCATTTGCCGCGCGTCGGGCAGGGACGTAGCACGCAGCCAGCGCGACCAAAGTCAGTAATACTGAAACTCCAATAAAAGTAACTGGATCAGTAGCTCGCACTTCGTAAAGTTGACTGGCGATAAGCCTAGTAAGACCGAGCGCGGCAACGAGTCCCACGACCACTCCGATTCCCGCGAGTTTTCCGCCGCCGCCCAGAATCAGTCGCAAGATATCTCGCCGTTGTGCTCCGAGCGCCATCCGGATGCCGATCTCATGACCGCGTTGGCCTACAACATAGGAAATGACGCCGTAAATTCCCACGCTTGCCAACACGAGCGCCAGCGTCGCAAAGATCGCCAGCAGGATCATCGAAAATCGGCGCGATGCTATGGAATCGGAAATAAGAGAGTCCATCGTTTGCGCGCCGTAGATGATTTGCTGATTGCTCATCTGAGCGCTGGCATAACGGACAGCATCGAGTAGCCCAGCTGTACCGCCTCCAGCGCGGACAATCACTGCTGATCCCGACGGGGCCATGGCAATAAAATCGTCCGGCATCTGCGCGCACGGGATATAGAGGTCAGAGCGGAGCGACTGCTGATCGTCGGCATCCAAGCCCCACTGCTTGACGTGCCCTACGACGCCAACGATCTCCGCGAGTTGATTCGATGAGTTCAAATTGATTCGCTTACCAATTGGGTTTTGGTTCGGAAAATATTTCTGGGCAAAGACGTCATCGATCACGACGACGGACGGCGAGTGCGCGTTGTCCTGGGCAGTAAAGAACCGGCCACGCAGCAGCGGAATGCCCATAGCTTTCAGATAGTCCGGTTCGACGATGTAGTCGATGGCCCACTTCATATCGTTCTGGTTTGCGGGCTTTGGCTGCCCGTCGAGCCAGAACAGTTGCTCATCATCTCCGCTCAGCGGAATCGCGCCCCAAGTTTGCGAGACAGCCTGCACACCCGGGACAGCGGCCATCTTGTCGTCAAATTCGCGAAACGCGGTGCGAATCGCATCCGGTTTTGCGCCCATCATCGAGGGCGGAAGCGAAAATCCAAACGTAAGTACGTTATGCGGATTGAAACCGGGATCGACGCTCCACAGCTTGGCCAGACTGCGGATAGTCAGCCCCGCACCGGTCAGGAGCACGAGCGCCAACGCCATCTCGACCACCACGAATACGTTCTGCGTGCGGTGGCGAGTACCGCTTGCGCCTCGCCCGCCCTGCTTGAGAGTTTCATGCAGGTCAGGCTGAGAAGTTTTCAATGCGGGCGTAAGACCGAAAAGAATTCCCGCGAGCAGAGAGATACCGGCGGTGAAAATCAGCACGTGAGTATCAAGTCCGACTTGCTCGGCGCGAGGCAGAGCCGCGGGCAGTACGCCAAGCGCCGCACGTGTCCCCCATGCCGCAAGGAGCAAGCCCAGGCTCCCGCCGGCCAGTGCGAGCAGAATGCTTTCGGTCAGCAACTGGCGAACTACGCGTGCGTAGGTTGCGCCCAAGGCTGCGCGAACCGCGAATTCGCGCGTCCGGCTCGTCGAGCGCGCCAGCAACAGATTGGCGACATTCACACATGCAATCAAAAGCACAAAGCCGACCGCCGCCAGAAGCACCAGCAGCAGCGGCCGGACATCACCGACCATCTGCGCCTTGAGCGGCGTAATCTTTGCGGTGATGCCTTTGTCCGCGTCCGGAAAAGCTTTCGCGAGGTTGCTGGTGACGCCCGCCATATCGGCCCGCGCCTGTTCGATGGTCACGCCGGACTTGAGCCGACCGATGCCATGAAATCCGAGCCCGGCGCCGCGCTGCAGAAGCAGCGGATTGCTCCATTGCCCGATTGGGGCATATACCTGAGCTTCGCGGAAACCGGGAATGACGAGGTGGAAGTTTGCGGGAATTACTCCGACGATGGTGTAGTCTCTCGCGTCGAGAGTAATGTTTTTACCCAAAACGTCGAGCGCCGAACTGAACTTGCGCTGCCACAACCCTTCACTAATAAGCGCGACCGGGCCCGCGCCGACCGGCTCCTCATCCTGTGTAAAGGTGCGGCCGATCATCGGCTTCACGCCGAGCACGCGAAAGAAATCCGAGGAGACAAACTCGCCGGTGACTTGTTCGGCATCGCCGATGTCGGTCAAACTGAAGGCATAGCCGCGGGCAAGGGCCACAGAAGAAAACGTGCGGTTGTCTTTCTGCCAATCGCGAAAGTTCGCATAGGAAACCGATCCACCTTCAAAGTTCGGCTTGTTCTCGTGCAGCGTCACCAGTTCGTCTGGTTGAGAGAAAGGCAGCGGGCTCAGCAAAACTCCGTTGATTATCGAGAACAGAGCCGTGTTGGCTCCGATGCCGAGCGCCAGTGTCACGAGGGCCACAGCCGTAAAACCGCGACTCTTCATCAGCATGCGAAAGCCGTAGCGCACATCCTGAAATAGAGTCTCCATATCCAAATCCCAAACCTATTCGTAGCGCAGCGCCTCCAGGGGATCGACCCTCGTCGCCCAGCGCGCTGGTATGTAGGCTGCCACCGCCGACACTGCCGCTAATAGAAGAGTCAACAGGACAAAGACCGCAGTGTCGATCCGAATCAAACCAAACAGCAGGCTCGATAGCGCGCGTGTTAGTGCCAGCGAAATGCAAACTCCGATCGCGAGACCCGCAATTGCCATTCGAGTTGCGGATGTAACCACCAACCTGAGAACGTCAATCCGGCGCGCCCCCATCGCCATGCGTACTCCGATCTCATGAGTACGCTGGGCCACCGAGTAGGCCATGACCGCGAAGATTCCCGCCGCAGCCAAAGTCAGCGCGATGATCCCAAAGGCCATCATCATGAGCGCGGAAGATTCCACGCCGCTTAGATTGTCGGAGATCACCTGCTCCAAACTCCGCACGTCGTAAGCGGGCACATCGGCATCGATCCTTCTCATTTGCGTGAGCACTGCGGCTGCCAAGCTCGACAGATCGCCCGATGTGCGCACCACTAAAGCTGACGAAGGTTCCGGAGACTGCGCGAACGATACATAGGTCGTCGGATCCGCGCTGGGAGCAAATGCCGAAGACCTGATGTCGCCCGTAACTCCCACAACTTCCCGCTCCGGTTCTGCCTTTTCGCGGGGACCGAGCCTCACGTGCTTGCCGATGGGATCCTGGCCCGGCCAGTTGTCGCGCGCCATGCGTTCGCTGACAACGACAACCGGCGGCGCATCTGGACCGTCCGCGGCGGAGAGAAAACGACCCTTCAGTAGAGGCACGCGCAAGGCGGAGAAAAGATCCGGCGTGGCGACCTGTAGCAATGTATATGGAGTTTCTCCGGCAGTACCGGTAAGCCGGCCTTCCGCGCGGTATTCCGCCCAAGTGGAGTTCCAACTCGATGGCAGGCTGCTCAAACAGGCCACCGCCTCAACTCCAGGCAGCGCCCGCAACGCGCGAATGACGCGATCGTAGTAGCTGACGACCTGGTCTTTCTTCGAATACTTCTCTTCCGGCAAGCTCACGCGGAAGGTCAACACCTGAGTACGATCGAAGCCCATTTCCATGGTGAGGAAGCTGCGAAAACCCTTCACCATGAGTCCCGCTCCCACCAGCAGCACCAACGCCAGCGCGATTTCAGAAACAACCAGGACAGTTCGGAGGCGTCCGGCGCCCGCACTGGCGCTGGCCGAGCGCGTATTTTCTTTCAATGTGTTGCCCAGTTCGGAGCGCGAAAAGCGCAGAGCGGGCGCAAGTCCAGCCAGCACTCCGGTTAACAGAGCAACTGCCAAAGTGAACCAGAGCACATGGGAATCTACGTCAAGATGCGCCAGTCCCGGCACATGCGCCACAATGAACGGCGGAAGACCGCGCCGAATAAGACCCATACCCCAACCCGAAAGAACAACCCCGCCAGCCGCACCAGCAATCGCCAGCAACGTGCTCTCGACCAGCAACTGCCGGACAAGCTGCCACCGGGTCGCGCCCAGTCCCATGCGAACCGCCATTTCTTTCTGCCGGCTTGAAACCCTTGCCAATTGCAGGTTCGCTACATTGACGCAAGCCAGCAGCAGAACAAAAATCGCAGCGCCCATCAGGACCATTACAAACTGGCGCGTTCCGTTCGTAGCGTCCTCCGCCAGTTGCACTACTCTTACGCTGTGATCCGCGTTCGTGTTGGGAAATTGTTGAGCGAGACGATTGGCGATGGTTTGCAAGTCAGCGGCGGCGTCGGCCACGGAAACATTTTTCTTCAACCGCCCCAGCACCTTCAAATAGTGATTGGCGCGATCTCCGCCCACGGCAGAGGTTAAGTCGAGCGGAGTCCAAATATCGGCACCCGCGGGAAAATCCAGATCCCGGCCGCCGACTCCGACCACGGTGTACTTCTGACCATTCAGCAATAAGTTCTTCCCTATAACTCCGGCGTCGCCACCCAGGTGTCTTTGCCAAAAGCCGTGACTGATGACCACTACCGGATTAATTCCATGCTGAAAATCAACGGCTCCAATCGGCCGGCCAAACCGCGGAGAAACTCCCAGCAGCGCGAAAAAGTCGGGCGTGACCTGGTAGCCCTCAACTCGCTCGGCGACTCCATCGCCCGTGAGATTGGCGTCCCATCCGTGAACCGCGGCCAAGTGTTCGAAGGATTTGCTCTGTTCGGTCCAGTCGCGAAAGTTAGCCGGGGCCGCACCGGAGCTAGTGACATTTTGCTTGGGAACGGTTTCCCAAATGGCAACGACGTGATCGAGATCCGGAATCGCAAATGGCCGGAGAATCAAAGCATTCACATTGCTGAAGACTGACGTGTTGGCGCCGATGCCGAGAGCAAGCGTAATGATCGCAAGAACCGTGAATCCGGGGTTCTTGCGCAACATACGCAGCCCGTAAACGAAATCCTGAAAGAGTCGGTTCATAAATCCCTTGTCACTCGTACCGCAATGCCACGATCGGATCGATCTTGGCGGCACGCCGCGCCGGCAGCAGTGCGGAAGCAATCGCCACCAGCAGGATCAATAGCGTCGCCAGACAGAGCGTCAGCGGATCGCTGCTGGAAATGCCAAACAACTGGCTCCGGACAGCTATTCCTAGCAACAGCGATGCCGGTAATGCCACCGCGATGGCAATTCCTGTCAACCAAAGCACTTCGACCAAAACCACGCGCACCACCGACGCCCGGCTTGCGCCCAGAGCCATGCGAATACCGATCTCTGAAGTTCTTTGTGCGGTCGAATAAGCCAACACGCCATACAAACCGATGGCGGCCATAAGAGCCGCCAGCACTCCGAAGCTTTCCGCCAGAAGCGACACCACACGTTCGGCAGTCAGGTTGTCGTCAATTTGTTCGTCCATGGTGCGGAAAGTATCGAGCACCAACTTGGAATCCAGCGCCTGCATGGCCCCGCGAATCGTCGACTCCGCGCTTTCCGGAGTCTGCCAGGTGCGCGCGTAAAAAGTCATCGCGCCAAAATCTTTGGCTTGCAAGTAAGGAGTGAAGACCGCGCGCTTGACCTCGGCGCGAACTCCGCGGTGCTTTGCATCCTTGACGACGCCGACGATTTCGATATCGGGTTTCACGTTTCCGCCGCCTTCAGCGAGATAGTGCCCCAACGTGTGCGGCGCATCGCCGAAGAAGTGACGGGCGAAGCTCTCATTGACGACCGCAACCTTTTGCGTCTCCGCGCGATCCGCGTCGCTAAACTCGCGGCCTGCCAGCAACGGCATTTCCATGCTGGAAAAATAGCCAGGGCTGACATACGGTTTCTCCACGTCCATATCCTCGTCTTCCCTTGCCGTATATCCCGCGAGAGTAATGTTGCCGCTATAGCCGTCATTCGCGAGTTCCGAGTCGTTGGTTCCAGCCACGGAACGCACTCCCGGCAACGATGCAAGAGCGCGCAACACCCGCCCGCTGACCTCTGCATTCTGTGTGGACGGATACCCGGCGAGAGATGGATCGATGTTGAAGGTCACCAGATGATCGGTGGCGAATCCAACATCCAGCGACTTGAGATTGTGCAGAGTGCGCGTGAAGAGGCCTGCGCCCACCAGCAGCAAGAGACTCAATCCAACTTGCACGCCCACCGCAATGCGGCGAAAGCGCAATGGCCCACCCCCGGCGACCATTCGTTGCTGGAGCGCCGGCGCGAGATTCGGCCGCCAGAACTGCACCGCCGGCGCCAGGCTGAAAAGCAAACTTGCGCCCACTGCCAGCGCAAAATTGAAAAGAAGAATTCTTAAGTCAACGTGCGATGAGAACGGCAACTCCATCCCGCTGCCGCCCCAGATCATTTTGATCAGCACAGCGGAAATCTGCGGCGCGAGAATAATTCCCAAGATTCCGCCCGCCAATCCCAGCAATAGTCCTTCCACCAACAACTGTTGAATTACCCGCTTCCGCTTTGCTCCCAGCGCATACCGCACTGACATTTCGCGCAGGCGCCCCGCGGCCCGAACTAACAGCAGGCTGCCCACATTGGCGCAAGCCATCAAGGCGACCAGTCCCACCATCGCCATCACGATGATCAAAGGCGTTTGCACATCGCTGCGCAGTGGAGAAAATCCTCTTGCGCCGTCGAGCAATGAGAGGTGAGACTTGGCCACGAAGTTCTCGCGGAAGTTGTCCGTCCGATGCTGCATCTGTTTCAGTTCGTCACTGCGAATCGCATACCATAGCGGACTGATCCCCGCCTCCGCCTGCTCGCGCCTGAAGCCTGGTTTCAGCCGGGCAACGATGTTGAGCCAACTCGAACGCCGGTCTTCGAGATCATCCGACCCTGGCATGACCTGCGATTTCATCATCATCGGCGTGAACAGGTCGGGAGTGTCACCCATCACCACGCTATGAAAACCTTTTTGCGCGACACCTATTACCGTGAAGGGATGGCCATTCACAAAAATGGTTTGGTTGATAACGCTATGGTCTCCGCCAAAGCGCCGCTGCCAATAATCGAAGCTCATCACAGTCACAGGATTGGCATTGGCGACCACATCATCGGAAGCGACCAATAGACGTCCCAGCGCAGGCTGGACTCCCAGCACGTCGAAGTAATTTCCAGAGACTAATTCCGTGGCGACGAGTTCCGGCTGGTTGTGCCACTGAACACCGGCTTGCGTCCAGTCCGTGGCGATGAGGCCGCTGAATACAGAATTGCGGTCGCGAAGGTCGCGATACATCGGATAAGAGAAATAAAATTTTCCATCGGAACGCGAACTGAGATGGCCTGTATTGCTGCCGGAATATCGCAGCAGCACTAGGCGATCCGGCTCCTTCACTGGCAGGCCGCGCAACAGGGCTTGATCTAGCAATTGGAAGATGGCCGTGTTCGCGCCGATGCCCAGCGCCAGGGTGATTACAGCGACCGCGGTAAAGCCGGGGCTCTTGCGCAACTGCCGCAAGGCGTAGCGAAGGTCTTGAATCAAACCGATCACGCCGATACTTCCGCCATCAGCTTTTTCAGCTCTTCTTCCGCGACGACTTTGCCGTCGAACAAATGGACTTCCCGTTGTGCATGCTTGGCGAAGCGGGGATCGTGCGTCACCATGCAGATGGTTGCTCCCTCGCGATGAAGGTTCTGCAGCAACTCCATCACGGCTTCGCCGTTTCGAGAATCAAGGTTTCCAGTCGGTTCGTCAGCCAGCAGAATCGAAGGCTTCCCGCCCAGCGCACGCGCCACAGCGACGCGTTGCTGCTGACCACCCGACAGTTGCGACGGATAGTGCCGGACCCGATGCGCCATGCCAACCCTCTCCAGAGCCTCCATCACTCGCGGCTTGCGATCCGCCGACGGCATTTTTTGACGGTAGGTAAGAGGCAGTTCCACGTTCTCGTAAACCGTCAGATCGCCAATTAAATTGAAACTCTGGAAAATGAATCCAATCTCCTGGTTGCGGATGCGCGACCGTTCCGCGAAATCGAGATTCTCCACTGCTTTCCCATTCAACATGTAGCGCCCGGCAGTTGGCGTATCGAGCAGTCCGATGATCGACAGCAATGTGGACTTGCCGCAGCCCGACGGTCCCGACATCGCGACGTATTCTCCTTTTTTCACCGACAGGTGAATACCGGAGAGAGCGTGCGTTTCGATCTCATCGGTATAGAAGACCTTCGTCATGTCCTGAATCTGTATGAGTGGCTGTCCTGCTTCCGTCATGGTGACTTCCTCTCCATTTGAGTTCACTGCGAATCGAGCTCTTCTACTCCAACCGGACGCGATCGGTTTTGTCCCAACGCGACATGTCGGACAAGATCACCGTTTCTCCTTCGCGCAAGCCTTCAATCACCTGAATCGAATTTACAGAAGCTCGCCCAACTTTTACTGGCACGCGCAAAGCTCCCTGCCCGTCCGGATCGAGCTTGAACAAGCTGATTGTGCTGTTCTCCTGCCCGAATGCCGGGCGACCCACATAGAGGACATTGTCCATCCGCTCCAGATCGATGGTTCCGTCCACGCTCAAATCAGGCCGGGCGCCCTTCGGCAACTCTCCAGTGAGTTTGACGTCGACCGTCACCGTTCCATTTTGTACTCCCGGATCCACCCGCATCACGGTGCCGGCAGCCACCCCGTTGTGCGTATCGATGGAAGCCGGTTCTCCAATCTGCACGTCGCGCGCTTGCGTCTCGGCCACTTTCAGCGTCGCCATCAGGTGATCGGGTTCCACTACTTTCGCCAGCATGACCCCCGGGAGAACATGCTGCCCGACTTGAAGCGGCAGGTCCACCAGCACGCCATCGATTCCCGCTCGAACTTTCAAAGCCTCCAGTTGTTCTTGTTTGAGCCGTGCTAAGGTTCGCATCTCATCAACTTTGGCTTGCTCTTGCGCCATCTGCGATTCGATCGCCCTCTGATTGGCGGTCAGCCGTTGGTTTTCCAGGTCATTTCTAGTGGTAAGTTCGTCCGCTTTGCCCTTCGAAGTTTTGTAAGCCAGGCCCGAGATCACGCCAAGCTGGTAAAGCGCCTGGTCCGTATCCGACTGCCGTTGCGCCTGCGCATGATCTGCATGGACAGTTGCGGCACCCGCCTTCTGGTTCATCAGGTCGCTGTCCAGCTTCATCCGCAAACTCTGGTATTCCGCTTCGGCGGCTTTGAATTGAAGCTCCGCGTCGACTGCGGCTTGCTCCGTCTGGGGATTGCTCATTTCGAGCAGAATCGTGCTCGCCTTCACTTGCGAGCCTGGCAGCATGAGGATACGAACCACGGTCGCCTCAGTCTCCGCAGGAATTTGGCGCACCGATTCCTGAGTAGGCACCAACGATCCCAACCCGCGCACCTGCCGCAGCATGGGGCCGCGCTTCACAGTATCGGTCCACACGGTTCCACGTTCGACCGTGGGCGCCGCAGGCTTCAGGCGCATGACTCCAAATGAGACTGCGGCTAAACCTATAATTACTGCCGTGATAATAATCGCCTGACGACGACGTTTCTGTGTTTTGAATTCGGGCCGAGCGATATCCATTCGTTTGTAGACCGGCAACTCAGCTTCCATCTTCTACAAATCGCTAAGTGCTCAGAAACACTGCCAGATAATGCCGACGACCGGTAAAGAAACAAATGCTTCTTTATCCTGAATTGGACGTTGGTGTCCGAGAATGGACAGCACTCATGCTCTCGTTCCACTGTCTCGCAGAAAGTCTGTGCGCTAAATTTTGGAATCGTGATTTGGCAGGCGCCGAATGCCGGGGCCGCGAACATGCTGGGGAAGTCTGCGATGTGGAAGATTGGAGCAGCGTGGAGGTAGATCCCGCCTTCGGTGTAGCGCATCCAGTAGTTGAAGTTGTGAACATCGGCAAGGATATTGCCATGCGTCACCATGACGCCTTTTGGCTGGCCCGTCGTGCCGCTCGTGTAGATAAGGCCTAAGACCGCCTCGGGGTCGTAGAAGATATTCGGAACTGGGTCGCTGCTAATTGGAAGAGGTTGCTTGTCGATTACATGTTGCCATTTCAACTGTGCTCCGGGGACGGCGAGTGAGGAATGGCGGATGATCCCATGCGGACGGGCATCTTCGAGCACTCCGTCGATCTCCTTGGCCGAAAGGCGGGTGTTCAGCGGAACGGTGATCACGCCGAGCATGCTGCACGCATAGATTAGTTCGATGTAGTCAGGCCCGTTCGGCAGCAATAGAGCCAGGCGGTCTCCCACTCCAAAACCGTGGCTCGTGAGCGTCGCTGCTGTGCCCTCAACGCGACTGTGGAGTTCGCGAAAGGTCAACAATCGACCGTCACGAGCAAGCGCGGTTCGGCCGGGATAGAATCGCAACGCCCGGCCGAGAGAGTGAACGTAAATCATCTTCTGTCCTCATTTTCTGCCCTCCGCGTCACGCCTGAGGGAAACAGATTAATCCGCGGCAGCGTTTGCCCCAGCTTGTGCGGCTTTTTCCCCTTTCGATCGGGTCGCAAGCAATTCGAGCAGCATACTGTCACGCTCCCGTTCGAGTTCTGCGATTGAACGGCCGTTAGCCTCATTCAATACGCCGTTGACAATGGTTTGCTTCACCTCGGGACTGAATTCAGTAATCGTGCCGAGATCTTTCCACCATGTGGCGACGGGACCGGACAGGTGTTCCATGAAGTGTTGAATCCCACCTTCGCCGCCTCCGAGATGGAACAGCGTGTGGGGCCCCATCAAACCCCAACGTAATCCCGGCCCCCAGCACACCGCGGCGTCGGAATCGGCGACATCCAAAACGCCTTGTTCGATGAGGTACACAACTTCACGGTAGAGAGCAGCCTGAAGCCGGTTCGCAACATGGCCAACCACTTCCTTGCGCACGTGGATCGGCCTTTTACCAATTGAGGTATAAAAGGCGATGGCTCGCTCAACAGTTTCCGGGGACGTTTTCGCGCCAGCGACGACCTCGACCAGTGGGACCATGTGAGGAGGATTAAACGGGTGGCCGATCACACACCGCTCCGGATACTTGCAGGCCGATTGCATCACGCTCATCGTCAGACCGGATGAACTCGAAGCGATGATGGAATCCTTCGGCGCGGCGGCATCCATGTCAGCAAATAATTTAACTTTGAGGTCCTTGCGCTCAGGTCCGTTTTCCTGAATTAGATCAGCGTTGGAAACGGCTTCCTTCATGTCGAGCGTGAACCGCAAATGATCGCGTGAGCCGCTGGGTGAAATCCCAAGCGCCGTCAAGTCCTTCCACGCCGCATCGATGTATCGCCGCAGATTCGCTTCGGCGTTTGGCGCCGGATCTGTGGCGACAACGTTAAGGCCGCGCGCCAGATATAGAGCAGCCCAGCTCGCGCCAATGACTCCCGTCCCAACAATCGCCATGTTTCGAATTTCTCGGCTCTTTGTCTGTGCCATTTGATCCTCCAATAAGTTCCATTCAATTCAATCGTTATTTTCTGCGAGGCTCTTGCTCCGAGACTCTTAACTTGCTCGGAGTGCCTCTCCCACGTTTTTGTCTGGTTGTGCACCCGGGATCACACCGCTAATACGCAGGCCGTCGATTTCGTCATCTCCAAAACCGAGCTCTTTTAGGACCTCATCGTTGTGCTCGCCGATTCGCGGCGCGCGCCTGGCAGGCACTTTCGATACACCATGCACTTGAATAGGGCTGTTGATGGTCGAGGTCAGTTTCTCGCCGGCTCCTTCGAGCGGAACGACGATGTCATTCGCTCGCAATTGCGGATCATTCACGACTTCCTGCGGCTCACGCACGGCACCGAAGGGGACGTGAACGCCGTTGAAGACTTCATACCAGTGCGACATTGGCGCGAACCAAAGATCTCATCGAGCATTGCCGTCAGTTGCGGCCGGTTCTGCGCCAGCTTGGCAGGATCCGAGAATCGCGGATCGGTGAGGATATCTTCACGACCCATTGCTTTCAGAACCGCAGGTACCTTGTCGGGAGTGGCAACAAGAACGAACCAGGTGCCATCGGAAGAGCGATACGTGTTCAAAGCCGCATTCGCGGGATGTGTTCGATCGTGCAGCCCATAGAAACTCGCACCACATAGAGCGGCCTGGACAAAGACGCTGGCCGACCAGACACCCGCTGCGAGGAGCGAAGTCGAAACGTAGGATCCTTTACCGGTGCGTTCGCGACGATAAAGCGCGGTTGTAATCGCGGCATAAATGCAGACCGCAGTTGCGTTGTCACCACTACCTGCCACTGGCCAGGTCGGCGGCTCTCCGGCATCGCGCATCATGAATAACAATCCGCTTCGCGCCCAGTAGGCCGTGAGATCGAATCCCGGAAGATTTGCGTCCGGACCGTTCTCGCCGAAGCCGGTGAGATCGGCATAGATCAGACGCGGGTTCCACCGCGCGACATCCTCATATTCGAGCTTCAATTTCTTGCGCGCGGAATGCGGTGTGTTGACAATGAACACGTCGGCCCACTTGGCTAACCGCTCGAGAACCTGCTGCGCGCTCGCAGCTTTCAGATTGAGCGCAACGCCACGCTTGTTTCGATTCGCCAATTGAAACGGATAAGGCTCTTCCGAATGCGGCTGAGGCGGAATCTTCTGCCCCTTTCTCCATAGCTCCCCTTCAGGCGGTTCGACTTTGACGACGTCCGCGCCGAAATCAGACAAGATTGTTGCAGCGCCCGGCCCGGCAATGAAGCTAGACAGATCAACGACCTTCAATCCGGAAAATATGTTGCCTTCTGTCATTTCTATCTCCTTCTTCACGAGTACCACCTAAGACAGCGTCATTTGAAACTTCGAAGTGGCGCGCAACGTTCTACTTTCCCTGAAATTTCGGTGCGCGTTTCTCGAGGAATGCCGACGTACCTTCTTTCTTGTCGTCGGTCGAGGCGCAGACTGCGAAGAGCGAGGCTTCGATGAGGAGGCCTTCGGCTACGCTTGTTTCCAGGCCTTTGTTGACCGCCTCAAGCGAGTACTTCACGCTAAGGGGTGCGTTCCCAGTGATCTTCTTCAACACAGTTTCAGCACGCTCGATGACGTGCGTGTCCGGCACTACTTCGTCCACCAGGCCAATGCGATAAGCCTCAGCCGCATCGATGATGTCGCCGGAGAGGATGAGTTTCAGTGCTCGGCCTCTTCCGACCAGACGAGGCATACGCTGCGTGCCTCCATAGCCAGGCATGACTCCAAGCTTTACTTCCGGCTGGCCGAATTTCGCGCTCTCGGCAGCGATTCTGAGAGTGCACGCCATCGCCAGTTCGCACCCACCACCCAGGGCAAAGCCGTTGACTGCGGCGATAACCGGCTTGCCAGGTTCTCGATAAGGTCGGTTAATGCCTGCCCTCGACGAGTCGCCTGTTCTGCTTCTATAGCTGTGTTGTTGGCGATCTCCGCGATGTCCGCGCCCGCAGCAAATGCTTTCTCACCGGCGCCCGTGAGGATGACTCCACGGACGTCTGAATCGTCACGCGCGTCCTCGAAGGCCGCTCGCAGTTCATTGATCGTCGCCTTGTTCAGCGCGTTCATCACCTTGGGCCGGCTCAGTGTCACATACGCAATCGGACCTTTCTTGTCGTAGACGACGTTGTCGAGTTTTAGAGCAGAAGCTAGCGAGCTCATTCCCTTCTCCTTATTATCGTAAAAGTATTAATCGTAAAAGTATTAATCGTAAAAGTGGATGGTGCGTCGTCATTGCGCGGCAGGAACCTCAGCGTAGACGATGCCGGTCAAGTTTCCTTCCGCTGCCAGCAGCGTCTTCTTGTTAGACCCGTCGAGATTTGCGCTATAAACGGATCCACCCAGATCGGTCAAGAACATGCGTCCGCCTTTCAGATCCAAGGCGATACCGATTCCTTCCATCAAATGGTCGAAAATAATCACCGGTTCTTTCTTGCCATTTCCCTGAGCCGGATCCATGGACGCCCGATTCACCGTGTTACCGCGCGGTGGATCGCCGCGGTCCGTCCAATAGATCGTCCGGTTGCCGAGATCTAGTTCGAGGGTCGATGGGTTCGGGCAGATTCTCGTACAGAATTTCGATATCTTTGCGGGTTATTGGAGTCTGGCCCTTGGGGATTTCGAGATTGGCGCGAAAGATGCGTCCCTCGCCGGCATTGTCCGAACCTTTCTGAGTCCAATAAAGTTTCCCACCTTCGACGTCGAGCGCAATTCCCACGCACCATTTCTTGATTTCCTTTCCAGGACGCGCGTCGCCTTCGCTCGTATCGAGAAGCGTTTCGATGTCGGAGCCATCCAGGTTCGTCCGCATGATCCGCATGCCCTCGCGATCACACCAGTAAAGCTTCCGGTTCTTCTCATCGAGTTGCAATTGCTTGGGAGTGAAGGTGCCGCCCGGAGGAACAATGTGGGTAAGGTTTTTTCCATCAAAATCCGCACGCTCGATGGAACCGTCGTTGGCGATGGGATTGCCCATGTTCGTCCAGTAGAGGTGACCTGCCCTGGAGTCCACGACGATGCCGTCCGGAAGTCGCCGTCCCTCGCTCACAATGACCTTCACATCGGAACCGTCAGGGTTCGCGGAAAACACCTGGCCACTGCTCGCACTGAGAAAGAACAAGCGGGCCGTCGTGGCTTTTGCCACTGGTTTGCTGATTGTTGATTTGGCGGTCTTGACAGCCATAAGTTTCCTTCGCTCCTTTATTTCTTCAGTTTTTGGCAGACAGGTTGAATAAGAACCGCAGTTCACTTCCATTCCGCTAGACGAAGGCGCTGAACCCGGTTATAGCCTTGCCGAGAATCAGGTTCTGCATCTGGAAGGTACCCTCGTAGGAATAGAGCGCTTCCGCATCTACGAAGAAACGGCCTACGTTGTAGTCGGCGGCGATGCCATTGCCGCCCAAAAGCTCCCGCGCCCACGCGACTGTCTCGCGGCACTTGGCTGTGGTGAACGCTTTGGCTAGTGAGGCGTGCGCATCCGTCATCTTGCCTTCCGCCTGCAACTGGGTCATGCGTACCAGCAGACACTGCGAAGCGGTGATATTGGCGAGCATCCTGGCGAGAAGATCCTGCACCATCTGGAATGAGGCGATCGGCTTTCCGAACTGAAGGCGTTCCTGACAATACTTGAGTGCGTTCTCGTAGGCGCCCATGGCGCACCCCGTCGCCTCCCAGCCAACCATGAAGCGCGTCATCTTCAGAACGCGGGCGGTGTCGCGGAACGACTGATCTTGTTGCAAACGGTTCGCTTCTGGTATTCGGCAGTCTTCCATCGTAATGAGGCCGTTCTGCACCACCTTCAGCGCGATCTTGTTTTGAATTTTTTCGACTTTGAAGCCAGGCGTGGTCTTGTTCTCGACGATGAACGTCTTGACTTGGTTGTCCGCCAGGTCGCGCGCCCAGATGATCGATATGTCGCACCACGGAGCGTTGCCGATCCACTTCTTCTGACCATTAAGGATCCAGGTGTCGCCATC
This sequence comes from Candidatus Sulfotelmatobacter sp., assembly GCA_036513255.1. Taxonomy (GTDB): domain Bacteria; phylum Acidobacteriota; class Terriglobia; order Terriglobales; family Acidobacteriaceae; genus Sulfotelmatobacter. Next base: position 15,357 of record DATBZH010000039.1, on the reverse strand, counting down.
GCGTTTTGCGGTCGTCAACATCCCGCCGGCAGTTCCGGATCCGACGAGTGGCTCAGTCAGGCCGAAGCAGCCGATTTTTTCCCAGCGAGCCATCGGTGGCAGCCATTTCTGTTTTTGTTCTTCCGATCCGCCCAGGTAGATCGAGCCCATTGCCAGACCGTTGTGCACACCGAAGAATGTGGCGATCGACGAGTCGAAGCGCGCCATCTCCATGGCGACCAAACCAAACAGCTGCGCACTTCCGCCACGGCAGCCATAACCCTGCATGCCGACACCGCCAATGTTGAGCTCTTTGATCGCGGGCAGGATTTCGAATGGGAAAGCATCTTCAACCCAGTACTTGGTGATGATGGGTGCGATTGTCGTCTCCATGAAAGCGCGCACCTGTTTCACAACCGCCAACTCTTCTGCGGGCAGTGTTTCGATGAGGCCGTAGAAATCGCTATTGGGCGCCGGTAGCGGCGCAGGCTTTCTGTCTTTTACTGGGCTTGCCATTAAAACCTCTCTTCATTAAATATCCTTGTCTCCCTGCTCGCGACACTTCGCTTAATGCAAGTGGGCCGCCAAACGCATCCAAGAATCTCGTGCTGAAAAGAAGTGAGTTTGCAGTCTGAAGGGAGGCATTGATCAATCAATCGGTGTCATCGACAGATCAGTGTCAAATGCTGTTAACACCGAGCCGATCTGCTCGCGCATGAAGATCTCAGGTATCGCGCGCGCCGCACCACCAAAAAAGCAGCAAGGCTAGAGTGTGAGGCTCCCGGAGAAAAAACTGCGCTTAGGAGGATCAAGCATTGGGTTTGTGATATGCTGTGCCCGATTCAGGAGCCAAAAAGGATCAGCCATGAAGCGCAAAAGCAAGCTCACGATTACGATAGCCACGGCAGTGTTCGCCGTCCTCGGCGCAGTGGCCGTTTACGCGCAGGACAAATACACGCTGAAATCGCCGAGCGGAATCGCGTTCTCCGACTTCAGGGGATACGAGGACTGGGCAGTGGTTTCTTCCGCCCGGACCGACGAAGTGCTCAAGGTGATCGTCGCCAATCCGACGATGATCAAGGCGTACAAGGCCGGCGTTCCGGGCAACGGCCAGCCTTTCCCGGATGGCTCCATGATCGTGAAGCTCCAATGGAAGCCGAAGAAGAGCACGGAGGCCCCTTTCGTCGTGGATGTGCCAGACGTCTACAAGCAGGCTTTCGTCATGGAAAAGGACAGCAAGAGATTCCCGAAAAGCGGTGGGTGGGGATACGCGGTGTTCAACTACGACGCTGCATCGGACCGGTTCAGCGCCGATCCTAAAAGCCTCTCAGACTGCGGAAACGCGTGCCATACGGCCGTGAAGGCGAAGGACTACATCTTCCACCCGTACCAGAAGCGTTGAACCGCGCATGCCCCCATAATCAAGTACCCTGCGGAGACTCTACCTTGCAAATGGCACACGCTCTCATCCACATGGCTTCTCTCCTTGATTCCTTCAATCAGTAAGAAGAAGGGGCTCTCGGATTGTTTGCCGAGTTCCCCTTAACCTCCGCGCGAACGAAATTCAATCGAGAGGGTTCATTGCAGGTATTATGCCGGCTTGTGGCTCGCGAAGAACGCGAGGAACGCTTGCTTCGCCTCATCAGAGCGCACTCGCTCCGCGAACACTTCGTTCTCAAGGTTCACTGCTTGCTCCAATTGTTCGCGTATAGCGCGCTTCATCAGACGCTTGGCAGCCTGCACCGCGGCGGCGGGCTTTGCAGCCAGAATGCGCGCAGTTTCAGTTGCTGTCGCCAGAAGGCTCTGATCAGGCACAACCTGTGTGACGAGTCCGAGTTCCGCTGCCCGCGAGGCATCAAATGGCTTACCCAGCAGGATCAGCTCGGCTGCGCGGATATATCCGAAACGCAATGGAAGCAAATAGCTGCTTCCAAATTCCGGCACGAGCGCCAGGTTCACGAAAGGCATTTGGAACTTCGCGCTCTCCCCTGCGTACACGAAGTCACAGTGAGCCAACATGGTCGTTCCGCCGCCAATGGCTGCGCCTTGCACAGCTGCGACCAGGGGCTTCTTGAAATTGATCAACGCGTGGATCAATTGCGCCTGAGGACTTTCGCCCGGCGCTGGCGGGTTCTTCATGAAATCCTCGATATCGTTGCCCGCACTAAACGAATTTCCCGCAGCATGCCAAAGCACAACGCGTATCTGATCGTCTTTTGCCGCTCCGTTGAGTAGTTCCGCCATCGTGATGTACATGCTCGAGGTCATGGCGTTCTTCTTTGCGGGACGATTCAGTTGGATGCTCAGGATGTTTCCAGAGCGCTCTGTAAGAATGTCGTTCACTGCGAGCCTCCTGCTCTTGAATTTCGTACGGTTCTTTTCTTCTTGATTTACTTTCCTGTGAATGCAGACAGAGACGGTTCGCTTGTTCACACAACCGTGAGTGCATGCCCCATCTTCTGTTTCTTGGTCCTTAAGTACGACAATGCGTAAGGGCTTGGCGGTGCTTCGCAGGCAATCCGTTCTATAACTTCGATTCCGCCCTTTGTCAGTGCTTCAACTTTTTGCGGGTTGTTTGACATCAGGCGGACCTGTCGGGCCTTAAGTTCATGCAGGACAGCCACAGCCAGACTGAAATCACGGCAGTCGGCGTCAAAACCCAGAGCTTCGTTCGCTTTGATCGTATCGAGACCCTGGTCCTGCAAGGCGTAGGCTTTTAGCTTCGCCATCAGCCCGATGCCACGGCCCTCCTGGTGTAAGTAAATGACTAGACCGGATCCTTGTTCCGCAATGGTTGACATCGCGACTTCCAACTGGCCTCGGCAATCACAGCGCAGAGATCCAAGCACTTCTCCGGTGAGGCACTGCGAATGAATGCGTAGGAAAGGTACTCCCTCTTGCAGATCGCCAAGCGTCATTACCAAGGCAGTTTCACGTTCTCGTTTGGCCATGTTGGCTCGTTCAAAGCCAATCAGGTCGAAGATGCCAAAAATCGTAGGCAGGTGAGTCGAGACTACCCTGCGGATGCCGCGATGTTGTGTTCTCTTATCCATGCTGCTTTCAGTAAGCCGTAATCGCTCACATCTTTCAGCTGATGCAATTTCATCTCCATCGCCTTTTGCAGCCAAACTGCTCCTGCGAGCGTAAGCAAATATGTAGCTCGTCTGATCTCCTCCGAAGAGAGTTCCCTGCTTCCCCGGTGACAGTGTCACGCCTTTGACAGCAACGCAACCTCCATTCGGACGCTGCGCCGCAGGTTGGGTAAAGCCCGAGATTGGAAGGTGCTTCGTGAAGTGCCAAGGATCAAGACGAGCAAAGTCTTCCCCAGGGACCGCATAGTCACTGTTGAGACGGGAAGCGATGTCCTGACAATCATGCTGGACTCTGGACTGAGAAATGGGGTATTCCGCTGGGAATTTTCCCCGAAGGTGACGGCATCTACAATTTCACGCGCAACGGCACAGCTCTGCCACAAGGCACCCCGATCAATCGCCGTTACACGATCAACGACTACGAGTTCTATGGGCAGGATGCCTGGCGGACGACTCCGAGGTTGACGTTTATTTAAAACCGGAACTTACGGCGCGCCCCAAGTCGGGTCCGAGGAGATCGCCGTCTGAAGTAGCCGATCTCTAATTTCCGTCGAGCACGGCCGATGGCCACCCATCGTTCCAGTCAAGGGTGGAAATCTGCAGAAAGGGATGTCCCATAGTCGCGTCATAAGCGTGAAAGACAATGATGTCTCCATCTTTTTGCAGTAAGATCGACTCGCCACCCGGTCCCAGCCAGCGATTATTGCCAGTCAGCAGCGGGCTTCCTCCGCCTTCCAACATCGGCTTTCCATTCCTGTCGAGGTATGGCCCAGTGACGCTCGGCGAACGACCAACCATAGTCTTGTAAGTACTCTTAGTCCCACGGCAGCACAGGTCGAAGGAAACAAAAAGATAGTAGTAGTCACCGTGCTGAACGATGAAGGGAGCCTCAATGGCTTGCCAGTTGGGCGGCAAACCCGGAGGCGCGGGAGGAGCATTGTCAGGACGCTTCCGGCTTGCCAAAGAATACAGACGCGTATCTTCGGGTGAGAGCTTACCTGTCCTGCGATCGATCTTCCGCATCTTGATCCCGTTCCAGAAACTGCCAAACGCCAACCACGCTTGCCCTCTTCCGTCCAAGATAAAGTTCGGATCAATTGCATTGAAATCGTCGCCCGCCTTGGATTGCAGCACCAGCCCCTGATCCACCCAATGGAACTGCGAGTCTTTGGGATCCAGAGTCTTATTGGTTAGTAGGGCGATGCCCGAGGTGTTCTTGCCGAATGCGGAGAAGGCATAATAAAGATGGTATTGGCCATCGAAATAAGAAATGTCGGGCGCCCAAAGTTCCTTTGTTTCGGGACTTTCCTGTTGAATCCATCGAGGAATACCGGGCAAAACATACCCGCATCTACTCCAGTGGTGCAAGTCATGGGAGCAACGGACCGGCAGTTCGCCATCTCGTTTCGGCCCGGTCGCGGTGCCGAACAAATACCAACTGCTGCCGTCTTTAGTGATCGAGGGGTCGTGCACTCCTTCGACATCACCGGTGACGCCAATGACCTGCGGCACAGTCGGGGCCGGTTGTTGGGCGTAAACAGCGCGAGTGAAGAACGTGGCCGCCAGCGCGGTTATAAAAGAGACGTACAAAACTGCCGTTCTTTTTTTCAATATCAAAGTTTTCGAGATCAATTTTTTCAAGATCAATTTCCTCCTGGAAGCGCCGTTCCTGGAAAGCCGAATCGCTCGTTCGGCGACATGGCGGTCGATTTCCTGAGCAACAAGTTGGTCTGCAATATGTATTCGATCCCATTCGACAGGGGTTCCTCTCGCCCTACTTCGGCAAAGAGCGCCTTGAACGCCAGCATGGCCAGATCGGTCTGCGACATCTGCACCGTAGTTAGAGGAGGCAGCATGTATTGCGCCAGTCGCACGTCGTCAAAGCCGACCAGCGATAAGTCGCGCGGAATGACCATCCCCTCCTCATAGCTCCTCTTCATCACTCCGATGGCGGTCAAGTCGTTCGAGCAGAGGATTGCCGTGGGCTTAATCGGGGAGTTCAAGATTTGTGCAGCAGCCGCCAGGCCTCCTTCGGCCGTGTGATTTCCCTCAACAATCAAGAGCGGGTCGCACGCAAGTCCAATTTCCTGCATCGACTGGAGAAAGGCATTTCTTCGCGCGACGGCTGATTTCAGGCTCAGCGGGCCGGCAACGAAAGCGATTCGCTTGTGACGCAAGGCCGCCAGATGCTGGACTGCCTGGCGAATACCATGTAAGTAGTCGATGCGTATGTTGCTGATCCGGGGAAGAGCCGGGCCGACATCAATGAAGACCAGGGGAACTCGGCGCGATTTCAGATCTTCGAGCAGCAATTCTTCCATTCCGAAAGTCATTATCGCCACTCCGTCGACACGGCGCTCAATCATGCGCCGGACGGAACTGGCCATCAGCCTGGGGTCGTGGACCGTCGATGTCAGGAGAATCTCGTATCCATGCTCGACGGCAATCTTTTCGAATGCTTGAACGATCTCAGGGAAGAATGGATTGGTGATTTCGGAGACGATCAAACCGAAGAGTCTGCTTCTTCCGGAGACCAGCGCCCGTGCCTGGGTATTGGGGTAGTATCCCAGTTCATCGACTACTTTCCAGACGCGCCGGGACAACTGGGGATTCACGGTTGGCACGCCATTGATGGCGCGCGATGCCGTGGCCGTCGAAACCCTGGCGCGCCTCGCGATTTCCCGGAGATCCATATTCTGCCTGTCAGAGAGAAACGGGGAGCCGCAGCAAACATTTGCTAATCTCCATCAGTCTGTCTATGATTTCGCGCAGTCGAAAACGAGTAGCACACGGTGTCTTACAGTAAATTGGCTTTTACATATAACCCATTAGTAGAACTTTCGTCGAGCTCCGTTGTGACAGAGCAGGCTTGCATTAAAGAGGTGGATTGATGGCGGTACCATCCGAGTCCGTGGCGAGCGCGGACCCTCAAAAACGACGCCCGCCCATCGCGGAAGAAATGAACAAGTCTGCGATTCTCCAGGAGCTGGACAACATACTGGCAAGTCCGCCCTTTCGCAACAGCAGCCGCAGCAAGCAATTTCTGTCATACGTGGTCCAGCATAGGCTTGACGGGCATGACGAACTGTTGAAGGAGCGTAGTATCGGAGCCGATTTGTTCCACCGTCCCGCCGATTACGCGACAGGAGACGACCCGGTGGTTCGGGTACAGGCTGGCGAGGTACGGAGGCGGCTCGAACAGTATTATCATGAGTTTTCCAAGGCGTCCGGCGTACGCATCGACCTTCCGGTAGGAACTTATGTTCCCGAATTTCACCACGCGCCTGTCGAGTTGCCAGTTGAGGTTTCAACTCAGCCTCTGCCTCTTAGGGAGCCCGGCAGGAAATGGAAATCGATCGCCTGGACTGCGCTTGCCATCAACCTGCTGCTGGTCGTGGTCTTAGTTGCTCCTGGCATCCGCCGCAGAATGGCGCGACCCTCGCCCTTGCAGCAATTCTGGGCTCCTGTCTTTTCCACTTCGCAGCCTCTGCTGATCTGTCTTCCCAAGCCCGTTTTTTATCGCCCGTCACCGTCGCTCTACGATAAGTACGCCAAGACCCATCCCGGTACTTTCCAGACACAAGTCGAAAGGTTTAATCAACCCGTTCCTTTGGATCCAGATCAAAAAATCTCGTGGGGAGACATGGTCACCTACCCGGATTTCGGTCTGGTCTCAGGCGACGTTTACGCTGCCTTTCGAATTTCCGAGGCACTAGACCGGATCGGCAAGCCAAGCCAGATCAGGATTGGCAACGAATCGTCATTCGACGAGCTTCGCGGTTCTCCTGCAGTGCTAATCGGAGCGTTTAGCAATCGGTGGACGATGGAAATGACATCCGACCTGCGTTTCGTGTTTGAAGAGAAGGACGGCATCCTCTGGATACATGACCGAACCTCTCCGGATAAAAAATGGTTCTGTCGTCTGGGGCTGCACCGGGAAGTGGTCGTGGACTTTGGAGTCGTCACCCGATTGTTGGACTCCAAGACTGGACATTCGGTGGTCAGCGTGGCAGGAATTACGGCGCCCGGCACCGACGCTGCGGCGCAGTTTGTCTCCGCCCCTGAATATTTATCGGAGTTAGCGCGGACAGCGCCTCCCGGATGGGAGAAGAAAAACATGCAAGTCGTGGTGCAGACATCGGTTATCGATGCAGGGGCCAGCCCCCCTCACGTTGTTGCTGTTTACTTCTGGTAAAAGCGCTAGTGACCTGAGCCTGGAAGTAAATTTCCCGCTTCGTTTTCACTGCAAGCGTGAGAATGAAACCTCCGCACTCCAACAGACCGTCCCCACATCGAGTCGCGGTTAACCTCGAATCTATGTCCCTGCATATAAAGGATTTAGACTTAGAGAGCCAACGGTAACATACCGTATGTATACCGTGTGTTACTGGAACATAATGTTGTCGGAGCAGCATAGTCGGTCCGCGGTCGGAAGCAAACGTTTACTCGGAGTCCCCCGTCCGAACCCGAGCGTCTCATGCACACTGGCCAGTTCCGCGTGATCCGTATTCACCGCAGCCGTTTCCTGGCCGGCGTCGCCCAGAGTTGTTGGCTTCTGCTTCACTGTGCGGTTGACCTTTTCCTGCTTCAAGGTACCGGCGGCGGATCCTCGGTTTTCTCCAGCCCAATTTCGTTGAAAGTCACAGCGACGTCTCTGCCGGATGGAACAATCAGTGTGTCGTGGAACTTCAGCCCGATCCAGGCTCGGAAATCGACCTTCGCGCGACGAAGAAGTGATGTGGGACCGCTGGGCATAGATGTTGAAGGTGGGCCAGACTCCTTGCTTGGAAATTGCAGGCCAGCGGGAAGCCTCGAAGCTGGAAAGGCCACCTGTAGTTTTTGCGGAGCTGGTTGCAAGAAAACGATTACCGATGAATTGAAGCGATCTAAACTCAGCCCGGCATCTCGATGCTTGAGGCTCTTAGGGGAAACTTTATGAAGCATGAGGTGCAGCCTTGGATTCGTAGACTTTTTTCTTCGCCAGTCTGGGGTTCGCCAGTTTCGCCGTTTCGGGGTTCGTCGGTCCGTGCCGTGGGATTGGTGTTATTCGTCCTCCTTATCACTGGGGTGCATGCGCTTGCCCAACTGGACACGGGGTCGATCAGCGGCACCGTCGCCGATCCTTCCGGGGGCGCAGTCAAGGATGTCAAGATTACAGCGAAGGAAACCAGTACCGGTACAACTTATAAAACGGTGAGCTCTGCCACGGGATACTACGTCTTCCCGTCTGTGCGCACGGGCACCTACGAAGTAACCGCGGAACCTTCGACAGGATTCAAGACTGAGATCTACTCAGGTGTTGTGGTGACTGTAGCTTCGCATGTTGGCCGGGACATCGTACTTGCAATGGGCGCGGCCACCGAGACAATCAGCGTGACGGCCGATGCCTTGACGTTGGAGACAGAGAGTTCGGAGGTGGACGCCAACATTACCAGGGACCAAGTCATCGATCTTCCGTTGGCGGTGACAGGCAACCTGCGTTCGATTTCCTCGCTGGAGTTTCTGGTACCGGGCGCAGTCGGTCCCGGAACGTCTTCAGGCGGGTCCGGCTTTCAAATGACCAAGATCGCCGGCGGCCAGACCGAAGGCACGGACTATCTGGTGGATGGCATCACCACCAACCGGATGGAGAATGGGTCGGGCTCGTTTGACATCGTCGCACCCTCGGTGGAATCGATTCAGGAGTTTCACGTTGACATTTCTGGGATGTCGGCGGAATTCGGCAGAACCACCGGCGGGCTGGCGAATTACAAAACGCGCTCCGGAACGAACGGCTATCACGGAGCAGCCTTCGACTATTACAAGAACGCCGTGCTGGACGGCAACAACTGGTTCAACAACGGCTACCTGGCGCTCAATCCCACAGAGAGCGAGTTGCTCAAGCGCCCGCCAGACACCAAGAATAACTATGGCGTTTCATTGGGCGGTCCGCTGCGGATACCGGGTTTGTACGACGGCCACGACAAGACTTTCTTCCTTTTCAGCTTCGAGCAGCTGCTCTATCACACGGGCGCTTCCGTGACCTCGAATATTCCAACCCCTGCCGAACTGGGCAGCAACGGGCAATACTTTGATTTTTCGTCCACGCTGGGCGGCCCGATCCTGACTACGGCGGGAACCCAGGCTTACTCGTGCAATGGTACGGTGCCACTGTTCTTCGGTGAGATCTTCGATCCGGCCGCCGAGTCGAACGATTGCAACAACGTTCCGTTCCCCAACAACCATATCCCAATCGGCCGCGAGAGCCAGGTGGCTAAGGCTGTGCTGAACTACATGCCCACCCCGAATCTATCCGGCGGAACCAACAATTTTGTCTACAGTACGACCGACAGCATTGCGCAAACTGTCTTCAGCGTGCGCATCGACCAAAACCTCGGGCAGAAGCACAAGGTCTGGGGCTTCTTCAGTGACCGGGAAAATGCTGACCACGGCGTAGGCGCGAACCTGCCGCCACCTTTGACCTCAGCCGGCGGCGGTGGAGTGGATCAGTATGGCAAGCTCACCCGCGCAGGATGGGATTGGGTCCTGACGCCGACGTTAGTTAATTCCCTGACGTTCGGCAGCAACCGCTCCAACAACTACAACTTGTCGGCTGCGGCGCGCATGGGAAAAGACTGGGACAGCACGCTGGGAATCGCCAACGGCTCCGGTCCGGTCTTTCCCGGATTTGTATTCAGTGGCAGCCCCTATCCGAGCTTCGGTGAGAACGACGATGCCCAGGATGTAGACAATACCATCGCGCTTAACGATATCGTTCACTGGCAGCATGGAGCGCACGGCCTCAACTTCGGGGGGGAGGTGCAATATCACCAATATTCTTTCGTCAGTAAAATCGGAGGCACCTGTAGTGGCACGTCTGGATGCTTCACTTTCTTCCCCAACCAAACGGCATCCGATACCACTTACGAGGGACGCGACGGCAACGCGTTTGCCGCATTCCTCCTTGGTCAATCGGGCACGGCAAACGCTCTGAATCAGATTCATGCGCCGCGCTGGATTGCTCACACGGCGGCGCTTTTTGTGCAGGACAACTGGAAGGTGAAAACAAACCTTACCCTCAACCTCGGACTGCGCTGGAGCTTTGATACCCCGCGCCACGAAGCCGACGGGGACACATCCATCTTCAGCCCTGGCACGCCCAATCCGGGGGCGAGCGGCTTCCCCGGTGCATTGGTCTTTGCTGGAAACGGATCCGGCCGCAACGGTAACGTTGGCGAAACGTGGGCCTCAACTTATTACAAAGATTTCGAACCCCGCGTCGGATTTGCCTGGTCGCCCTCATTCCTGCACGATAAGGTTGTTCTTCGCGGCAGCGGAGGTATTTACTACGGGCCGCTGGTTTATGCCGACTTCGGCCAGGGAACGCTGCAAGGTTTCACGGCAAATCAAACCCTGTTCACCGGAGATCCTCTCTCAGGTCCTAAGGTTGACGCGGGACTTCCCGTGCTGCCGACCACGCCGGACCTCGATCCCACCCAGTCCAATGGTCAGGGAGTGGACTACATAGCGCCGAGTTTCGGACGCCCGGCGATGGTGAGCTCGTGGAACCTGGAAACCCAAGTCCAACTCAAACCCGATCTCTACTTCTCAGTCGGATATATCGGCAACCATGCCACGCGCCTGCACGGATTGCTCAACTATCCAAACGACATCCCGCAGAGTGATCTGAGTATGGGTACTTGTCTCTTGTTTTGGGCCGTCGCACCCTGTCCCAACGGCTTTAGCTCGCCTCCGATTCAGCCCTATCCTGGCTTCTCGTGCGCATCCGGCTGCACCTATGGAATCAGCGAACCGGTAGAACAAGCCCTCCGCCCGTTCCCGCAGGTTGGCTACGTCAACGAAGACAGCTACCTGCAGAACGTGGGGCAGTCCAGTTACGACGCCATGGAAGCCAAGCTGGAACGGCGCTTCCGCAACGGTCTGAACGTACTTGTCTCCTACACCTTCTCGAAAACGATTACCGACGCGGACAGCATCCAACCTTTTTACAGCACTCTGCAAAGCCAGGGTGGAACCCAGAATCCCTATAACCTCAGGGCTGAAAAGGCGGTGAGCAACCAGGACGTTCCCAATAACTTTGTCGCGAGCTATATTTATGAGCTGCCGGTTGGCCGTGGCAAGCATTTCCTTGCGGGCACTCCCAGGCCGGTAAATGCGATCATCAGCGGCTGGAGAATCAGCGGCGTGCTGCGCTATTTGAGCGGCCAACCGATCAGCTTCTTTGGCGCCAATGGCATTCCGGGCTTCGACAATGGCATTCGTCCGAACCGCGTGGCTGGGCAGGCGGTACGCCGCCAGGGCTCATTCAACCCCCTGTTGTTCAACAACTCCGGCACCACCGGCTATGATCCGACTTCGGGTGCATGCTCCACCGGCTACTGGAACTGTGGCGCTTTCGCTGATCCCAACCCCAATCCAGGCGTTGACGTTCCTTACGTATTCGGAAATATGCCCCGTAACTCTGCCGACATCCGTTCGTTTCCCTTCTACGACGAGGATCTCAGCCTGGCCAAGACCTTCGCAATCACGGAACGGGTGAGAGCGGAATTCCGCGGAGAGTTTTTCAACGCATTCAACCGGCACGTGTTCAACAAACCCGATTCCGGCGTTCAGGACACCAACTTCGGCCAGGTCGGCAGCACGCTTCTGGGACCGAGAAACGGCCAGTTCGTGCTGCGGTTTAGTTTCTAGGCAAGCGTAGAAGACGCTGTGCCTCAGGAGGGGGTCGAATCAATCGCCCGGCCGGCTGTAACCATGGCTGCCGGGCGATCCCTGAAACTGCACTACACACCCGCGATGGTTTTGTGACGCAGTTACTCCCCATCTCTTCTTTCTCGGATCGGCTATGCTTATGGTTGTGTTCGTTCCTGCCTCGCGGTGGCTGACGATTGCGCTGGCTTTGATCCTGTGCTGCCAGCTTGGAATTGCGCAGGATGACGATGCGAAGGCCTGGTTCCAGCAGGGGAACGACGCTCTCCGAAAAAGCAATGCCACCGACGCCGTTCGCGATTTTCAGGAGTACGTTCGGCTGCGGCCCGCCTCGGCGGAAGGCTACTTCAATCTGGGCCTCGCCCTGCAGTCCGCCGGTCAATTGGACAAATCGCTCACCGCGCTGCGCAAGGCGGCGTCTCTGCAACCCGGCTTGCACGGCGTGCAGATGTTCACCGGCATCGTGAATTACAAGCTGAACCATCTCTCCGCGGCACATGACGACCTCGTGAGCGAGACGCGCCTTGAACCCAAGAACGCGGATGGCTGGATGTGGCTTGGCGTAGTGGAGCTAGCTCAGAATCACGCCGAAGCTGCCGCGGCTTCTCTCGACAAAGCGGCCACCCTCGGTCCTAACAACCTGGACATTCTTTACCATCGCGCCAGGGCTCACTTGCTGATTTCCAAAGCAAGCTACGCGGCGATGTTCAAGATTGATCCTGACTCCTGGCGGGTCCATGAAGTGCTTGGCCAGGCAGATGCCGAAGCGTTTCGTACCGAGGACGCGATCAGCGAGTTCCGTCGCGCCCTGCGCACGGCGCCGCATGAACCGGGGTTGAACGAGGAACTTGGCGATGCTTGTTGGACGGCGGGTAACATGGAAGACGCCGACCACGCCTATTCCGAGGAGATCAAGATCGACGCCGCCAATGCCGTTGCCCTATACAAGCTGGGCAGTCTGCGCGTAACCCGCGATGACGCGGCCGGCGGTATTCCGCTGCTGGAGCGGGCGCTCGCTCTCGACCTATCCATCAGCGATGCGCACTACTATCTGGGAAAAGGTGAGGCGGCCTTGGGCAAGGATGACCTGGCCATCGAGCACTTCAGGCTCGCAACGAATTCGCAAGGGACAGAGGAACTCAGGATAATGTCGTGGTATCAACTCGCGACACTGTATCGCAACCTCCACCGCACGCAGGAAGCCGGCGAGGCGCTTGCTGCCTTTCGTAAAATGAAGACGGCGAGGGATCAGCGGCGGGAGAGCAAGCTGCAAGATCAGACCCGGCGGCGCGATCAATTGCCGCGGCAAGAAACGATTCCAGCCACAGCCGATCTCCCGTAGTTTTCGGATGAAGTCTTCGGAATTCGATTTTCACTTCATGCTGCAAGAAAAATTGATGCACGGAGCTAGCTTTCGGATCGCGACAGCCGGCAGAACGACCAGTGCGATGCTGTCAATCGCGGTCGTGCTTACAGCGATGTTATCGGCACAAACGCCTTCGGGCGTCGCGGACCCGGCTGTGCAGCAGCAAGCAACGTCGCATGCTGGCATGGCTACCGGCGGAGTTCATCAAGCGGAATTCGACAAAGAACATCGTCCGATTACGGCTGGAGGCTTCATCAAAACCGGCCCGGTGATCTTCTTGAATACCGCTGAGGAAGCGGGCCTCACCACTTGGCACCACACGGCTGGCACTCCAGAAAAGCACTTCATTCTGGAAGCCAACGGCGCTGGCATTGCGCTCCTTGATTACGACAACGATGGCTGGCTCGACATCTACCTGGTGAACGGCACAACTTATGACGCTTTGGACGGCAAAGTAACTCCGCCCCACGCGGCCCTCTTCCACAATAACCACGACGGAACGTTCACCGATGTGGCCGCCAAAGCCGGTGTAACTAACGACCGCTGGGGGTATGGTGTGGTTGTCGGAGATTACGACAACGATGGCTGGCCCGACCTCTATGTTACTAACTACGGTAAGAACCGTCTCTATCACAACAATCACGATGGCACCTTCACCGACGTAGCCGAAAAAGCTGGCATAGCCCTCGGCACATGGTCGACCGGCGCGACCTTCGGCGACTACGATGGCGATGGCCGGCTGGATCTCTTCGTCGCGGGTTATCTCGAATACGACATCAAGCAGCCGCCACTGTCGGGCTCCAAAGCCGTGCACTACAGTTCTTGCCAATTTCGCGGCGTGCCCGTGATGTGCGGCCCGCAGGGAATCCGTGGGGAGCTCGATCATCTTTTCCATAACAACGGCGACGGCACTTTCACAGATGTAAGTGAGAAACTCGGAGTTAGCAACCCTGATCGCTATTATGGCCTTGGGGCCCTGTTCGTCGATGTGAACAACGACGGCAAGCCCGATCTCGTCGTCGCCGATGACTCCACACCGAACTATCTCTACATCAACAAAGGGAATGGCAGGTTTGAGGACCAGAGTTATGCCAGTGGTTTCGCCTTGAACGGCGACGGTCGCGAAATGGCGAACATGGGCATCGCCGCTGGCGATTACGAGAACAACGGTCACATGGATCTCGTGACCACCACGTTCTCTGACGACTACAAGGTTGTCTTCCAGAATGATGGGACGGGAAATTTCAACGATGTCAGCTACAAGGTCGGTGTCGCGGCTCCGACCATCCCCTTCGTTGGGTTCGGCGATGGATTCCTTGACTTCGACAACGATGGCTGGAAAGATCTGCTGCTTGTCGATGGCCACACGTACCCGGAGGTGGACAAGCAAGCCTGGGGCACGTCCTATGCACAGCGCCCGCTGCTCTTCCATAACTTGCAAAACGGAAAATTTGAGCTGATGCCCGCCGTCGAAGGAACCGGTCTTGCAGTCGTAACCGTTGCCCGAGGAGCCGCTTTTGGGGATTTGTTCAACAACGGAAAGATCGATGTCGTCATCAACAGTGTCGATCACGTTCCCGTGCTCCTTCGCAATGTGAATCCGGATCGCCACCACTGGGTGGAACTGAAGCTCATCGGAGGGTCCAAGAGCCCGCGCGACGCCGTCGGCGCCACCGTATACTTGACCGCCGGTGGCATACGCCAGCGTGGCGACGTGCTCAGTGGCGGCAGCTATCTTTCCTCCAACGACTTCCGCGTACACTTCGGGCTGGGCGATGTAGCCACCGTCGATCAGGTCGAGATCCATTGGCCCAGCGGGGCGGTAGAGAAACTCAAGCTCTCCGCGGTGGACCGCATCCTGACAGTGGAAGAAGGCAAGGAATAATCGCGGATCTCCGCCGCGGCTGCGGCACGGCAACAGGGATTAAATTGGTCCGATGGATTTTGACAAGACGATGGAAAAAAATAAAATGTCTGATACGGACATGGCACGGACATGAGACAACGGGAGACACCCACTGCTTACGCAGCGAGGAGGCGCTGCGGGCCTATAAACAAGGGTCGTGGAGGTGGTGAGCGCGGTAGGAATCGAACCTACAACCTACTGATTAAGAGTCAGTTGCTCTGCCAATTGAGCTACGCGCCCGCGGTGGGAAGTGCGACGAGGCAATGAGATCAGCGAAATTATAGCATCCTCTTGCGATTGCTTGT
>DATBZH010000038.1:0-119435 GCA_036513255.1 Candidatus Sulfotelmatobacter sp. | reverse complement strand
GTCGGTGACCATCGTCGACATTCGCAAGGAATTTGGCGAGCAGGTCGCGCACATTGTCGAGGGCGTCACCAAGATCAGCAAAATTGACTTTGCCACGCGCGAAGAGCAGCAGGCGGAAAACCTGCGCAAGATGATGCTGGCCATGGTTGACGACATTCGCGTGGTGTTGATCAAGCTGGCCGACCGGCTGCACAACATGCGCACGCTGGAGCATCTTGATCCCGAGCGGCAGCGCAAGATCTCCGAAGAGACGCTGGAGATTTATGCGCCGATTGCGCACCGGCTGGGCATGGGCAAGATTCGCGGCGAGCTGGAAGACCTGGGCTTTCGCTTTCTCGATCCCGGCGGGTATGAGCAGGTGGCCAAGGCTGTGGATGCGCGCAGAAAAGAAGGGGAAGCTTTTCTGGCGAAGATGCAGGTGATCATTGTCGACAAGCTGAAAGAAGCTGGGATTCAGGCGCGGGTGGAGAGCCGCATCAAGCGCCTGTCGAGCATTCACAAAAAATTGCAGCGACAGCATATTGCTATTGATCAGGTTTACGACTTATTTGCCATGCGCGTGATTACGCGCTCGCTGCAGGATTGCTACGCGGTGCTGGGCATCATTCACAATTTGTGGCGGCCGGTGCCGGGGCGGATTAAGGATTTCATCGCCATGCCGCGGCCGAATTTTTACCAGTCGCTGCACACCTCGGTGATTACCGAGGATGGCACGCCGTTCGAAATCCAGATTCGCAGCGAAGACATGCACAAGGTGGCGGAAGAAGGCATTGCCGCGCACTGGAAATATAAAGACGGTCCGGTTTCGGCGCAGGACGAGCAGCGGCTGGCCTGGCTGCGCCAGGTAGTGGAGTGGCAGCGGGATGTCAGCGATCCCAACGAATTTTTATCGACGCTGAAGGTCGATCTTTATCCCGAAGAAGTTTATACGTTCACACCGAAGGGCAAAGTTGTGGTGCTGCCGCGCGACGCCACGCCCATCGACTTCGCCTATACGATTCACACCGAAGTTGGGCATACCTGTACTGGCGCAAAGGTGAATGGTCGCATGGTGCCGCTGCGGCACAAGCTACATTCGGGAGATATTGTCGAGATTCTCACGCAACCGGGGCACAAGCCGAGCCGCGACTGGCTGGGGCTGGTCAAGTCATCACGGTCGCGAAACAAAATCAAGCACTGGCTGAACGTGCATCAGCGCGAGCGGTCGATTGAAATCGGGCGGAAGCTGATTGAGAAAGAGGCGCGAAAGTACCGCATTGCACTCAAAGAAATTAAGGACGACGAACTGTTGAAGGTCGCAGGCGCGTATGGGCTGGGCAAAACCGACGATCTGATGTCGGGCATTGGCTACGGAAAATATTCGGCGCGGCAGGTGCTGGCGCGATTGCTGCCGCCAGGTGCGACGCATTCTATTGCCGGAGATATCGAGTCCGAAGGACTGGCTTCGCAGCCCGGCGGAATCGCCAGTGTGGTGCGCCGGGTGTTCGGCGATCACAATGCCATCACGGTCAAAGGCCAGGGCGATATGTTGGTCTATCGCGCGCGCTGTTGCAACCCCATTCGCGGAGAAAACATTGTCGGATACATCACGCGAGGCAAGGGCGTTGCGGTGCACTCTACCAATTGTCCCAACGTCACCAACCTGATGTACGAACCGGAGCGCCGCATCGATGTGGAATGGGCTCGCGATGAGAGCACGCCTACGGCTTATCCCGTGAAGCTCACGGTTTATTGCGACGACCGCTTCGGAATGCTGAAGAACATCACCGGAGTGATTGGTGACGCGCAGAGCAACATTCGCAATATCGGCGCGCGCACGGAAAACAGCCAGGCCAGCGTGGAGGTCGTTCTTGATATTTCAGATCTCAAGCATTTGGAGCAGATCATTGCCGGGCTGAGGAAGATTCCTGGTGTGCATGAAGTGCATAGGCTGCAAAAGATCTAAGAGCAGTGGCCAGCAACGCGGATTCGGCGTTGACCTTTAGTCTTCGATTTGAGTTAATGACGAAGGCTGTATAGTTTCTACGGACCACCACTGGCACTGCCTTATGCGCGAAATTATTTCTACCAAAGATTCTCCTCCAGCCATCGGCCCGTATTCGCAGGCCGTCAAAGCCAACGGATTTGTTTTTGTCTCCGGACAAATCGCCATCGACCCGGCGACACAGCAGGTGATTGCCGGACACGCGGGCGCGCAGACTGACCGGGTGCTACGCAACCTGGCAGAAATTCTAAAGGCGGCGGGTAGCGGGCTGGACAAAGTCGTGCGAGCCAGCGTCTTTCTGAAAGACATGAATGACTTTGCGGCGATGAACGAGGTCTACGCCCGGTATTTCAACACGGAACCGCCGGCCCGTTCGACGGTGGAAGTGGCTCGGCTGCCGAAAGACGTAATGGTGGAAATTGACGTGATCGCGCTGGCATAGATCGCATCTGAATTCTTCTGAGGCAGTTGTCCTGCGTGATCAGATATTTGTACGGGACTAAATATGGAGGATTGAGAATGACAAAGTACTTGGTGGTCAGCGCAATCATCGTCATTATCCTTGCGGTCGCGGCGGCCGTTGTAGCGCAGACTGCACCGGCAAAGAAATCTGCGGCGGCGCCAAACACGAAAGCTCCCACCAAGGTCACCGGCGACGGTGTAAAAACCGATTCTGGGTTGCAATACTGGGACATGCGTGTGGGCAATGGCGAGACCGCCAAAGAAGGCAGCCACGTGCGCGTTCACTACACCGGCTGGCTTACCACTGGCAAGAAATTCGACAGTTCTGTAGATGCAGGGACGCCGTTTGATTTCACCATCGGCAATGGCGAAGTCATAAAGGGATGGGAAGAAGGTGTTGCCGGAATGAGAGTGGGCGGCAAGCGCCAGTTGCGAATACCGCCAGCCTTGGGCTATGGCGCGAACGGCACGCCTGACGGAACAATTCCGCCCAATGCCACGCTGATCTTCGACGTGCAACTGCTGGCTGTGCAGTAGAAGTAACCGCAGAAGTGTTCTACGCTTTGACTACTTTGCCGCTGCGCAGGCAGGACGTGCAGACGCGGATGCGCTTCCCGTGGCCATTCACTTTGGCGTGAACCGGCCGCAAATTAACATTCCAGCGCCGCTTGGTCACGTTATGGGCGTGACTGATATGGTTTCCCGCTTGCGGCTTCTTGCCGCAGATTTCACATTGTTGTGCCATGACTGCTCCAGATGAGTTCAGATCTTGTGGGGCAAACATTTAGTTTACAGGACATGCGGCGATTCCGGCAAATGCAGGTCGTTGCAGTTTGGGTCTCTACTTAACCGATGCACGACTGCCTTCGAGTACAATTCATTCCTTCGTATACAAGAAAATATGAGGAGTGTGCGGAAAATGCGGATGTCTTACAGATCTTTGATTCCCGCCATAGTGCTGTTCATTTCGGTGGCTGCCCCTCTTGCCTGGAATGCGGCGGCGCTACAGGTAAAAGTAGAATCCGGCACCGTCGAAGGGAAACAAGAAGGACCCATCCGCACATTTCTGGGCATCCCTTATGCCGCGCCGCCAGTTGGCGACCTGCGCTGGAAGCCGCCAGCGCCCGCGGCCAAATGGACGGGAGTGCGCGCGGCCAAGGAGTTCGGCGCGCACTGCATGCAAAGGGATGTGTATGGCGACATGACGTTTCCTGATGGCGGCAATAGCGAAGACTGCCTGACGCTGAACATCTGGACCCCAGCGAAAAAAGCGGACGCCAAGCTGCCGGTGATGGTCTGGATTTACGGCGGCGGCTTCGTCGCCGGTGGAACTTCGGAGCCGCGCCAGCACGGCGAGAAGCTGGCGGGACATGGCGTGATCGTGGTTTCGATGAATTACCGGCTCGGAGTGTTTGGCTTTTTGGTGCATCCCGAGCTGGCGAAAGAGTCCGGGCGAAATTCGGCCGGCAACTACGGGCTGCTCGATCAGGTCGCAGCTCTACAGTGGGTGCAGCGCAACATTGCGGCTTTCGGCGGCGATCCGGCCAACGTCACTATCTTCGGCGAGAGTGCGGGATCGTTCTCGGTGAGCGCGCAAATGGCGTCTCCGCTGGCCAAGGACTTGTTTCAAAAGGCCATCGGTGAAAGCGGCGCGGCATTTTTCAGCAGCGGCATGCAATTCGAACCGATGGCCGTGCGCAAAGAAAAAGATTCCAAGTTGGTAAGTGCGAAGCTCGGCGTACAAACGCTGGCGGAACTCCGCGCCATTCCCGCCGAGAAACTGCTCGATGCATTCTTCAAGCAGGGAGATAACGATCTGAACTTCGCCTTTGGTCCCGACGTGGACGGATACTTTCTTCCCGAATCTGTGCCCGCGATTTTCGCCGAGGGAAAGCAGAATGACGTTCCGTTGCTGGCGGGATGGAATCACGACGAAGGCAGTTACGAGGTCGTCTCCAGTCCCCAGAAACCGACTGTGGAAAGCATGAAGGCCACCGCGCAAAAGGAATTCGGAGCGAAGGCGAACGAATTTTTGAAGCTCTACCCGGCGACCACCGATGCGGAAGCCATGCGCTCCATGCAAGATTTCGCCGGCGACCGATTCATAGCCTGGTCGACATGGCGATGGCTGGAAGCGCAAGCCGCGACGGGCACGCACCCAATCTATCGCTATCGCTTCGACCTCGGCCCGCCCTCCGAGCCGAACGCTCCTACGCTGGGAGCGTTTCACTCGGCGGAAATCGGATACGTCTTCGGCCAGTTCGACTCAGACCCAAAAGTGAAATGGCGGCCGGAAGACCGCGTGCTCAGCGAGTTAATGCAGAAGTATTGGTCAAACTTTGCGCGCAACGGGGATCCCAACGGTCCCAGCCTGCCCCAGTGGCCGGCTTACGCGGCGGAGAGTGGATGGAGGTTGATGTATCTGGATGCGAAGTTGGTCGCGCGCAAGGATGATCAGCGGGATCGCGAATTATTTTTGACTAGGCAGTGGGAGAAGTAGGTCGCGAGCTGCGAAGAAAACTCCCTTTGAGTCACTGGTCGCCAAGGGGAATAGGGATCCTTCGACTACGCAGACCGTTCGCTTTGCTCACCGGTCAGCTCCGCTCAGGATGACAGCGCGTTTTGCTGAAAGCTGACGGCTGAGAGCTGACAGCTACTTTCGCGCAAACTCGCTGCGGTGCCGGCTGTAGAAGATGTAGATCAGCAGTCCCAGCCCCAACCACACCACGAAGCGCAG
Source organism: Candidatus Sulfotelmatobacter sp. (assembly GCA_036513255.1). Lineage (GTDB taxonomy): Bacteria > Acidobacteriota > Terriglobia > Terriglobales > Acidobacteriaceae > Sulfotelmatobacter. Next base: position 114,252 of record DATBZH010000038.1, on the reverse strand, counting down.
CCACGTAATCACGGTCAGCCCCGTCATCAATCCACCGCAGAGCACTATGGAGATCAGCGGGAACCACGGCACTAGCGGCACTTTGAAGATGCGCGGGCGATCCGGCTGTGTGCGCCGCAGGATGATTACACCGAGTGAGACCAGAACAAATGCGAACAGCGTGCCGATGTTAGAGAGGTCCGCGGCGTCGCTGATGGCGAAGATTCCCGCAGGAATGCCGACGGCGAAGCCCGCAATCCAGGTGGAGTAATGCGGCGTCTTGAACTTGGCGTGAACTTTGGAGAACAGCGCCGGAAAGAGCCGGTCGCGCGACATGGCGTACCAGATGCGAGCCTGGCCGTATTGAAAGACCAGCAACGAAGAGATCATTCCCGTGAGCGCTCCGATGACGATGACCGATCGCGCCCAGCGGCTCGCGCCCAGAACTTTCAGCGCGTAAGCGACGGGAGCGTCAGCGGCTTCGCCGGAGACGAACGTGGTGTACTTCATCATGCCCAGGAGCACGATGGAAACTCCTATATACAGCACCGTGCAGACAATCAGCGAGGCAATGATGCCGAAGGGCAAATCTCGCTGCGGATTCTTCGCTTCCTCAGCCGCAGTGGAAACGGAATCGAATCCGATGTACGTGAAGAAGACAATGGCGCCTCCGGTCACTACTCCACTGAATCCGGATGGAGCGAACGGCTTCCAGTTGTCGGAATGTATCAGCGACCCACCCACCACCAGAAAAATCAGGATCGCGCCGATCTTGATGGCGACCATCACGTTATTAGCTTCGGCGGATTCGCGAATACCGCGCACCAACAAGACGGTGAGGATGAAGATGATGAGAAACGCGGGAAAGTTAAAATATGCGCCCGTCCAGTGGCCCGATTCCCAGACGGGCGTCGACCAGCGGTCGGGCAAGTTAAGGCCGAAGGAGGCGAGCTGCGCCTTGGTGTAAGCGGAAAAGCCTATGGCCACGACCACATTGCTGACCACGTATTCGAGGATCAAGTCCCAGCCGATGATCCAGGCGAAGATTTCGCCCAGCGTCGCGTAGGAATAGGTGTAGGCGCTGCCCGCGATAGGGATCATCGAGGCCAGTTCCGCGTAGCAGAGTCCAGCAAAACTGCATGCAATGGCGACCAGCAAGAAAGAAATCGCGATCGACGGCCCCGCGGCGGGACGTCCGTGCATGAGCACTTGCGCCGTGCCACCGCCACGCAGGAAGTTGACGATGATGTCGAGCACCTGCGCGTGCAGGATCGACGGTGCCTGAAAGTATTCGCCCGCAGCCGCCGTGCCCGTGAGCACAAAAATGCCGGAGCCGATGATAGCGCCGATGCCCAATGCGGTCAGCGACCACGGTCCCAGAGTTTTTTGCAGGCGCTGGCCGGGAGCTTCGGATTCCGAAATCAGCTTGTCGATGGACTTGCAGCAGAAAAGCTGGTTCTCGGAAGTGCGTATCACTTCCGCGGAAGGTTTCGCAGGTTCAGTTGTCGGCGATTGGGGCATAGAGAGCACTCAGCATTCAGTCATTAGCATTCGGCCCTGCAAGATTCGTGGAAATACCACACAGCGATGCCTCCTTCAAAACGCCCTGGGCATGCATTCCCGAACAACCGAGGAATCGCTGGCCGCTTAAAGGGCTGAATGCTGACTGCTAAATGCTGAGTGCTTCGCCTACCGCTTCGCCTGACCGCGCACCATGGTCTTTACCTTTGGCTTTTTCGAGCCGCGTGGATAGTCGCGTTCCTTCAGCGGGTTTTCCGCTTTGCGTTTCTTTCGGGCGGTGCGGCGTGCTTTTTTGCGTTCATCTTTGCTCAATGCTTTTGTATTGGCCATGAATGCTTTCTTGAATTGAGAAATTTGTAATTTCGTACTGGAACAACTTCAGAATGGCGAGAAGCGGTCTTTCGATCCCCAACATTCTATATCGTCGCTCCACCAAACCTGACCGTCTTCATTGGTCTGCAATACACGTGCGCCTTGGGCCACGGTGAATTCGACGTAAGGCCAAGTGGGAACTTTTGGATTACGGTTGTTAAGCTCGCTGGTCACCAGACCGTTCCACGTTTTGCAGTCACGAGCGTTGTTCGGATTGGGGGCAGTATTCGGGTCGACCGCCTTGGCCGTGTAATAGTTATGGATTTGCAAACCTTCCGGCTCCAGATCGCCGTCCGAATTCATGATCTGCAACTCGATCACGAACATATACACATCGATCGGGTCATTGGTGCCGACTTCTGTGTCGTGGTGAAGTTCCAAAAGTATCGGCAGGCCATCGAGAATGGAGAAGTAATCGTAAGCGGGTTGTTTCTGCGGCGCGGCGGAAACGTTTTCCGCGGTCGACGCAGGCCGCCGCTCATGCCGAATTTGTTTAGGCTGCGCGAATGCCATGGACGCAAACAGCAACACCGTCAAGCCTATCGATGAATACTTACTCGTATTCTTCATCCAAATTCCCCTGAAATCTTTCCTTAAGTGTTCCACCTGACTACCAAGTTTAAGCGCCTCAGGCCCGTTCGAGCTGGGCATACTTCTCCACTAATTTCTTGAGACCGAAGCGAGGGAATTGTACCGTAATCTTGGCTTCTTCGCCTTCTCCTTCTCGCTGGTAAACGGTTCCCTCGCCATATTTCGGATGTTTCACCTTCTGGCCGGGGCGAAATCCGCGCTTGCCGGTGGGTTCGGCGATCGGCACTTTAGGCACGCTGAATTTCTTGCCACGGCTGGCAAAAAACTCGGCAATATTTTCTATCGAGTTGTAGGGCGGTGCCGGAGTTGCCTTTTGCCGCGTGTTGTTTTGATGGCCTTGCCAGCTCATGCTCTGGTCTTCATCTTCGTAGGAATAGTGGGTCGCTCCGGAATCGGACCCTGCGGGGCTTCGCCCCGCCAGACGGCCGGAGGCGGCCGTCCCCACACGGGCTGTGCTGCGGCGCGATGTTCCAAGCTCTTCCAGTAGCGGAGCTGGCACTTCTTCCAGAAATCTCGACGGCACGCTGGCTTCGGGCATGTCGCTGCCGTATCTGCGGCGATATACAGCGCGCGTGAGGACCAACTGATCCATAGCCCGCGTCATGCCCACGTAACAGAGTCGGCGTTCTTCTTCAATGTCATCGGGTTGGAGCAGTGTGCGGGAGTGCGGAAAGAGCCCTTCTTCCAAGCCACTGAGGAACACCAGCGGAAACTCCAATCCCTTGGCCGCGTGCAAGCTCATCAGTGTTACCTGCGAACGTTCGTCGTAGTCGTCGGCGTCGGCAATCAGCGCGGCATGATCGAGGAATTGATCCAGCGTCTCGGCGCGGTCGTGCGAGTCAGCGGCGGCATTCACCAGTTCGCGCAGGTTCTCAATGCGCGAATAAGCCTCGGGAGTGTCCTCGGCTTCGAGGAGCTTGATGTAGCCTGTGCGGTCGATGAGGAATTTAAGCAGGTTGGCGGTGGAAGGACTCGGAGCGCCGAATGGAGAGTCAAAAGTAGCGCCAGCATCTTGCTGGCCCGGCGGCGCAGCGGACGTTGGCTCCTGCTCCCGCACATCAGGCGGCGGGACGCCGGCGCTACTTACCTCTGCTGGCCCGAAATCGAAGGAGAAATTCTCGAACTCGTCTGGATCGAATGCCGTCTCATCTTCAGAATCCGAGGCGTCGCTGCCGGTATCTTCCTGTGGTTGAGCAATCTCCCTAGCAATCGCAGCCGAGTCAGCCGTTGCCACGCTTGCCTCAAGTTGTTCGGCAAAACTTCCCGCTAGCAGCGCCCGCCCATCTTCAATCAACTGTTGAAAACTTTTCAGCGCCGCCAGCGCCCGCCCCGGCAAAAGCTGCCGCCGGATCGCTTCTCCACTCGCTCCCCACAACGACAGCCCCGTTTCCAACGCCAGATGCTCCAGCGTATCGATGGTGCTCTTCCCAATCCCGCGGACCGGCGTGTTGATCACGCGCAACAAAGAAATCGTATCAGCGGGATTCTGAATCACCTTCAAATACGAAATCATGTCCTTGATCTCGGCTCGCTCATAAAACGAAAATCCGCCGACGACTTTATATTTCAATCCATACCGGCGCATTGCTTCTTCAAATAAGCGCGATTGCGAATTCGTCCGGTAAAGCACCGCCGCGCGCGGAGTCTCGCCCTTGTCATTGTTATTGGCCTCGCGCAAATATCGCGCAATGGCATCCGCCGCGAATAAAGCTTCATTCTCCCCATCGGGAGCTTCGTAATACCCAATCTTTGTTCCGCCCTGCCGCGACGTCCACAAATTTTTCCCTTTGCGCCGAACGTTATTCGCCACAACCGCCGACGCGCCCTGCAAAATGTTCTGCGTCGACCGGTAATTCTGCTCCAGCCGAATAATCTTCGCCTCGGGAAAATCTTTCTCGAACTCCAGAATGTTGCGAATATCCGCGCCGCGCCAGGAATAAATCGACTGATCCTCATCGCCCACTGCGCACACATTGTGCCGTTCGCCCGCCAGCATGCGCATCAGTTCATACTGTGGGCGGTTCGTATCCTGATATTCGTCGATCAGCAAATATTGAAAGCGCCGGTTGTAATACTCCCGCACCTCCGCCGAAGACTTCAGCAAGCGCGTCGCTTCCAGTAACAAATCGTCGAAGTCCAGCGCGTTCGCCTTGAGCAACTCTTTTCGATACTCCTCAAACAAATGCGCAATCTTCTCCGTTTTCGGATCGGCCGACTGCAAATACAACTCCTGCGCATTCAACATGTGATTCTTGGCCCATGAAATCCGCCCCAGCACGATGCGCGGCGTGAGCTGCTTGTCGTCAATGCCAAAGCGCTTCATGATCGACTTCATCAGCGATTGCTGATCGCTATCGTCGTAGATCACGAACTTCTTCGTATGCCCGATCGGCGGCTGCCCGGGCGTGGCCGAAGGAATCCGCAGCGCCTCAATATCGCGCCGCAGCACGCGCACGCAAAAAGAATGGAACGTCGAAATCACCGGTTTGGCAATGCTCAGCCCGCCGGTCAATTTCTCGACGCGCTCGCCCATCTCGGCCGCGGCCTTGTTGGTAAAGGTCATGGCCAAAATCGATTCCGGCATCACGCCCTTGTGCTCGATCAGATAAGCGATGCGATACGTAATAACGCGCGTCTTCCCGCTACCCGCGCCTGCCAGAATGAGCACCGGCCCCTCGGTAGTTTCGACAGCCTCGCGCTGCTGCGGATTAAGTTGGTCAAGAAAAGACAATGCGGGAGTGGCTCCGGAAGCGACGGTTCAATTTTACAGGGGATTCGCGCGTCAAGCGTTGTTTCGAAGTTAGGGATCGACATGAAACTCGAAAATCGGCTAAGAATCGAGGATGCTCTCGATGCCCAGTATCACCATGACGTCTCGATGCGAATCAAAGCACGCAGTGCGGATTTCAATTTCAAGAAGAACTCGACCGCGTGGCTTGACTCGTCGCAACTCGTTTATCTTGCCGAACCAACTTTCATTTTCGTCACGGCGGACGAGAGGCTCGTCAGGGATACCAAGGGGAGCTCACAAGCTGGACGGATATTGCTACTCAGGGAGTTTCTGAGCCTCGCTTCCTAAGAATGACCTCCTACATTAGCAATTTGACCGCAGACGTGACCGGCCTATACTGAAATCATCACAGGGTGCCGTATGCCCAATTCTTGTGGCCCCGAGAAATCGGGGCCATTGTTTTTTAGGACACCTCTGACGCATTGACAAGTGTTAAGCAACGGGCTACGCTTGGGGAAGTGAAGATACGGAACGTCGTCCATAAGGGTCTAAAAAGGCTTTATGCCGAGGACGTTGCCAAGGGCGTGCCCCCCGATATCGTGGCCAAGCTTCGCAAGATGCTGGCCTTTCTTGACGACATGGAAGAGGTTGAGGAGTTGCGATCCCTGCCCGCATGGAAAGTGCATATGCTCACCGGCGACCGCCACGGAACCTGGAGCCTGAGCGTTACCCGCAACCGCCGTCTGACTTTCCGGGTCGATACCGCTGCATGCGAAATTTGCGATCTGAATCTGGAAGATTACCACTAGAAAGAAAGAGGGATTGAAACCATGCCCATGAAGAATCCACCTCATCCTGGCGATTTCATCCGCACGGAGATCATTCGGCCCGCCGGCCTTTCGGTAACGGCGGCCGCGGCGGCGCTTCAGGTTTCGCGGCCTGCGCTGTCTAGCCTGCTCAACGGCAAGGCTGATCTTTCGGGTGATATGGCCCTGCGTCTGGAAAAAGCGTTCGGCGTAAAGATGGACACGCTGATGCGCATGCAATCCTCCTATGACATCGCCCAAACCCGCCTCCGCGAAAGTAAAATCCGCGTTCGAAGGATTGCGCAAACGGCTTCCATTCATGTTTAGACCAAGCGCCAGCACCAGCCTTCCCCACCCGTTATTTTGATGTTCATTCGTCACAGACTTTCGTCCGTCTGTGCAAATAGAATCCTTTCATGCCTCAGGGATGGAAAGCGGAACGTGGCACGCGGACGACGCAGTCGCATAAGTCCTTATCCCTAAAGAATTTACCAATAACTCCTTTCGGCTCTAGAATTTACAGACCGACCCTCAGATCAAGATGATTATGCACTTGGCACACAGTTGCAAGAACATGCATGGTTTCCGTGACAGGGTGCAGGGGCTAGCCTTCCAGTGGCGATGTGAAATCTTCCCAAATCTTATTCGCCGCGTCGGCAGCCTGCTGGGATTTGGGATTTTCCGCGAGCATTTCGGCGGTCGGTTCAGGGAAACGCGGGGGCTTCTGCTGGGGAGGAACTGGAATAATGCCGTTGTAGACTTCATGAACGGCTACATTTACCGCCGCGTAATAGAGGGCCAGTTTTAACACGCTCCAAGGGATCGTAATAGCAGTATGTTGCCTTACTACTTCGCTGCCGCTCGTTACGTCACTTTGGCCAAAAATAAGAGTTAAATCGTGGACGGTAGAGTGGAAGCGAACATTGTTCGCATACTTGGATGTAAAGTCTGGTTCACGTTCTAAAACTGGTGGTGGTGCGTCTGGCGGCGCTAGTTCATTATGTTTTCTGGCCATATATTTGACTCTCTACACTTTCTCACGGGTTAACAGATATAGGTTTGAAGGCTGGGGCGTTTGCGTTGATCCAAAATGGTACATTCCGCCCCATTTCTAAAGGTATTGCATCGCTGTCGGAAGCATTCTCTGGATTCAATGCCGGAATCGGTCCCAGAGTGATGACAGTTCCCGAGTAATACTTCTGAACGGGCAATTCGGCGGAGGTGCGCGATAGGCCGGTATATTGGGTTTGGTGCGGGGCGACATTGGACACAGCTCCAGCCTTTTGCATTTCCGGCGTTCCGCCAATAGATGCTGCCGCGACCCGTCCACGTTTCACGCGCACGCGATAAATTTGTTCGATTCCAATTGCGTCTAGGATGCTTTCGAGAGTCGTGTACGTGGGATTGCCTCGCTCCGATAGCGTGCGGTAAAGAGTCTCTCTATTGACACCAGCGGCAAGAGCTACCTTGCTGATTTTGTGAACTTCTGCCACGTCCCGCAATGCCAACATGAACACACTTCGGGATTCCTTTGCTGCGGCGTTGAGATAGGCAGCAGTGTGGCTTGGATTTTTCAGGCGCTCATTAAGTCCTACTTTGTAAGGCCGGGAACGCGGCATGAATCACGACCTCGCTTTATAATCTTGCCAATTAGCCTTGGCAGCCTTGATGTCTTGTTTCTGAGTTCGCTTACTCCCGGCGCACAGTATGAGGGAATTCTTTCCATCGTCGGCAATGTAGATTCGATATCCTGGCCCGAAGTCAACTTTAAGTTCGATCAATCCGTCTCCTACGTCCTCGTACTTTTTACCAAGCGACCCCCTACGCAGCAGAGCAATTCGTGCGTCAATTGCGCCGTGCCCGAGAACATCTTTCAGTCCCTGCATGTAATCGTCAAATGGAACGCGATTTGAGGGGGAGACGTAGACTTCTACGCTTCGGGGGCGCGCCTGCACGAGATCCCTTTCCTCGCCTTGCGCGTAGCCTAAAAGCTACTATAGCCTAGCACGCCGCGCGAGCAGGATACAAGATTCCAAGTTCGGCGGTATGATATACCTAAAGGCGTAAGACTCTTTGGCGGAAGCGGAGGGAGTCGAACCCTCAAATCCCGGACAGGACGGTGGATTATAAATCCACAGGGCTTGCCTCATGCCCAACGCTTCCGCTAATGGTTTATTTGTAGCTTAGAAGCTACAAATATAGATTATCATGAAGGTGGACAAAGAACAATTCGAGGCGCTCGTGGGCAAGCTGCTACGGCAGAAGCCCACCAAGCAAGAGACTCTCAAGACTGGCGAGAAGAAAACTCAGGCCACGATAATACCGCCTAAGCTGGATCAGCAGTAAGTTGCTTGTACTCGATTCCTTCGGTAGAGAGCATCCGGCGCACCATCTGCTCGAATCGGTTCTCATCTTTCCGTGCGTTGAACCTGTGCTCAAACTCCGCAAGGTAGCGGTGAAGGTGTTTTATGCTCACGCGATGGAATGACCCTATCAGACCACGCTTGAGAAGCGAGAACGCGGACTCTACCGTATTCGTATGGACGTTTATGTCGCCGTACTTCACCCATTCCTTGCTGTGATTCACCATGCGATGCACTCGCTGGAAATCCTTGTCCATTGCGAAGTCGTACACGACAGCGGAGTCGGTCATAATGCGCTTGGTTTCACTGGAGATGTGGCGGTCAAAGATTTTCTTCATTGTTTCGAGTTTCGTATCTGCTACGTGAAAGAAACGCACGCGACCGCCGCGCTCACGCATCCCGATCACCGTATCTTTCTTGTCGCGCCACGTCGTGCGGCCATCTCGCCGATTCCCACGCCGAATAGATTTTCCGCCGATATAAGTTTCGTCAATTTCGACAACGCCTTTCATCTTGGTAGGAAACAATTCAACCATTGCCTTGCGGATGCGATGCACCATGTACCACGCCGTGCGATAGCTCCCGATTCCAAGGTGCTGTTTCAGTTGTAGGGCGCTCATGCCCTTCTTGGCATCCATGACGATGGCAATCGCCATAAACCAAGTTGTCAGGGGAAGGTGAGAGCCGTGGAACACGCTGCCAGCGGTAGACGTGAAACGCTTCCCGCATTCGAGACAGGCATACAGGCGCGTGCGCTTGTTCTGTTTCTTCTCGCTGCGCTTTTTGGTCGGATCAACCGTGCGGGTAATGGTGGAAATCTTCTCGCTCTCGCAAGCTAGGCAACGGATACCATTAGGCCAGTGCATCCGCTCCAGAAAGTCCAAGCATTGATCTTCGGTTCCCAGCGACTTGGTTACGTCTATCAGGTTCATGGCAGAGCGCCTCGACTGATAGAATGATGCCATAAGACTTATTGTGTGTCAAGTGCATAATCATCCAGATCAAAGCAGCCTAAGTGCTTTTTCCTCAAGAATTTGGCGAAAAAAGCTCTTCATTTTTTACAGACCCCAGATCCTTCGCCCGACTTTGGTCTTGCGGAAGAGCGAAAATTCACACCCACGCCGCCATCAAATGCCCCAGCCCACCACGAACGCACAAGCCGTCGGCACGGCCCTGAAAGTAGCGTTCGTTGATCTGCTTGCCCTGCAGAAATTCGGTGCGGTGAAATCCCAAACTCATCAACTCATCCTGCAACTTCGCCGGATCGAAGAACAATTGAAACGGCTCGCCCGCCGCGGCCACACGTTTGGAGAGCGCATCCAGCGCCATCCGTTGTCCCCAGTTCAGCAGCGAGCGGTCCATCGCGAAATCAAAGACCACGCCACTTCCCACAGGCATCTTCGCAATAAAACTCAGAGTCGTCATACATGCTTCGCGCGTGAGATACGGCGTCACCCCCAGCCAGGAAAAAAATGCCGGGGCGTTGGTATCGAATCCGCACTGCTTCAGGCCCGCATCAAGCGTTTGCTGCTCGAAGTCGATCGGCACGAAGGTCAACGACGAAGGAATCGCAATCTTCGCCGCCTGCAACTGTTCGCTTTTCCAGGCCTGCGTCGCCGGATGATCGACCTCAAACACCCGCAGCCCAGTGTGAGTATTGCGGTAAGCAAACGTGTCCAACCCCGCGCCGAGAACTACATACTGTTTCACGCCATGCGCAACGGCGTGAGCTAATTCATCTTCGGCAAAGCGGCTGCGCGCCACCATGAACGCGCGAAAGGCGCGCGCGAATATGTGGTGCTCTTTTGGATTGGAGCGAAGCTCCCGCTCAGCCTCGTATCCAATGATGCGCAATGCCAGAGGATCGTCCAGCACAAGTGGCTGATCGAGAAGCTGATGCGCGGCGCGGCGAATCGCCACCATCTGCGCCGTCCTGCTGGCTTTTCCTTTTTGCATGTCGGATCAGAATGTCAGATCAGAATGGAAATTAGAAACCAAGGCGTCCAACGAAACTCGGCACAATCATCAGACTATGTTTTAGCTACCACACGCCCCGCTTTTGCACTGCTCGCACGGGCAGACTTCGCGCAGAAACGACCACGAATAAATTCCCAAATCGTGGTTATCGTTCCACATAAATTTGATGGCATACTTGCCCACGCCTTCGGCGGACATGGGCATGGGCCGGGCTTTGAACATGGGCAGCGCCTCCGGAGCCAGTTTCGGCGCCTCGCCCGGTCTGCGTCCCGCTTTTTCGCGCTCGTCATTGCACATCGCGCAGGGGCAGGCATCGCGCAGAAAGACAAAACTGTAGTGCGAACTGTGGCCATCTGCCCACTCAATGTCCACGCCCTTGCCGGTAGTCAGATGGACCTTCACCGACTTGGGATCTGTGGCTGCGGTCGGCGACTGAAGTGGAGACTGCATAAAATCAGTATCGCACAGGGACGGAGGCCCTTTCGCGTACCCCTCGCCTCGCCAATCGCCTTTCAAATCTCTACAATCTAGATATGGCGCTGGCGTTGCAGCGAACACCTTCGAGCTTCATCCGTCTGCTGCCGAAGGCAGAGCTGCATCTTCATCTCGAAGGCTCGATCGAACCGAGGACGTTGCTCGAATTGCGTGAGCGCCACGGCGAACGCGGGTCCCTTGCCGACGCCGACCGCATCTACCGCTATGCCGATTTCCCCGGTTTTCTTATGGCATTCAAGTCCGTGACCGACCATCTGCGCACGGCCGACGATTATGAACTCATCACTTACCGCCTGATGCAGCGGCTGAAAGAAGAAAACGTTTTGCACGCGGAGGTTTACGTTTCGGTCGGCGTGTGCCTGTGGCGGAAGCAGGATTTCGCTGCCATCTTCGAAGGCCTGGAACGTGGACGCGCCAAAGGCGCGCGCGATTTCGGCGTCTCGCTGCTCTGGATTTTTGACGCCGTCCGCCAGTTCGGAGCCGAAGATGCGCAAAAGGTTTTCGAACTGGCTGTGCTCTTCAGCAATCGCAACGTTGTCGGCGTTGGCATCGGCGGCGACGAGTTGAAAGGTCCGCCGGAGTTGTTTCGCGGCGTATATTCTTATGCGCTCGATCACGGAATGCGGCTGACCGCTCACGCTGGTGAAACTGCGGGACCGGAATCGATTTGGGGAGCGCTCAATCTTCAGGCCGAGCGCATTGGCCATGGGCTTACGGCGGCGCAGGATCCCGATCTGATTGACGAACTTGCCCAGCGCCAGATTCCAGTTGAAATCTGTCTCACCAGCAACATCCGCACCGGGCTTTGCAACTCTATTGGCGAACATCCTGTAAAGAACTATTTCGATCACGGACTTATGATCACGCTCAACTCCGACGACCCCGCCATGTTTTCTACCACGCTCGCGCGCGAGTACCAACTGGCTCAGGATACCTTTGGCTTTACTGATGAGCACCTCCGCGAATTGGCCCGCAACTCGTTCGAAGCCTCCTTCTTGCCCGCGGAAAAAAAGCTGGAGTTCCTGAATCTGTTCGACGCCGCCGCCGCAAGATAAACACAGTTACTTTCGCTTCCCAGACCGTTGGCCTCCGTGTTGTAAAATCTGCCCACCGAATCTCCGCCATGCCCATACGCACCCTTTTGCAACTCGGCGATCCGATCTTGCGGCAAAGGTCAATGCCAGTAACCAACCCGGCGGCGCGCGAGATTCGCCTGTTGGCGCAAGACCTCGGCGATACACTCGCTCACTGGCGTGAAACCACCGGCTACGGACGCGGCATCGCCGCTCCGCAACTCGGAGCCCTGCAGCGCGTGATCTTTCTCAAGCTTCCCGGAGTGGAACCCTGGCCGCTCGTCAATCCAGAAATCATCGAGCGTAGCTCAGAAAAGATCGTTGTGTGGGATGCGTGCCTGAGTTTCCTGTCGATTTTCATGCAAGTGGAGCGGCATCGCCGAATCACCGTGCGCTATCAGGATCTGCGCGGGGAAACTCTGGAATTTCGAGCGGGAGATGACCGCTTTCTCTCTGAGCTGTTGCAGCACGAGATCGATCATCTCGATGGCATTCTGGCCGTCGATCGAGTTACGGATGTCAAAACAATTGTTACCCGCGAGGAATTCGAGAAGCGCTATCGCGACGCCAGCCCGTATGACAATGCGGCAGTGCCGATCCAAGTTTGATCCGCGATGATTCCCCAGAAGCTAAGATTCCGCCAACTTGCCGATACCTACGCCATCATCCGCTTCGCGTCCGTCGCCGCCATCCCGGCTTGGGCCACCAATGGCGACTTCACTTCTATCACCCGCACCGCCGATGAACTTTCCATCGTCTGTCCGACGAAGAATCTTCCGCCAGACATTCATGCTTCCCACCGATGGATTTGCCTCGAGCTCGAAGGCCCGTTCCCTTTCTCGCAAACGGGAGTGCTGCTATCTTTCATCCGGCCGCTGTCCGAGAACGGTATTCCGATCTTCACCATCTCAACCTATGACACGGATTATGTGCTCGTTCAGGAAGAATTGGCCGGAACCGCGGTTACTACATTGGAGGAAACTGGCCACGTGATGATCGATAATTAAGGAAGAGACTCTCCCTTTTCCGCTAGAATCTAGGACTACTTTCAGGAGATCTGAGTTGCGAGTCCTAACCAAATCCGAGGTAATCGAGTGGCTGTCGTGGTTTGAAAATATGGGGACCGAATATCCCCACTGCGATGGCGAGGGCTTATTCTTCACAGACCCCGAAGCTCGATGCATTGACTTGGAATATCCCATAAAGCTGGAAAGGCTTCCATGGTTCGTGCGCTTTTTAGCCACGATTGGTTACGAGGAAAGGGACTTTGAAGGCGCTCTGCTCTGGTTTATATCCTGGGGCATCTGGAGTTCGCCTGACGAAGCCGTGGGTTATCGCGTAGTCGAGGCCATGCATCGTGCCGCAGGCCAGCCAAAATCCTTCGAGACCGCCCCGGGCAATCTGTTTCGAGGAGACGAATTGCCAGACGCCGTTGCGATGCTTATGCAGCCGATAATCTTCGGTTTTGATGCGTACTATCTCCCGAAGTGGTCATACGGGACCGAGCAGTTTTTTCTTTTTATAAGCCATGATTCGTTTTTGACTGTCGTGGCGCGGACTAAGCAGTTTTACGATAAGGTTTTCGGTCTCCTTCAGGAACTTGAGCTAAGCCCAAAACCGGGAAACGAAACACGATTGCGGCGCTTTTGCAGGGGTGATTTGCCACCAGCTAAGGACCGCGCTTAGTGAACTCTCTTCTGACATGCGCTGTTCGCCATTCGCTTCGAAAACTGTGCGTCCCGCTGTTGCAGTACGTACGTTTACGCGTCGTCTGTGCTGTAATAAACATCTAACGATTATTCATGCCTTCAACCCTGACAACCCTGCGCCGCCGCGCCAAAGCCTTGCACCGCAACCTGCGCGGGGCTTCCATGACCGCGCGGGCGCTGGCTTCAACCGATCATCCGCTGCTGGCGCATATCATTCCTGTGCGCCGCTGCAATCTGGCTTGCACTTACTGCAATGAGTTTGATGATTTTTCCAAGCCGGTGCCGACGGACGAAATGTTCCGCCGCATAGACAAACTAGGCGCGCTGGGGACGTCTGTGGTCACGATTTCAGGCGGTGAGCCGCTATTGCATCCCGAACTTGACGATGTAATTCGCCGCATTCGCGCTAACGGAATGATTGCCGGACTCATCACCAATGGCTATCTTCTGGTGGCCGATCGCATTCAGCGGCTGAACCGCGCTGGGCTGGAGTGGCTGCAGATTTCCATCGACAACGTGAATCCCGACGAGGTGTCGAAGAAAAGCCTGAAAGTCTTGGACCGCAAGCTGGAGTTGCTGACCGAACACGCCGACTTTCACGTGAATATCAACTCCGTGGTTGGTAGCGGCATTCATCATCCGCAGGATGCGCTGACGATCGGCAAGCGCGCCATCGCGCTGGGATTCAGTTCGACCATTGGCATCATCCACGACGGCAGCGGGCAGTTGCAGCCACTGGGCGAAGAGGAACGGCGCATCTACAACGAGATGAAGTCGTGGGAGAAGCGCAGCTTTACCCGCATCAACGCCTTTCAGGACAACATTGCGCAAGGCCTGCCCAATGAATGGCGCTGCCGCGCCGGTGCTCGCTATCTCTACATCTGTGAGGACGGCTTGGTGCACTACTGCTCGCAACAGCGTGGGTATCCCGGCGTCCCGTTGGCGACTTACACGCGCGACGATATCCGCCGCGAATTTCTTACGGAAAAAGGTTGTGCGCCAAACTGCACGGTTTCCTGTGTGCATCAGGTTGCAGTTATCGATTCCTGGCGGGCGCCGCAGCACTCCGCGCACACTCCTTCCTCCAATGCGGAGTTGATCCAGATCCGGTAGGTTGTTTCTGTCGCGTGGTAGATCAAAATCTTAAACACAGAGGGACACAGGGGCAGCACAGAAGAATCACAGGGTTCTTGATTCTCTGTGGTGAAGACTCTCTGTGCAGCTGCGAGCCTACTTCTTCGGCTGCGCCGAGGGCGGAAGGATGTTGTTCAGCCGCAGGTACATAGCGGCCGTTGCGTAGTGGTCGGCCCAGCTGCTGGCTACCGCCATCGCAGCCATGGCACGGGGAAACTGGCGGCCAAAGAGTTCGATGTTGTCGCCGAGTTTAGAATCGTCCATTTTTCCCAGTGCTTCGCCGCAAAAGTCAAACGAGGCTTTTGCCGCCGCAAGCAGCTTGTCTTTCCCGTCCGTCTCCTTCGCCTCTTCCACTTTCGGCTCAGGCACGCCCGCCGCTTTCGCGCAGAAAGAATTGTTGGAGTTCGCAATGTGCGCCACCAGGTGCGAGAAGGTCATCTGCTCGGGCGTGGGTTTATAGCTGAATTTATCCGCCGGCATTGCTTCGATGGCCCCGACGGTGTTCTTCTGCGAACGGGGCAGCAGCATTTTCAAGGTCGCGGTAATCGGATCTTTGACGGGAGCGGCGGGTGCTGGCGCCGCGGTTTGTGCCAAGGCGATAGTGGAGGCAAAGCAAAGAGAAAGTGCGACAAACGAGAGTTTCATGGGAAAACCTCCGAGTCAAATTGCGAAAATTAAAAGCTGCGGACAATATTGCAGCGTAAATCCGCTGTCGAGTTCCCCTACTCAGCGGGCGGAACTCTTTCGTTTACGAGAATGCCGAGCCAATCGCTGCGCCCACCAGCGTAAACACGATCCACCAGCCAAAAACTATTGCGAACGACGTTCCGCGCTTCACCTTGCTCACACAAGTGAAACCGATCGCGGTCAAAATCAGCGTCCAGATGAGAAAAACATCCACAGCAGAAGCCACGCTGTACAGGAACACGGAGTCAGCCGCATTCATGAAATAGCCGGGGTTCGAAGCGAGCGGATTTTGAAACGAAAATGAGTCCGGGTTCATTCCCGCGGCGACAGACAATGTGGCGAGCAATACTTTAATCAACCCTGGCAGACCGGCATAGACCACAATCGCCAGAGAGGCCTTGAAAGAAACGTCAGCGTTAGCAGCGAACTTGAAGGTAGCAAATAGAACCGCTGCAACGATGACCCAGATGATAAGCGTGAACAGAGGGAATATATAGCCGACGTACTTGGTTCCGATCGCCCTCTGATTCATCTGACGCTCCCGCTGATCGGCGGGAAGGTTGTCCAATTGCGCGGACTGCTTCGGCGACATTTGCAGCTGGTTCTCAGTGACTTTGCGAAAGCCAATCTTTTGTCCCACGGTGTATACAAAAATTGTCGAAATAATCACCATCAATAAAAATGGCGCCCACCACGCTGCGCTGCGGCGCAGGTCGGTGAAAGTTTTAGATGGCGCAATGAAAGTATCGACGATGCGCGCGCCTTCGGAGAGCGGAGCAGTCCCGGGTGTCGGCCCGGAAGTTGGTATCGGCGGAAGTGGAGCGGCGGCCATAGTGCCTCCTGGCGAAGATTCGCGGCAATTCTAGTCGGCAACAGGCCAGGACACAAGCGCACCGCTCGCGACTCTCGATCAAGCACCTACTTCTGGCGCCGGAACGTCTTCATAAACAACGGCGACGGTGGGGCGTCTCGGGCGCGCTTTGCGGCCAAAGAAGGCTTCTTTTACAAGCTTAAAAATCGTACGGCGGTTTTGCCCGACTACCTTCAGCCAGGCTAACCGGCCCATCATGGGGAAGTAGATGCCCCTGAAACACAGCCGGGCGAGGAAGATGTTGATGCGATAACCCAGCGGCTGGTCGTCAAGTGAGTCGACCGCGTGAGCCAGGGCTTCCGGGCTATAGGCTTGAGCCCATCCGTATTTCACCTCGGCGTGCGCTTCTTCGATGGTCATCTTCAGCGGCGTGTGAGCCATGGCGAAGGGGATGAACTCCTGCCAATGTTTGCGGCGCGTGAGCCGCCCCGAAGCTTCAAGGCGCTTGTAGAGCGGAGTTGCGGGCAACGGAGTCAGCAAGCCGAAAATGGGCAGCCCCGCTGGCCAGGTGCGAACTTGGGTTAGCGTGCGCTCGGCGACGCCGGTCGTATCGTTATCCATGCCAAAGATGAACGACGTAATGGCGTACACATTGCGCTGCGCGAGGCGTTCGAGTACCGCAGCGTATTCGCCGGGCTTGTTGAATCCCTTGTTTACGTCTTTGAGATTCGCTGGGTCGATGGATTCCATGCCGATGAAAATCCACTTGCCGCCGGACGCGGCGATCAGGTCGACCAGTTCTTCGTCGCGCAGCAGGTTGGCGCTGATCTGCGCCACCCAATGAACCTGGGCTTTGGCAGCGATGATGTCTTTGAGAAGCGATTTGGTACGCTTCACGTTGATGGCGAAATTGTCGTCGATGAAAAAGACCGCCATCTGGCCTTTCTCGCTGCGGGCGCGAGCTTTCAGCAGAAGCAGTTCGTTGACCACACTCTCGTTCGAGCGGAAGCGGATGGAGTCGCCGAAGAATCCGGTGACCGTGCAGAACTCGCAACCGTAAGGGCAGCCGCGTCCGGATTCGACGGGGATAATGCGAAACGTTCCCCAGCCTTCGCCAACTTTCTTAAGCAGCGGGTATACCACCTTAGGCAGAAGGTTGAATTGGTTCAGGTCGATCTTGTCCCAGGGGATCACGGGATATGGCTTGAGCGAAGGCTTGCTATCTCTTCCGGCAGCGTCGACTGGCGCATAAATATCTTTAAGTTCGCCGCGAGCTGCATCATTCACAATCTGCGGCCAGGTTTCGTCGGCTTCGCCAAGTGCCACGGCGTCGGCGTGGCGTGGACCACCGTCGCGGCCCAGGGCTTCGTCGGCCAATTCGGTGACGTGAGGTCCACCCATCACGACCGGCACTCCAGTGCTGCGAACCGCGTCGGCGATGCGATAAGCCTTGGCGATCATGCGGGTCATGGCGCCGATGCCGACCAACCCAATATTCTGGTCGCGCACGTATTGCGCGATCTGAGCTTCGTCCATAGGCTGCGCGTTGCCGTCAATCAGCAATACTTCATGCCCCGCAGGCGTTAAGGCCTGAAGCAGGAACATCCACAGGTGCGGCATGAAGTTGCGGGTTACACCATTGTCGGGATTGTAGAGAAGAATTTTCATGACAGCTCCTCATGAAGTCGTAGGTACTCCTAGCAGGGGCCGTCACCAGCGATGGCGTGACTCGGCTTATTGCGTCTGGCTGGTAAAGAATGGGCGCCGGTTTTCTGGTGTCCGCTGGGGCGCGAAGTTTTATCTGTCGTGCAGTGTACGCTCTTTTGTGCGATAGATTACAAAAAAGTGCACCGTGAAGAACCGATAGGTATGGATTTGGGACCGGTCTCCCGATTTAAGATTGCTTTATGAGTGGTGTAACGCCCGTTGCGGTAACGGCGCTCGTGATGGAACTCGTCCCCGCGGTGCTGTTCGGCTGTGCCGGCGAAGCGATAGGCAGAAGAGTGCGGCACTGGCCGGCGGCATTGCGGATTGTCCTGCCAGTGCTGGCGGTCGTACCTTACGTTCTGGTTGCCCTCGCGCAACACATCTTTGTGTGGAAGTGGTTTGCCCTGTACGCGGGACTTCCCGTGGCCATCGCATGGCTGCTCGAACATGCGGCCGAGGCCGATCCCCAGCGGCGCGGCAACTGGCGGGACGCATTCATTTTGCTGGTTCTGGGACTGGCCGTGGATTTGCGCTGGTTCGACAGTGCGTGGCCCGCCGGACTGCGGGCAATGAATGAATTGCTGCTGGTAGATGTCGGGCTGTACGGATTTTTGGCTGTACGGCAGCTCGAGGGTGTGGGATTCGATTTTCATCTGAGGTGGAGCGACCTCAAGACCGGCCTGCGCGAACTGTTATTTTTCACGCCAATCGTTTTGGTGCTGGGACTGGCGCTGGGATTTATCCATCCGCATGCGAACTGGCCTGCGTTGTGGAAAGCCGGGCTAACGTGGGTGGGGATCTTTTTCTTCATTGCAGTGCCCGAAGAGCTTTATTTTCGCGGGTGGCTGCAGAATTTTCTGGAACGGCGCGTGGGGCGGACGGCAGCGCTGGTAATGGCGTCGCTGTTGTTTGGGCTTTCGCATTTCAATAAGCGATCTGCGCATTTCAACTGGCGCTATGTGTTGTTGGCAGCGATTGCGGGGATTTTTTACGGACGAGCATGGAGAAACCGGCGGCGTATTCCCGCTTCTGCGATCACGCATGCTTGCGTGGACTGGATTTGGTCGTGGTGGTTTTAAGACCAATTTATCGCGCAGCGGCAAGAGTGAGTTTCCCAACGATGGCGTCGTAGAGGTTTCTCTCCACAGTGGCGAGGTCGGCTTTGCTCTCCAGTACGACATCAGCATAGCTTTTGCTGGGCAGCACGTACCGCCGCGCCGCCGGCAACACTGTGTTCTCATACTGCCATCGGATCAGTTCCAGGGAGCGCTGACGCTCGGTGATATCTCTCACCTTCCGGCGATGGAAGCAGACATCATCGGAAGCCTCGAGGTAGATAGATAGATCGAAGAGCGAGCGAAGTTGCGAAAAATGCAAGGCCAGGATGCCTTCCACGATCAGCAACGGTTTGGCTGGGATGTGTTCGCGCCGATCACTCACCCGCAAGTGCTCGCCAAAGTCGTAGATAGGAGCCTCAATGGCTTTGCCCGCTGCGTAATCGCGGATGTGCCTCTCGAGCAAATGCACCTCGATGGCATGCGGCGCATCATAATTCAGTTTCGCTCGTTCTTCCAACGGAAGATGGTTCATCTCAACGGAGTAGACCTCCATAGAGATAGCGCACCCGTCGAGACGAGAAGCCACGCGTCTGGCTACCGTCGACTTGCCGCTGCCGGACGGTCCACCCAGTCCGACGATAAAGACCTTGTCCTCACTCGAGGTGCTGCTCATTTGCTGGCGCGTATTCTCGCGGAGATCCTACTTCCCTGGCTAAGAATACTCCCTGAGCCGCACTGCCGGTTAGCAGCATTGCACAGTCACCCGGGCCATATTCGCGAGTGGTTCCCGAAGTGGTACAAGACCAATTGTGAATCCATCCGACCCTGACGCCATGTCCCGTGGAATTCGCTCTCGGCTGGACAGCCGAGGCGGCTGTCCCCACTGGAGCCAATCCATCTATGCAGTTAGTTCCGGCGTAGCTTCCAATAGGCTGCGCGTGTAGGGATGCGCCGGGCGCATGGTGATCTGCTCGGTATCGCCGACTTCCACAATCTTCCCGCGGTACATTACGGCAATGCGCGTGGCAAGATAGCGCACGACGGGCATGGAGTGCGAGATAAACAGATAGGTCAGGCCGAAGTCACGCTGCAATTGCGCCAGCAGGTTGACGATTTGAGCGCCTACGCTGACATCAAGCGCGGAGACCGGCTCGTCGCACACGATGAATTTGGGCCGCAGCGCGAGGGCGCGGGCGATGCCGATGCGCTGGCGCTGTCCGCCTGAGAACTCGTGCGGGAAACGATGAAGCACGGATTCGTCGAGTCCCACGGCGCGGAGGAGCTCGACGACGCGCGCGCGACGGGAATTTTTGTCGGAACCGCCTACGTCACGACTGAAGTCGTGCCCCTCCCGATCTCTTCTACTCATGCTGTGAATGAGCAGCGGCTCGGCGATGATGTCCTCCACGCGGAAGCGGGGATCGAGCGAGGCAAACGGATCCTGAAAAATGATCTGCATATCGCGGCGCAGACGGCGCATTTCGCCGCGGCCGGCGCTCAGCAGGTCGCTGCCTTCGAACTTGATGCTGCCGGAAGTCGGCTCGATCAGGCGGAGGATCAGGCGCCCCAGCGTGCTCTTGCCGGAACCGGATTCTCCGACCAGACCAAGCGTTTCGCCGGTGTGGATGTCGAGCGAGGCATCGTCGACGGCACGAACGGCAGATGCATTTGCCCGCTCCTTCCCGCCAAACAGAGATTCGCCTTGGGAGAAAATCTTAGTCAGATTGCGAATTTCAACGAGCGGCATTGAATTATCGGCCTACAAGCAAAATTGCTCTCACCTTCAACTACAACCTAATTCCATATTCCGAATATGGAATGCAGTCTACTTCGCCGCGATCATCGGAACCGCCGCCAGCGCTGCCAATAATCCCACAAACCGCCAGCGGGTGAAATGTTCCTTCAAGAATATCCGCGCGAGCAGCACGGTGATTGCCGGATAGAGCGACGACAGCACAACCGCTTCATCAAGTCTGCCGGACTGGCAGGCGCGAACGAAAAACACAGTGCCAACGGAGTCGATGCATCCGGTGAGCACGCCCCAAAGCATGCCCGTGCCGGTAATGTCGCGGAACTTGCGCTGCGCGATCACGATTAACGCCGTCACGAGCAATCCACCACAGCGCGTTAGAGTAGCCATCCACAAAGCTGATCCATCACCCGCCTGATGAACGCAAAGATAGAAGCCGGCAAATCCTATGCCGGCGACAATGGCCAGTTCAATGCCTTCGGGCGTGGTATCGCCTTCGGTTCTGGTGATGAGCCAAAGTCCTACAACGGCCAAGCCGAAGCCAAGGATGGCAATTGTTCCCGGCAACCCTTGGGAAATCATCGCGACTAACGCCGGAATTGCCGCGCTCAGGACTGCGGCCACCGGCGCGGTCAGACCCATGCGGCTGGAAGAGAGCGCCCGATAAAAGATGGCGAGTGAAGCGCCGCCGAAAACTCCACCAGCCAACGCCCAGATCATGCTGTGCGTCGACGGCAGTGGTACTCGACCAGCTGTTACCAAACTACCCACTAACAACAAACCCCCAATGTTGACGACGCTTGTGAACACGAACGCATTGGCGCGACGCGTAGCGTATCCGCCGAGAAAGTCACTGGTGCCCCATAACATTACCGCGGCCAGACTGTAGGCGACCGAGCCGAGTTGTGCAGTTGCAAACATGCCCGAAGAGGGTACCACGGCCTTTTAGCAAACCGGGGACGGCGACTGACCAATAGACGACACTCGGGCGATGCGCTACGCTGTTGTTGTCTACGGGAGGCTGGCTATGAATAAGAAAATGTTCTGGAGCGCCGCGCTGTGTCTCGCCATCGGCGGTCTTGTCTTTAGCACGCTAAGCCTGGCGCAAAATGCCGACACCGATCCCGCCACAAAAGATCAGGTTGAGCTTTACCTGCGAACCATGCACTCGCACGACATGATGCAGAGAATGATGGATGCCATGCTGAAGCCCATGCATCAGATGCTTCACGATCAGTTCAAGAAAGATGGCAAGCAACTGCCCGCCAATTTTGAATCCCGATTCAATAAAATGATGGACGACCTGGTGAAAGCAATGCCCATGGACGAGATGACCCAGGCCATGGTGCCCGCGTATCAAAAGCATTTCACCAATGGCGACATCAACAATTTGATTACGTTCTACTCTTCGCCGACTGGCCAGAAAGTTCTCGAAGAGATGCCGGAGATCACTTCCGAAGGCATACAGGCGATGATGCCCATTATGCGTAAGTACGTGAGCGAATGGCAGGAACGCATGCAGAAAGAAGTTAAGGACATGGAAAAGACCGCGCCCACGGCGGATCAGGATTCGCCTGCACCCACACAGCAATGACCAGCCATGTTGCCGGACTAAAGTGTTTTCGCCAGCGATCGTGGCCTAACGATCCTGGCAGTTGACGGCAACGCTCCGATGTGCGGGTTCGTTCTTTCAACGGAAGCACCGAATCAGACTGAAGCGCACCTGTGGCGAAGGAGTTCCATCGAGTTCAGTCGGCTTTTGTCCAGGTAATCTGCGCGTAAGCGCTCCTCTTGACTCCAACTAGTCCCCCGGGATCGCCTCCGAACTCCGGGTGATGTGGCTGCAACAGGTTTTGGCCAACTACTGACCATTCCATCTGTCGGGTGAAGTGCCAGCTGAATCGCGCATCCGCCGTGCTGTAACTTGTAACCGTTTGCGCTGGCAGGGCGCTGACATAACGATAGGTCTGGTCGAATTCCAGCTTCTTGGGCAGAGTGAGGAATGACTGGATCGTTCCTTCGTGGCGCGGACTCGATCCCTCATAGTTAGGGATGCTGGACGGGTCATTGCTTCCCGGCTTATTTTCCAAAGACATTTCCAGGTGCGAATAGGAAGGCCGCAGTTCCCACCAACTCACGGGCTTCCAGTCCGGCCCCACTTCGAACCCCTTGGTGGTGCCTTTGATTCCGTTGCTGGTCAGCAAGGGAATAATCGCGTGTACCGGCAGCGGTGACGCTTCCAGAAACGGCGTGCCCACTTGAAAGCTGTAAACATCGTTGTAGTCGTTGTAAAACAGTGCAACATCCAGGTAGAGACGGGAGATCAGCAGGGTCCGGTATCCGGCTTCATAACTGAGCAATTTTTCGGAATGGAATTGGTCATTGCCGTTGACGCGCAGGTAAATGGGCAGCGGAGTCGCGGTCGCGAAGTCGGAGAGCTGAACGTTCTCGTCCAAACGGGACGGAGTTCGGACGGCACGAGTGATGGCCGCCCAGAAGGATTGCCGCGGCGTGCGGTTCCATAGCAGACGCCCGCTCGGCTGCACTTCGAAGCCGGTGTAGTTATTATGTTCGAGCTTCGATCCCACGATCAGCGACACCCGGCGGCTGAAGAAGGAAATCTCATCCTGCGCGAAGCCGCTGTATATCTTATCTGTCTGCTGCGGCGGCAAAAAGAAGATGGAGGGGACGCGTTGCACAAGATTCGACGGACTCCCGCGCGCCCCCAGACCCCAGAGAAAGTTTTGCTGCCACGGCAGGGTCAAATGATCGAGGAAGTCGACGTCGAAGGTGTCGCGTGTCTCTCCAAATTCGGGTTCGAAATGGTTGGTGCGGTCGAAATAAGCCTGAATCTGGAAGTCCGAACGGTCACTTAAGACCCGCTTCCAGCGTCCCAACAGATTCCCTCCAGTAAGCTCCGCGTTCGCAAAGGCACTAACCTGCGAGGGCGGCGAATAGAGCGCGTACGTGGTCGCTTCGCCGGAGATTTCGCGGTACACGTCGCCTTGAAAGGTAAAGGTGTCGCGCGCGCCGCGATCCCAATCGCTGCGGAAGCCGGCTTGCCCCATTCGCCAATCGTCGAAGTTCGGCCCTTCCGCATGAAATCCGGCACTGCGCGTAAAGCCCATGCCATACACACGATAGTTAAAGCCCCGGCCATTCCCACTGCCGTATCGCGCTGTACCGGTGCCCTGATCGGTATTGCCGCCCCCCATCGACACCATTGCCCCGTGCGTATCCTGAGATCTCTTGGTGATGATATTGATGACGCCGTCGACGGCATTCGCTCCCCAGATGGTGCCGCCCGGTCCACGGATCACTTCAATACGGTCAATATCCTCGAGGGGGGTGGCCTGCGCCTGCCAATAGACGCCCGCGAACAACGGTGTATAGATGCTGCGTCCATCCATGAGTACCAGGAGCTTGCTGGATAACACCGAGCCAAAACCGCGAATGCCTACGGACCAGTGATCGGAGTCGGCTCGAGATACCTCGACCCCGGGCACGAGACGCAGCACTTCGGGAATGCTAGTCGCCCCCGACCTGCGAATGTCCTCTTGTGTAAGCACGTAGACCGCGGCTGCGGTTCGCCAAACCTGCTCCGGCTCTTTGGAAGTTGCCGTTACCTCGATGTCGCCGAGTTGCTCCAGGCTCAGGTGTTGCAGAGGCCTATTACTGTCCATGCCACTGGAAGGGGCCTCGGCCCAAGCCGGACCGGCCAGGAGTGCGGCCACTAGAGGCCATATCATTTTTGAGAGGATTGTGATCGGAGAGAAAAGGCGTCTGGCGTTCATTTCAATCGTGTCCGAAAAAAATGCTAGGACAATCCTTCGTTGTTCTCGAGGTATTGGCAAGAGAACACCGTACCAATAGACGCGATATTGTGAGGGGACGATTCCGGAATGGCATCGTGCTAAAAGGGGAACGCGTTCTAATAACATCTTGCCGGGCGAACGCGTGCCACAATTTGACAGTCGTGATGATTGGAGATGTGAATTTCGCGCTCCACAGACTGCCCGCTCTGACTTGGATCGAACGATACATCCCATCTGAAGCAGAGCAACCGCCGCGACGAATGCCGGAGTAGTCTAATCGAACGATAAGGTGAGGAGATACTTCCGATGCAGCGTAGAGATTTTTTAAAAAGTTCTGTCGCTGTTGCCGTCGCCTCAGAACTTGGAATCGGTAAAGCGCAGGCGAAGGTTCCGGCCCACAACTGGGGAAAATACGATTTCGGCTCCGGTCCCACGGTGAACGATCGCCTCAATCAGGGGCCGTTCCCGCAATACCCGCCTGATGCTGTCATTCCCACGGACGATGTGGTGATGACCACTACTTCTTCGGCAGAGGTCGTGCCCAACTATGGCAAGGGGCTCGTTACCTATATCACCGCCGACAGCGGCACGGAGGAAATCAAGGCAGACAATATTCCGCGAGCCATTGAAGACCTGGTTCGCTTTCCCTTAGGCCAGCAACTCTACATCCGCCCGACGTGGCGAGAAGTGCAGCCGCGTCCCGGACGCCTGCAGCTGCCCGACTACGTGAAGCTGGTTCTTGACTTGGCGAAGAAAAACAACAAGCGGGTCGGATTGCGAATTCAGATGTGCGCTCCTGACTATAAACGCGAAGCAGCCCTGCCGGATTTTGTCCTGGAAAAGGTGCCGAAAGTCGATCTGGTAATTAGCGACACGGAAAGCGCCGCTGAGGGAAAGAGATTCCTGGAGAATCCGCACTCGCGTTATCAGCCCCGGTACGACCATCCTTTTTTTCAGCAGGCATTTAAAGAACTGGTTGGCCAGTTGGCGGCGGAATTCGATGGCAACCCGCTCATCGAGTACATCGACACCTTCATGTACGGCTTCTGGGGTGAAGGGCACACTTGGCCCTTCGCCAACAATCCCTTCCCTGATTACCAGACAGCCGAGCGGACCTGGATGAATATGCTCGAAGTGCAGCTCGAACACTTTAAGAGAACTCCTCTGCTGACCAATACGCAGCCGGATTACAGCCGGGTGGGAAATTCAGAATTGGTGGACCGCACGGTCCGCAGCAACAATTGGATTCGCAGCGATACCATCTTCATTGAGAACGAGCAGATTGAGGCGCTCAGCAACCGTCCGCCATGGATCGCAGCATTGCTCGAGCAGGGACTTCCCGGCAAACCTCCCGATCCGAACGCAGCACAAGAAGGGATATCTCCGGCAGAGAACATGATCGATCATGTTCTCGATATCGGGGCGAACTACTTTTCGCTTTGGAACTTTCATCAGATCAATGCGAAAAATCTGATGAGCTACTACCAGGCTTACCCGGCAGCGTTCGACCGGATCAATCGCCGCATTGGCTATCGCGTGCGGCCATCTTTCATCTGGAGCTATAAGGACGATGGCTGCCGGGGGCTAATTGTCGGCTTCGCCAATGACGGCATCGCGGGAGTGCCGGGCGTGTTGCGGGTGATCGTCGAGAGCCAGGACGGAAAGATGCTCAACAGCGGTTGTCTGGACGCCGGCTATCCGTTACCGGGAAAGATTCGGCAAGCGCAGTTCGTGCTTCCCAATGTCGTGGATTGGAAAGGATTAAAACTTAGAGCCGAGATTGAGGTAAAGGGAATGCGATATCCCGTGCGCTGGGCCTGTCACCAGAAGCTGAACGATGACGGCTCACTCACCCTGCGTCCCAACCTCCGTCAGCAGGTCTAGACCGTGGCCCACTCAAGCCGTCTCATGTTTCTTTTGGCTTGAGTGGGGCAATTCTATCGCCCAGCGATCTCCCCGTTTCCCGCTAGTTGCAATCGACCTTGTTGTCCTGCGCGGCGGCGATTTGCCACTTCCCATCGCGCTTCAACCAGGTATCAGTCCAGATCTGGCATTGCTTCGCGTTGGGATGCGTTTTGTCTTTGCCAACAGCGTGCTCGCTGCCGTAAATGATTGCCACGCTTTCGCCGAAAAACCGCACCTTGGCGTCGTCGAGCGCGCATCCCTGTGCCGAGTGCGGACCTTTTTCATCGCGTAACTCATCTGCCTTGCTGTAGCGCTCGCCGCCAGTGCTGGTACCCTGGAAATCGTCGGCCAACAACTCAGAGATCACTTCATTGTTCGTGCAAACGCCTTCGGCCCACTTGCGTTCCATGTCGATCATGAACTTCGCGGTGTTGTCGTCGGGTGTGGCCCAATGGCCTTGTTGCGCACGGGCGGCGCTCATAAGGACTACGGAACACATTCCCACGCACATCGAGTGCAGAATTCGGTGACGCATCGTCCCTCCAGTGGTTTGAGTCACTATACAGCGAAGTCGTGCACGGTCACTGGCCGGTTCAAGCCCGACTTTGGCTTGAGTAGGCGGTACTAGAAATTCGAAGATATAGTAGCGTTCCCAGTAATCAGTTCGCATCGCAACCCAGAGAAAACCGCAGAGCGGCACACACTTCATTCATTCGCGCGGAACTAAGCTGGGCCACACGTTTCCCCAGGCGTTGTTGCGACACCGTAACTGCATTGTGCAGGTTCACTGCGCACGGAGACTTCATGCCGTCCTCCTCATTCAGAACTACTTCCGATGGCACGCCGCGAATCGTGGAAGTGACAGGGGCCACTGTGACCGTGGATAAATAGGCGATGGCGCTGTTGCGGGTGAGCACGAGGGCCGGTCGTTTTTTGTCGGGCGCAGCAAACTGGTAGAGCCGAACCTCACCCCGGACTATCCCGCCTCGAATTATTCTTCCGGCCACGTGGCCTCCGATTCCCAACCTCGCGCTTCCGCATCGCCTTGCGAATATCGCGAGTAGCCTTGGCGGTCGCGCTCTTCCCGTGCTCGCAGTTCCAACCGGAGGAGATGTTCCCGTAGGGCGTCCCGCACCAAAGCGGAGCGGTTCCGCCGGGTGCGCTTTGCAGCCTGGTCGGCGGCGTGTAAGAGCTTTTTATCCAGCACTATTTGAACGATTTGCATATGTGGAATCTATTCCACAGTATAGTCCACATAGAAGACGTTTCAAAGCACTTATTATTCGAGTAATGCGAAGGGAATATGGGGACAGGAAGTTGGGCGGACCGATCAGAAGGCTCCGCGATTCTTGCGATCCTGCACGACGGCACGAGGAGCGAAACAGCCGCCCGAAGCCTTCGCGAAACACATGTCAAGTCCACTCTCGTAGAGTCCGCGCGTACACGAAAGTATCCCCCATCAATTCCCCGCAACCAATCTGCGTTCAACAACTTGCCATCTTGGAACAGCCGAGGACCGCGATTTTTGACGTCCAGCTCTACAAAACGTTCTACGTAGAACACTTTGTCAAAGACACAGGCGGAAGCGGAAGCCCGCAGCCGGAAGCCACCGCTGCGTGGTAGAATTTCGAAAAGTGCTGATTGAACTGGCGCCTTCGATTCTTGCTGCGGACTTTGCCCGTCTGGGAGAGCAGGTGCGCTCTGCAGGCGAGGGTGGAGCGAGTGTCATCCACGTGGATATTATGGATGGACACTTTGTTCCAAACCTTACGCTCGGGCCGCCGGTGGTCAAGTCGTTGCGCAAGGCAACCGCGTTGCCGCTCGATTGTCACCTGATGATTGAGAATCCCGACGAGTTCATTCCCGCGTTTGCTGAAGCGGGCGCGAGTTGGATGTCGGTGCATCAGGAGGCGTGCCGGCACCTGAATCGCACGCTGCATCTGATCAAGAATCACGGGTGCCTGGCGGGCGTGGTGATCAATCCCGCAACGCCGGTAAGCACGCTCGAAGAAGTTCTCGACATCGTCGACTATGTGCTGGTGATGTCGGTGAATCCGGGGTTCGGGGCGCAGAAGTTTATTCCGTCTACGCTGCACAAAATGCGCCGCTTGGCTGAGATTCGCAGCCAGCGTGGACTGAGCTATCGCATTGAAGTAGATGGCGGCGTGGCGCACGATACTGTGGCGGATGTGGTGCGGGCGGGCGCAGAAATTTTGGTGGCGGGCAACGCCGTGTTCGGTAGCGGCGATCCAAAGAAGAACGCGCAAGAGTTATTGCAGGCAGCGACGGAAGCAGCGATGGTTCGCGTTTAGCTACTGCGGGTAGCGGGAAGAGCCGAGCTTCGCTCGGCGGACGGGCAGGAGTGCCCGTCCCCACACGAGCATTCACACAAACATTTCGAGGTATTCATGTTACATCGGGTTGGATCGATCGCGTTGCTGGGCGGGCTGCTGATTTTGGCGGGCTGCACCAATAAAAAGTCTGTGAATCCGCTGGCCGGTATCGGCTCGAAGCAACCGGACAAAGTTTTGTTTGACCGCGCTATGGATGCGATGAAGCACAACCGCTTCGATGTGGCGCGCATGACGCTGCAGACGTTGATCAACACGTACCCTGATTCGGAGTTCATTGCGCGCGCCAAGCTGGCCGAAGGCGATTCCTGGTATGCGGAAGGCGGCACGGCTTCTCTGGCGCAGGCGGAGCAGGACTATCGCGACTTCCAGACGTTTTTCCCCAACATGCCCGAGGCGGCGGAAGCGCAACTCAAGATCGCCAACATTCAATATCAGCAGATGGAAAAAGCGGACCGCGATTTTACCCACGCCAAGCGCGCCGAAGAAGAGTACCGCACGCTGATCATGCAGTATCCGGACAACGCCAAGATGGTGGCTGAGGGCAAGCAGCGGTTGCTCGAAGTGCAGGAAGTTTTGGCGGAACGCGAATTTGAAATTGGACGATTTTATTACTTGCGGCTGTCGTATCCGGCGTCAATCGCGCGGCTGCAATCGCTGGTGGAAAAGTATCCGCTGTACAGCAAGGCCGACGAGGCGCTGTATCTGCTGGGCCAGAATTATGAAGCCGAAGTTGCGCGAGTGCGCGCGGCGCCAAGCTGCACGTCGCCGGGAAAGCCACCAGGGTGCGCCACCGAGGCCATGAAGACGCGGCTGATCGAGCAGCCGACCAAGAGCGCAGCGGAGGCATATTCAAAAATCATCACTCGCTATCCGATCATGGACCGCGTGGACGATGCCAAGAAGCGGCTCGCGGCGCTGCATCAGCCAATACCGCGGCCGACCAAAGCTGCCGTAGCGCAGAACAAAGCGGAAGACGAGAGCCGTCACGATACTGGTATGTTTGGCAAGTTAATGGGCGTAGTCCGTAAGGGACCGGATGTGGCCCAGGCTGCGAAGGTTGGCGAGCCAACATTGATTGAGCCCACGCCGGTCAGCGCGCAGGATGTGACTCGCGCCACCATGCAATCGATCATGGGCCCCGCCGCGGGAGAAAAAGGCTTGAGCGTCGAGAAGGTTGACGCCAGCGGAGTTCCAGCCCCTAATGAGGCTGCTCCGCGTTCCGATACTCCCGCTCCCGCTGGCGGTTCGCCGTTTGCGCAGCCGGCTGCGCCCGCGGCTGATCCCAATGAGTTGACGCCTTCCGCGGCAACCGCAGCCGCACCGGCGGCCAATACCGCTCCCGATCCGAACGAGTTGAAGCCCAATGCAGATAATTCCTCCGGCGCGGCTCTGCCGCCTCCTCCGCAGGTGAATGAGATTCAGTCGGGTTCAGCCGCGCAAGCGTCTTCCTCCAGCAGCAGCTCGACTACGGCCGCTAACGCGCTCGCCAGCGATCAGGATATTTCCAGCAGCAAGAAGAACAACAAGAAGAAGGGGCTCAAGAAGATTGTGCCGTTCTGAGAAGAAACTGTCAGCACTCAGCTATCAGCATTCAGCCCTATCAGTTTTGCGATGATCCGTTCATAGACTTCGCTAACGTGTGAGCACTTAACTGCTTATTTTTCCGGCGGTGGTGTGGGCTGAACATTGTCGGTCGCTCTCAGATCGTCGTCCAACCGCTTCGCACTTGCCGGATCTTCTGACTTTATCTGATCGAGAATTGGTTCGAGGAAGCGGCCGTATTTGTCTATCGTGTCACGGTCGCGATGGGCAAGAGCTGTTTCCACGGCACGCTCAGTGGCAGGCGTAATGAGTTCCAATCTGCCGACGAATGCCCGCACAGTTTGCAATGGGACTGGATTGATCGCGAGGGGCACAATTGTGTCGACGAAGTGTCGTGGCACGATATAAAAAATGCGGCTGCCTTCTTCGAACCAGGAGTCGCTCCAGGTTTCGACCATGGCGTGCGCCTCGGCGGGATAGAGACCTTGCGACAGCAAAGTCTGTTCCATATCCTGGTTCAGCGAAGCGATGTTCGAGTTAAGCTCGGGAGAATCCAGCAGAAGGTCCTTCTGCACTGCACCACCCATGCGATAGCCGAGCCTGCCGCCACGACGTTCGAACAGAATGACGGCGGGAATTTCTTCCTCCCCAAGATTGCTGACGAGTATTCTTCTGTCGGCTGTAACCTTCGCTGAGATCGGAACAGAAAACGTCGAGACCCCACGATAGAAGAGGAATTTTTCCTGCTCAGTGCCGACGGGCGCTCTCACTAGCAACGGGCTCGCATCGGTCTCGCGAGCGGCATAGTAGTGGCTTATCTCTCCGCTCCTCGGAAAATTCTCAGCCAGCCCGGGAGCTACGGTCACGGAATCCCAGGAAATGCTGCCGTTGGCTTGGTGATAGTAGAGAGCGTCGTCATTGAGAACGATTTTGGGATCGGGTGCGATGCGGGTGGCGTGAGGATACCATTCGGTGATGACGCCCTGGGAAAAGTTCACTTTCACCGAGACTGTTGTTTCCCGGGGAGAATAGAAATACAAGACCGGCGTTTCCATGCGCACGGTGCCACGCAAACGCGTTTTGAACTCGGCGGTCTTAAAGTGCTCGACAAAGTCGGGCAGGTCGGAGAATCCGCTCAGGGGCAGCCAGGCAACGGCGTGACCGCTACGGTCCGCAATTGAGGTGAAGGTTCCCCACTCGTGGGTGGTGAGATCAGAACTGGGGGGAACGGTCTGCGGCGCGTTTCGCCGATCCGACGAACTGGAGGAGGCCAGACAGGCGAGCGTAAGACTCAGGATTAGAGGGCGTACGACGTTTGTGAGCATGGAGTCCTCCCACGCCGAACCTTCCCAGGCCGAACTTTAATTTTAACGCTTGACCTGGTTTCTGCAACAAATACGTGCGCGACAAAGAAAGCAAAAGCTGTATCCGCGTGTTCAAGGCCCCGCTTATTGGTTGATCGCTGGTGTGAGAAAAATCTGTCCGCCAGTCCACATAGCCCGCAGCAGCCAGGCCGTAACGGGTAAACGTAGGATCGGACAAGAGGAAAGTCATGCGTGTGAAGACCTTCCGAGTTTTGCTGTTTGCCGTGGCAGTGATGGCAGTATCGTGCCTATCTTCAGTGTCGTCGGCACAGGTGGCCGTCTCCGTGTCATTCGGGCCGCCCGCGCTTCCTGTCTATGAACAACCTATTTGTCCGGGTGATGGCTACCTTTGGACTCCGGGCTATTGGGCGTGGGATGGCGACGACTATTACTGGGTTCCGGGCACATGGGTGTTGTCGCCCGAAGTCGGATTTCTTTGGACCCCGCCCTGGTGGGGCTGGGAGAACGGGTTCTTCCTGTTCCATGACGGTTTTTGGGGTCCGCATATCGGTTTCTATGGAGGGATCGATTATGGGTTCGGCTATTTCGGCGTCGGGTTTGTAGGCGGACGTTGGGATGGAGGACACTTCTTTTATAACCGGTCTATAACCAATGTGAATGTGGTGAACATTCACAATGTCTACAACGAAACGGTGGTTCACGAGAACGTCACGGTAAACCGCGTGGCCTACAACGGAGGGCCGGGTGGAATAACGGCCCGAGCGACTGCGGAAGAGGAAGCCGCCGCGCGCGACCGGCATGTTCCGCCGGTATCCGCGCAGAACAGGCACCTCGAAACAGCGAGGGGAAACCCGGAACTAAAGGCCTCGGCCAATCACGGTAAACCGCCGGTCGCTGCTACAGGCCGGCCGGGAGAATTTAGCGGCCATGAAGTGGTGGCGGCGCGAGAGGCCGGAGGAGAATATCATCCTCCCGCGAATCGAGCCGGCGGTGCTGCGCATCCGGAAAGTGGGGCGCGGCCGGTACACCCTAACGATCTTCCGCGAACGGAACGGCCAGCTCCTTCGAACACCGGAGACGCCAAGCTGGACCGCAAGTATCAGCAGCAGCAGGATAAGCTCTACGCAAAACAACAGAAGGACCAACAGAAACTTCAAAAGCAACAAGATCGCGAACACGAACAGATGATGAAACAAAACGCGACCGACGCGCGCCGGCAGCAAGTGGAGCAGACTCACCAGCAACAAACGGAACACATGCAACAGAGGCAGACGCAGGAACAGCAGCACTTGCAGCAAAGGCAACAGCCGCAGAGAAAGTGAGAATTCCGGCAGGCTGGGCGCTGTCCAGCCCGCCTGAAGAATTCTGAGACGAGGCTCCGTACAGGCGCTGCTGCGATTTCCACAGTGGCGTGCGGGGCCTTGTGTGGCATGATGTCGGCCATGTCACCCACAGTGAAGAATGTGTTGATCGCAATATTCTGGTTCGTGATCGGGCATCTCAGTTGCGCAGTGATGCACCACTGGCACCACGCGGCCAGATAGCAATGCCACTTCGGCTGGCAATGCCACCGCTGCTCGTGGGGGTCGCAATCACCTTGTCAAGCGAAAAGCGGTTTTGCGCGGTAGATGCTGACCGGGGGTAACCGGTTACTTCCCTTCGGGAAGATTGACTTGCGCTAACGGGCAGGTTACCTTCGCGATATCTCCCCTCACTCGAGGAATTCTTTTGGCCAGGAAAATACTGCTCGCCGACGACAGCGTGACCGCCCAGAATATGGGGCGGAAGATTCTCGCTGACGCAGGATACGAAGTAATTACTGTCAACAACGGCTCGGCGGCGCTCAAAAAGATCGCGGAGTTGAAGCCGGAGTTGATCATCCTCGATGTCTACATGCCCGGCTATAGCGGGCTAGAGGTTTGCCAGCGTTTGAAAGACGCGCCGGAGACTGCGCGCATTCCCGTGCTGCTGTCCGTGGGCAAACTCGAACCGTTCAAACCCGACGAAGCCAAACGGGTGCGGGCGGAAGGTTACATCGTCAAACCATTTGAAGCCAGCGAGTTGCTGAGCGCGCTGTCGAAACTGGAAGACAAGATCGTTCCCAAGGCGGAAGCGGGAAAGCCGGGGCGCATGAGCCGAGCTGTGGCGGGCGCCGATGAGTCCAGCCGCTCCGGTGACGAACCCGTGGCCGAAGGCAGCTGGAAAAACCGGATCTCGTTTCCCGGAAAGAAGAAAGAGGCTGCGCAGGAAAGTCCCGATGATGGGGATATATATAACGCGGTCAATCGCGATTTGAAAACGGTTGTGCAGCGGGATGAACCAAAGACGCAGAGTTCGCCGGTAACGGCAGCGAACGAGAATCAGACGAAGTTTGAAAAGATCGAGGAAAAGCGGGTTGACGTGGGGGCGCTGGCGACGACAGGCCTGCCCAAAGACGTAACCACAGAAGAAATTGCAGCGCTGGCTGCGGCCGCGGCGCACGTTCACGGACGGAAATTAGAAGCAGAAAGCGTAGCGAAAGCAGCAGAACAAGAAATAAAAGCGGAAGAGAAAATCACATTGCCAGAGCCTGCGCAGGAAACGATTGCCGCGCAGACGCCACCGGAAATTCCGGCCGCGCAAACTACTCCGGCCCCTTTGACTCCGACGGAAGACGAAGTGTCGGCTGCAATCGCTCGCCTGGAGAAAGAGCAAGAGCACGGACCGGCCCAGATCTGGAATGTGAATTCGGATAATGGCGCTGAACCGTCATCCCGGGAACACGAAGATTTGCCTGTGACCATGGCGGCCTCGCCGATTCCCGCGAACACTGAAGGGGCGCGATGGACGGCCGTTTCGGTGGCTGTCGATCCGCAGGAAGCTGCGCTGTCGTTGGAGCGTGAAATGCAGATGGCGTTCCGGGCTTTTTCCACTGCTGCCGCGGCGCAGGCTGGTCCGGCGACATCGGTGGATGAGCCGCAGTCGCCTGCGATTCTTCCGGCGTTGCCCGACAATGTCCCGGAACCGTTGGCATTCGTTGATTCCACGATGGAAGTAAAAACCGAGCCGGTGGCGACCGTACCGGCTGAGATGCCGGCCGAAGAATCCCGCACAGCAATCTCCGAGTTCGCGGTGGCGCAAGGACAGGAAATCGCCGATCATTCCGAACCGTCTGATTATTCGACGCCAGTGCCAGCGACAGCGAGCGACGCGGTTGCCGTGGCTGTAACTTCGCCGGTTGTACCTTCTGACCAGGTGAACATATCGATTGAAGCTGCGACGACGCAAGAGGCAAAGCAG
Organism: Candidatus Sulfotelmatobacter sp.; assembly: GCA_036513255.1. GTDB lineage: Bacteria > Acidobacteriota > Terriglobia > Terriglobales > Acidobacteriaceae > Sulfotelmatobacter. The sequence goes on along the minus strand of DATBZH010000038.1, from coordinate 79,268 downwards.
GAAGACGCAAAGCAGCAGGAAGAAACACAGCAGGAAGAGCAGAAGCAGGTAGTCAGCCACGCGGATCAGACTACCGTCGCGACATCCAGCGAAGTAATTTCAGGCGACCTTTCAGGCGACCTGGTTTCCGCTCAATTAACTTCTAGTGAACCGACGTCTAGCGAAATGACGTCCAGCGAAATGGCTTCCGGCGAAGTTACCGCCGCCGATGTTGCTTATACCCACGCGGCGGACGTACAGCAATCGCCGGTTTTGGCGGAAGTTCCGGCCAGCACTGGGGCCAGCGCGATTACGGAAATTGCACTCGCCGTTCCACCGGACGCTGTTGCCGAGCATAATGTTCCACAGTTCGATGTTCCGCAGCAAAGTGTTCCGCAGCAAAGCGTTCCACAATCCAACGACTCGGAACTGGCTGCGACGACAGCGGCGGCGTGGGCGACTTGGCGGCAGATTCGCGACTCCGTCCCGGTGCCGACCAATCAGAACACGAACCAGAACACGACCACTGAGCCTACACAGGAACCCGCTCCGGCTGCGGCTCTCGCGGTTGCAGCGGGCGCAGAGACGAGTCCCTGTGACAATTCGGCGTCGACACAGGTAATGTCGGCTGCGAACTCGCAAACGGTCGCCAGCATTGTCGACAGCCTGCTGGCGGAGTTGCGGCCCAGGATTGTGGAAGAGATTTCCAAAAAGCTGGCAGAGAAGAGATAGGCTCCGACGGCTGCACCTCGGCAAGCTACAGCCGTAACTTATTTCAGCAGTTTCTATCGCAGCACTGAAAGCGCCGCGCCGCCCGAAGGCTGCACCATCCACGCGCTGCACACCCACAGTCAATCTTTCGACAATCTGAATCCAAGGCAATCTGAATCCAGGCTCAGCAGCAGCCGTCCATCCTCCCGGTTGCGCCCCCCTGCTGAGTTCAGTACCATGCAGGCTAACGGTCCTTGTGCGGAAAGGACCGGCGCCATGATCGGCACGATCGTTTCTCATTACCGCATCCAGGAGAAGCTGGGTGCAGGCGGGATGGGTGTCGTCTACAAAGCCGAAGACCTGCGGCTGGGGCGCATGGTCGCGCTCAAATTTCTGCCTGAAGATTCCGCTCGCGATACGCAAACCCTGGAACGATTTAAGCGCGAGGCTCGCACGGCGTCGGCGCTCGACCATCCCAACATCTGCACAATTTATGAGATCGATGAAGATCAGGGGCATTCCTTCATCGCCATGCAGCTTCTGCAAGGCGCGACATTGCAGCAGCGCATAGGCGACAAACCGGTGCCGGTGGAACAGGCGCTCGATTGGGCATTGCAGATCACGGATGCGCTGCAGGCGGCGCACGTCAAGGGAATCGTTCATCGCGACATCAAGCCGGCGAATGTCTTTATTACCGAGGAACGGAACCAGGCGAAGATTCTGGATTTCGGACTGGCCAAGTTGATTGCGCCGGAAGTATCGAGCGCCAACGATGCGACCCTGTCGACGGGCAGACAGCTTACGCGGGCGGGTGCGGCGATTGGGACTGTAGCGTACATGTCGCCGGAGCAGGCACGCGGCGATACGCTGGACGCCCGCACCGATATTTTTTCGTTTGGTGTGCTGCTCTATGAAATGGTGACGGGACGGCAGGCGTTTTCTGGGCCAACGTGGGCGGTTACGGTCCACGCGATTTTGGGGCAGGCGCCAGTTTCATTGAGTGAGTCGGTTCCGGGATTGCCATTGCGTTTGCAGCAAATCATCGACAAGGCGCTGGTGAAGAATCGCGATCTGCGTTACCAGACCGCGACCGAGGTTCATGCCGATCTGTTGCAGTTGAAGAAACAGGTGGATTCGGGAAAGAGTTTAAAGAAGGTTCGCGCGCCTTCGAAATGGGCATGGCAAAACTGGTCGGCGGGGCGACGTCGGGAGGCAACGCTGGCAGCGCTAGTGATTGTGATCACCGCTGCGGGTATTCTTGGATGGCAATTGAGTACGCGCAATCGGAGTCAGGCCGTGGGCGTTCCGACGGCATCGGCGGTGCCGGATCGCAGGAGCCTGGCGGTGCTTCCTTTTGCGGCGGTAGCTAACGATCCCAAGTTGACCGCGTTCGGCAAAGGATTGCTCGAAGACGTGGCGGCTAAGCTTTCGCAATTGAGCGCGAATCACGATGTGGAAGTGGTTCCGGCGCGGACGCTTGAAGACAAGAATATTGCCACACTGGCGGACGCGAAGAAAGAATTCGGCGTGAACCTTGGGTTGACCGTCTCGATTGAACAAGCAAACGATCTGGTACGCGCCGCGTATAGCCTGACCGATGCGAAGAGCGGCAAGAACCTGGCGGGCGATTCGATCACCGCGCCAGTGTCGGATTTATTCACCATTGAAGACAAGCTGACCAATGGCGTGGCTGCCGCGCTACAACTTCCGCTGCGGAGTGAAGAGAAACAGGCGCTGGGCGTGCACTCAACCAGTTTTCCCGAGGCCTACCAATATTTCGTACAAGGACGCGGCTACTTACAGGAGTCGCGCAAGCCGGAAACTCTGACTAGCGCGGAGATCGTTTTTAAGCAGGCTTTGAAAATTGATCCTAACTATGGTGCGGCCGAGGCCGGGCTCGGCGAGACGTACTGGCATCGTTACGACTTGACCAAGCAGAAACAGTGGATCGCCTCGGCGCAGCAAGGTTGTACCAAGGCGGTGGATTTAGGCAACTCTGGAGCCGAGGGGCATATATGCCTGGGGCTTTTGCTAAGCGGCACCGGGGAGTATGAAAAAGCTGCCGCCCAATTTCAGCAGGCGGTGCAACTGGATTCCACCAACGATCGCGCCTATCGCAGTCTGGCAGACGCCTATCAACATCTGGGATTGATCAATAAAGCCGAAGAAACCTACAAACGCGCCATCTCCGTGCGGCCGCAATACTGGCGTGGCTACAGTTTTCTGGGAGCATTCTATGAGGCCCAGGCCGACTACGGACAGGCAGCGCAAATGTGGCGGCAGGCCACCGTGCTCGATCCCGAAAGCTACACGGCGTTCAACGGTCTGGGCGCTTCGCTGCTCTATCTCGGCAATGACGACGAAGCGGTGCAGGCGCTGGAAAAATCCATTGCCTTGCGGCCAGGCTACAACGCTTATTCCAACCTTGCGATCGCACAGTTCCAACTGCACAAATTCAAGGAATCCGTCCGCGACTATCTCGAGGCCCTCAAGCTTGACGACAGCGATTACGAAATCTGGGGCAATCTGGCAGACTCCTATTACTATGGCGGCGAAACAGCATTGGCCGAACAGACATATCGCAAGGCCATCACCATGGCCGAGGCACGGCTCAAGGTCAATCCGAAAGACGCGAGCGTGATGAGCGACCTTGCCAGCTACCATGCCATGCTCGGCCATCGGGAGCAGGCCTTGAACTACCTCGACCATTCGCTGCAATTTGGGCAGAGCAACAAGGATTTGCTTTTAAATGCGGCTGTGGTATACAACCAGTTGCACGAAACCGGACCCGCCTTGGAGTGGCTTGGAAAGGCTCTTGCGGCGGGCTATTCCCGTCCGGTGGTTGCCACCGGTGCATTCTTCGACAACCTCCACGGAAACCCCCGGTACGAGGCATTGATGCAGACGAAGTAACGGCTTTATTCAAAGGAGAAACTCCCATGGGCGAAGAAAACGATACAGTCTATGCATGGATCGACATCCAGAACGGAAGCAGTTGCAATCCGGCGGGCGGCAGCTTGCAGCCAGGACAGAAATTCTATTGGGCCAACCCAACCGGACTGGTGGTGACCCTCACTAATTGTGGAGGCTTTTGCACCGAGGCCAGTTACATTGTTCCTGCGCCGCCTGCGGGACAAACATATGGCCTAAAAGAGGCGACATTGTTGGCCGCTCCGACCGTTTGGACATTTACGGAAAACCCCAACGAATGGAATGCTCCGGGCAGGCCGGTCATCACCAATCCACCATGGCCCAGCCCGCTGAATGCTGACAAAGAAGTGGCGTAAGGCGGCGAAACTCAAACTCTGTCATCCTGAGGCGGGCCAAGCCCGCCGAAGGACCTTACGACGGCGTGTGCGGCCAATGCCGGTAAGAGGGAATTGTCTCCGCTCGGTTGCCGCCTGTCGCGTTTTCGGCGACACGGTGGACTGCCAACCATCCCTCACTCTCCCGCCAGCTCGCTCCTGTCCTTTCCCAACAACTGCCACGCCTCCCGATACTCCTCATACTTCGGTTCCTGTCGAACGCCTTCAAACTGGCACAACGTGATCCCCGCCGTACCCTCACGCCCGGTGACCTTGTGCGCCGGAAGGATGTACCACGCCTTGTGTGGGACGACATATCCCACAAAAACGTCAACTTCGTCGGCCCTATATCGGCGCCCAGGCCCGCTGCTGCAGTGGTGAAAATCGCACAAGTACCCCGCTCCGGCCTTGTGGCTGGTCGACTTCACCTGAACCCGCAGCATCCCGCCTTTCGCCTCAACCGCCACATCGTACGGCAACACGTCACCCCAGGGCTTCAGCACCCGATATCCACGGAACGAAGCAGCCGCCATAAACATCATCTCGACCCACGCTCCCCGCTCCGAAAATGTCTTGAACCCATACAATCCCCGCCTCGTCCGACCCATACATTCCGCCCCGAAACCAAAAATGATCACCAGCTCGACTCGGAGTCATCCCGAAGTCCCCGCGTTTTCACCAGCGGGGCGAGGGATCTCCCGTTGAGCGGATTCAACTGCGCCACCTGCCCCAAAAGCAAAAGGCGCGACCCATGGGCCGCGCCTTCGTTGTAGGAATTTTTCCTACCTATATCCAGAATATCAAATTCAAAGGGGTAATCTGGACACGATTCCCAACTTTATATTTCCACTGCTTTCATCGACTTAAGCGAAAAATGCCCTTCCGACCCCTCTTGACAAGATTTGTCCCAAATTGAGAATTCACCCGAAATTTAAGCCTCTCTGGTGCAAGGTCATCCCGAGCGTAGCCGCTTTTCAGGCGAAGCGAGGGATCTCAGTCTTAACGATCCTGGCGCGTAAGCCAAACTGGGGACCCAGCGTCGGCGCGAATCGCCTAAGGCTTTCGAACACTCAACCGCATCTATCAGAGCGCAGCCAGCATCCGTCGCCTAGCCCGAGTGGGACCTCGCCGAGAAGAAAAAAAGCCCTACCATCAAAACCAACGTCAAGACCTCGATCAACAGCGCATAGAAAGTCAGGCGTTTTGCCCGGCCAAACCGTGCCAGCAACCGGCTGAAGCCCAACCCCACTAAAACAATTGGCGAGCCAAACAACCGGTCCATGCAGACCCATCCGAGAACTCCCGTCCCTTGGCTGACGGCAGGAATACTCAACACTCCCAGGGAAATCGGCGCCGTGAGGCTCAGGCCCAGCATCACCTTGGAGTACCGTGTGTAGAGGCTTTCGGACTTGCGGATAACCAGGGCCAGGAGAAGAGTGGGAACAAGAACATGCAGCCGATAAAGACCTCCAGAATCAAGTCGCCGCCGGCATACATTCCGCCCGCCGCCGCAGTGTCTTGCGGATGGCGGACATACAGCATGTAACGGGCAAATACCAACGCCGTCGCAGCCGCCAGCACGGCGGCGTAGCCTGCGCCCACGAGAATCAGTTGACCGTGCATAGGGATTGCTTTCATGTCGGCATTCTACCTCTCGTGCGGCAAATCGTTGGCTAAACCCTGCCGGGCGCGCGTTTGACGGGGTGGAAGGAAGGGGCGGCAAAACTGCCACACCCCCTCCGGGCTACCACAAACACCTCCGGTTTTTGAACTCCGGCGAGTTATTGGCAAAAGCGCACTCAGTCGAGAAGAATATTTGGCCGGACGATCATACAGAGTTAACATTGTGCACCATGGCAGCTGCTCGCGTTGCTAAGTTTACATATCCGAGCTACAGAAACTTGGAAACTATGCTCGGGCGGATTGACGCTATTGCAGCCTTTAGTGAACTATCGGTCAGAGAGTTGATAGCGAAGGCGACGGACCTAGAACCGTCTGAGTATCTCAGATCGTTGGCAACACGTCATCACATCAACCTGACACACGTTGATCTGCGTCTATTGTCACTGCGTACTACACAACTACACCTCGTTTCAGTGCACCAAGTTTTCATGGAGTTTCTTGTACGATTCAAGCGCGAACACCCATCGGGCTCCTCCTGGGAACCGAGGGAAAGCGATGAGCCGATGGTGCAGTACGTTTGGCGACAGGTACTTGGATCTAAGACTGCGGGAGGCGAAGAGGAAAAATCGGAGGTCGCGTTGGTGGAATACTATCGGTTTGCACGGAATCGATTCGTCCACGCTGACGAGCACAAGCAGCCTGGACTCGATAAGCTGAAGGCGATGGTAAAACGGCACGATGCGCTTAAGAAGCTTGATGGTCCCAATGCATATCGCGATTTGAAGTTCGATGACATCATAATCTTCGCCAGATCCTGTCTCGGGGTAGGAAACACAATATGCCAAAACTCAATGCCAACCGAGCAACAGGTCGTTTCCATGATTCGAGACCTTGATGGAAAGACTGAAATAGGTACGCCCGGTTTCCGGCTAAAGGGCTATCGGAAGTTCAAGAACAATTCCAAACGCCTTCGTCAGGCCCTTGAGAATCTAGTGCACTCGCTTTATGGTTTAGAAGCGGCTCAGTCGACTAAGATAGTCGAACAATTAGCCTGTGGGCTGTTAGCTTAATGGCAGAGCACCCCCCTCCATCGGCCTACGTATGGCAGTCTCCGCACGCCGGTCGGTGAAGGGGGAGGTTGGGGTTCGAATCCCCAGCGGCCCAATCCAAGTTGAGCGCGAAGGTCTTATCGTAGAGGTTCGAACAAAATCATCCCTGAAGAGAACCAAGGAATAATTGTCGGCAGCGCAGAGTGGAGAATGAGATGAATGTTAGTGTTAGCGTAACGCGAATAGGTCCTGGCGACCGCGACCTGAGAGTAAATATTTTTCAAGACTCACCAATTTGGCAGAGCGCCGGGAGAACCATCGATGGGATGAGCGGTGACGAGGTTGTCCGGCTGTTGGGGGAATTGGGCATGCCGAATGCTGATGCCCAGGAGTTGCTGGCGTCTGCGATGCAAGCACAATTTAGCGCTCGCAGGAGGCAACTGCGGCTCAATGCGGAGCAGGAAGGGTATGCCGATCGGACGTTCCCACCCCTCTAAAGTAGTGTACCAACTCGACTGACTAGCCAATAAGACTCAAAATAGTCGATCCCCTATTTCGTGGAGTCTTTCGTTTCCGTTAAAGTTGCGTCCCGTTGTTCTTTTGACGTCTGTGAGCTCTCCTTGCCATCTGCGTCAGTCGCTGGTTCTGAAGCAATCACATCTGCGTTCACCGAGTCCGAGCGTTGGTTTGCACCAATGGCAGGTGTCGGTGACTGTTGCTTTGCAACCTTAGGTGACGCTTGCAACGTTTGTAGCTTATGGTGCATCGCCTCTTCGAGAGCAGAAGGCGCTTTCGCGAATTGGCGCATCGTTTCTTCGATGCTGGAACGAACCTGTATTCCTTGGCGCATCGCCTCTTCGAGAACAGAAGGCGCTTTCGCGAATTGGCGCATCGTTTCTTCGATGTTGGAACGAACTTGCATCCCTTGGCGTATCGCCTCTTCGATAGCCGAGGATGGCTGTGGCATGCTGCCAATGGTTTGTATCGCCAGCCTAAGCGCCTGGTTGGCGTTGAGCTCCGACTCAGTTAACCCAGCAACGACGGAGCGCATAGTCTCCGCAAGTTTTTCGCTCTCCACCTCTCGCAGTTCTTCTATTGCTCTGTTCAGGCCAGCCGCCTTGCGTTTGGGTTTGAGAATCTTTTGTGCGTGTTCTATGAATTGAGAGGGGGAATACATGTGAAATGTCACACCAGATGTCGCGAACATTTCCTGAACAAGCTCGGGGCGCGGCCCTGCCGTTTTGCTGCCCTCGTTGAGCCACCAATCCACCTTCGAGTCACCAGTGACCAGTACTATCGGATTCTTTTTCGACTTCGCAAAGTCGAGCAACTGAAACCACAAAACAACGTCACCATAACGGCGAAAGTCTTTCTTGGTGGCTGCATCTTTAAAACCGGGAGGAATACTCAGTTGGAGACGCCGCTCCGCTCTCTCATAGACTTCGTGCATTTCCGCGTAGGGGTTACCAACCTTCCCTGTGAAAAGAACACTGAGCTGTTCTTCGACAGGGTCTTGAGTCGCAAATTCCTTCAGTACACGGTCCTCCTTCTTGAGGAGTGCTGTTATTTCCGCAACCGCCTTATCGAGGATTGCAGACCAACGGTCGGCTTCGACCCAGCGGTATTGCCGGTAAACGTCGAGTGATTTTCGAAACCCGTCCGCGACTTCACGTGCCATTTGGGGGATTCGTTCGTGGGATGCCTCGCCCGTCGAGATCACATTAGGACGATTCGCGTAATACTCCAGGCCCGCTTATGGGGGAGCCAGAGCCGATCCTTCAATTGTTCTAGAATGCCAAGAAACTCCTTCCTGCTGGAAGGAGTTACACGGTAGAGATCTAGCAATGCGCTAGCATCGAAGGCAAAGAAGCAGTTGGACCAGATCTTTTCGAAATGTTCTTTTGTGCGCGATTGAAATGCTGGATACAAATTCCGCATTTTTGTGCCACGCCTTTCGTTAGAAAGCAATTGTCCCATACCGACCGAGTGGCTGTATTCAATCCAATCGGTTCAGCGCATCCGAAGGGAGTGTTGACAGCATCCTTCTCGGTAGCCGCTTCAAAGCGTACGTGGCGCATTCGCCTCTAACACTTGCGTACTTGTGCTTAGTACTAGCGCGGGTGCGGGCGGGCCCTGGTCTGATCCAAGTCAAAAACCGGAGGTGTTTGTGGTAACCCGGAGGGGGTGTGGCAGTTTTGCCGCTCCCTTCCTTCCACCCCCGCTCTCGTTTGACCCTTCTTTTCTTGCGCCTGTAAGATCGAAAGAAGCACTCAGCATTCAGCACTCAGCATTCAGTCAAATGGTTTTCCGGGTCGTCCAAGCCCTTGACTGGCTGAATGCTGACTGCTGAGTGCTGACTGCTTCCTCATGCCTCACGAACTGCCTAAATCTTACGAACCGGGCGCGATTGAAACGCGCTGGGCCGAGTACTGGATCAAAGAAAAACTCTTCTCCGTGCCCACTCCGCCGCCGGGTGAAACCAGGCCGGTATTCACGCTGCTGCTGCCGCCGCCCAACGTGACCGGACGCCTGCACATGGGCCACATGCTCAACCAGACGCAGATGGACATCATCGTGCGCTGGCACCGTATGCGGGGCTTCATCACGCTATGGCTGCCGGGTACGGACCATGCGGGCATCGCCACCCAGATGATGGTGGAGCGCGATCTGGCGAAAGAAGGCAAGAAGCGCCGCGACCTGGGCCGCGAAAAATTCATTGAGCGCGTGTGGGAGTGGAAGAAACTTTACGGCGGCGCGATTCTCGACCAGATGAAGCGGCTGGGCGCGTCGGTCGACTGGGACCGCGAGTACTTCACGATGGACGAAAATCTTTCGCGCGCGGTGCGCGAGGTCTTTGTCCGGCTGTATGAAGAAGGGTTGATTTATCGCGGAAAGTACATCGTGAACTGGTGCCCACGCTGCGAGACGGCGATCTCCGATCTCGAAGTAAAGCACGAAGAGGTTGCGGGCAAGCTGTGGGAGATTCGCTATCCGGTGGTGGGCACTCCTGAATTTATAACCGTCGCTACGACGCGGCCCGAGACGATGCTGGGCGATACGGCGGTTGCGGTGAATGCGAAAGACGAACGCTATACGCATCTCCACGGCAAGTTTGTTTTGCTGCCGCTGATGAATCGTGAGATACCGATCATCACCGACGAACTGGCGCAGCCGGAGTTTGGCACCGGTGCAGTGAAGGTGACGCCCGCGCACGATCCCAATGATTTTGCCGCGGGCAAACGCCACAATCTGCCGCAGATCGACATCATGGATGAGCACGCGCACATGAACGAAAATGCGGGCGCATATGCGGGATTGGATCGCTATGAGGCGCGCAAGCGAGTGCTCGAAGATTTGCAGGAACAGGGATTTCTGGTCGGCGAAAAAGATCACACCCTCGCCCTGGGTAAGTGTGAACGCTGCGGGACGGTCGTCGAGCCAAGGTTGTCGGAACAGTGGTTCATCAAAATCAAGCCGCTGGCCGACCGCGCGAAAGAGGCCGTGGAGAGCGGCGAGATCACGATCGTCCCCGACAACTACCGGCAGATTTATCTGAACTGGATGAACAACATCTATGACTGGTGCATCTCGCGCCAGTTGTGGTGGGGACATCGGATTCCGGCATGGACTTGTGACGATTGCAAGCATGTAATCGTGGCACGGGAAGCTCCGCTGACCTGCTCGAAGTGCGGCAGCACGAAGTTGGAGCAGGTTTCCGACGTTCTCGATACATGGTTCTCGTCCGGGCTCCTGCCATTTACTACGCTGGGCTGGCCGGAGAAGACGCGGGATCAGGCTGTTTTTTATCCGACGACTTTGCTGATTACCGCCTACGAGATTCTGTTTTTCTGGGTGGCACGCATGATTATGTTCGGCTGCCACTTCATGCAAGGACACGAGCAGGATGAGGCGATCAAGAAGGCCAGCGGATGGGGCGATAAGAAGAATGACAGCGTTCCCTTTCGCCAGGTCTACATTCATGCGCTGGTGCGCGACGCCGAGCGGCAAAAGATGTCGAAGACCAAAGGGAATGTCATCGATCCGCTGGAGATTATTGAACGCTTCGGCACGGACGCGACGCGATTTACTTTGGCTGCAATGGCAGCGCCGGGCACGGATATCGCGTTCAGTGAGAGCCGTACGGAAGGTTATCGGGCATTCGCTAACAAGATTTGGAACGCGGCGCGGTTCATGTTCATGAATGTGGACAGGATCGATCCGGGACTTCGTCCGGGACGGACCACCGAGGGCGGCTGTCCCCACAAAGGCATTGCCAACTTTAACATCGACACGCTGGAAAATCGGTGGGTTCTTTCGCGGTTTAACCGAGCGGCGGCGGATGTGAATGCATCGCTCGAGACTTACCGATTTCACGAAGCGGCGAATCGCATCTACGATTTTTTCTGGGGAGAATTCTGCGATTGGTATATCGAACTGATTAAGCCGCGGCTCAATCTTGAAGAAGGCGCGAACGATGGAGCGGCGCGGATCGCGTGCTCGAACCTGGTGAGCTTGTTCGATGCCTCCTTGCGGCTACTGCATCCGGTGATGCCGTTCATCAGCGAAGAAATCTGGCAGGCGATTTACGAAGGGCAGCCGCCGGAGAAATCGATTGCTCTGGCGACTTATCCGCAGGCTGACCAAAAGCAAATCGACATGTCTGCGGAAACTGAGATGGCCATCCTGCAGGACTTGATCGTCAGCGTTCGCAATCTGCGGGCTGAGTTGAAAGTTGAGCCCAAAGTCAAAGTTCCGATTGAAGTGTTTGCCGGTGAAGTGGGAATTCGCAAGATGATTGAGCAGAATCGCAGTGCAGTGGAGCGCCTTGGAAACGTTGCTCAGATCACGTTTGTGGAAAGTTCTCCGGCGAACAAAGGGGCTGCACGGAGCACGGCGCGGTTTGACGTTCACGTGGTCTATGAAAGAAAGATCGACGTTGCCGCGGAGTGCGAGCGGCTGAAGAAAGATCTGGAGAAGCTGGAAAAAGAGTTCGCTAATAATCAGCGGCAGTTAGGGAATGAACAGTTTCTGGCGAAGGCTCCGGCAAAAGTGGTGGAAGGACTTAAAACTCGTGCGGCAGAGTTGACCGTGTTGCTGGAAAAGACCAGGAGTAAGCTAAAAGAGTTGGGCTGCTAGAGACAACAGCTAGCGGGCTTCGCCCGCCGGACAGCCGAGGGCGGCTGTCCCAACATAGTCAAGAACGATCATGGATTGGAATTCACGACGCATCACGGCGATACTCGAGAACGCGCTGACTGAAGACCGGGCCACGCGCGATGCGACTAGCTACGCTTGCGTTGACGCGAATCAGCGAGCGTCGGCGACTATTTTGGCGAAACAGGATTGCATTCTTGCGGGCATCGCTTGCGTGGGGCGAATTCTCGACGTGTACGCGGCCCTCGACGGCGCAGTGACTTCACATTATGAGGTCACTACGCATCCGGAGATTTTCGATGGAGTGCGCCTGCACAAAGGGCAGTCGGTGGCGGTGATCCGGCACAATGCACGCGTAGTGCTTTCCTGCGAGCGTGTGATTCTTAATTTTTTGCAGCGCATGAGCGGAATTGCCACGCTAACCCGCAGATTCGTCGATGCAGTTCACGGTACCAAGGCCCGTATTCTCGATACGCGAAAAACCGCGCCGGGCTTGCGAATGCTCGACAAATACGCGGTGCGTTGCGGCGGCGGCCAGAATCATCGGCTTGACCTTTCAGATGGCGTGCTCATCAAGAACAATCACATTGCCCTCGCGGGCGGAATTGTGCCGGCGCTGGAGCAGGCGCATCGTAACCGCCGCGGCCAGCAACCGATCGAGGTTGAAGTCCGCACTCTGGAGGAGCTGGAGCTCGCGCTTGCTAATGGAGCGGAAGCGATTCTGCTCGACAACATGTCACCTGCAGATGTGCAGAGGGCGGTCGAATGGTGTGCAAAGCTGGAACATCGCATTCCGCTGGAGTGTTCGGGAGGGATTCGTCTGGAAAATATCCGCGCCTATGCCGAAACGGGCGTTGATTTCATTTCCGTCGGTTTGATTACACATTCTCCGCCAGCCGTTGATATGAGCCTGCGCGTGGTGCCGGCTTAGCGAAATTCAAGCGCCAGCGAGATCGCGCCTAATTTGTGGTTTCTTGGTGCTCTGCAGCATAATCACCGCATCACGAAGTCAGGCACAACTCGCAAGCTTTCAAACGGCAACAAATCGTCGCGGACGAGGGTGTCCGCCTCGCATGAGCATTCTGATTCTCGCCTGGGGATCATCGTGCGATTGCTGATGGAAAACGCGACGGTGCTGGTCAGTGGCCCGAAGCTTGCCGCCGAGATTTCTTCCAACCGTTCCGAAGTTTGGCGGCTCATCCAGCAACTGCGCGGACTTGGCGTGGATGTAACCGGGCATCCTGCCACTGGATACCAACTGCGCACGATACCGGACTTGCTGTTGCCCGGAGTTCTCAAACCGCTCCTCCGCGGAACGATTTTTGCCGAGCACATTCGTCACTTCTACAAAATCGGGTCCACTAACACATCTGCCATGCAGGCTGCCGCTGAAGGCGCTCCTGAAGGAAGCGTATTCCTGGCTGAAGAGCAAACTGCGGGGCGCGGGCGCGGCGCGAATGCCTGGCACTCAGAGCGATCAGAGGGAATCTATTGCTCGGTTGTGTTGCGGCCTGCGCTGCCGCCTTCGGAAGTTCTCGTGCTCTCTTTGGGTGTGGGGCTGGCCGTTCACGCTGCTGTTCAAGAGATTGATTCCCGTCTATCTTCATCTCTCGACCTAAAGTGGCCAAACGATTTGCTGATCGCTGGGAAAAAAGTTTGCGGCATCCTCACGGAAATGAATGCCGAAGCAGTGCGTGTCCGCTATATTGTTGTCGGGATTGGGATCAATGTAAATCAGGCAGCGTTCCCGGCGGAACTGGAGCCACTTGCGACGTCGCTTCGTCTGGCATCGGGCAGCGAGTGGTCGCGGGTGGAACTGACGGCGGCTTTGCTAAAATCGCTGCACCGGGAATACGAGCAGTTCATCGCGCAACCCGGGGAGCGCGACTCGATTCTGCGGCGGTTTGCGCAGCATTCGTCCTGGGTTAATGGCAAGGAAGTTCGTATCGAGGAAAATGGGGCTCCGCTAGACGGAATCACAGCGGGCCTTGATGAACGAGGGTTCCTACGTCTGCGGACAGCGAGCGGGATGCAGACGGTATTGAGTGGTACGGTGCGGGAGCGGTAAGCAGTTAGGCTTCAGCAATTAGCATTCAGCCCAGCTAAGTAAAGAAAGCATTTTTCATGCTACTTGTTCTCGACGTCGGCAACACGAATACGGTGCTGGGAGTTTTCGCTTCGGCGGAACCCGCGTCTGCTCCTGGCAATGGCGGGAGTCACTACGAACGGATGCTGGCGAACTGGCGTGTTGCAACAAAGCAGGCAAATACAGTCGACGAGTACGGAGTTCTGTTCCGCAATCTATTTTCCATGGCTGGGCTTGAGGCTTCTGGGATTCATGGCATCGTGATTTCTTCCGTCGTGCCTCCGCTCGATCCTGTGCTGCGGCAGGTTTGCGAACGTTATTTCAATTCGAAGCCGCTGTTTGTCGAGCCGGGAATCAAGACGGGAATGCCCGTACACTACGATAATCCCGCCGAAGTTGGAGCGGATCGTATTGTGAATGGCGTGGCCGCATTCGAAAAATATGGCGGCCCGTGCGTGGTCGTCGATTTCGGCACCGCAACCACGTTCGACTGCGTTTCCGCCAAAGGTGAATATATGGGCGGTGTGATTTGTCCCGGCATCGGAATTTCTGCGGATGCGCTTTTTCAACGCACGGCTCGGCTGCCGCGAGTGGAAATTCGCAAGCCATCGCGTGTCATCGGAACCAACACCGTGGGCAGTTTGCAATCGGGCTTGTATTACGGATATCTGGGCCTGGTCGACGGCATTCTCGAATTGCTGCTGAAGGAATTGGGCGAGAAGACGAACGTGGTCGCCACCGGCGGCCTCGGCGCGATGATCGGTTCGGGATCGAAATACATAAAGACAGTCGACGATTTGCTCACCCTTGAGGGATTGCGGATTCTGTGGGAGCGCAATGAAGCGCTGCGAGCATCAGCTAAGACAGTTCCGTCCACTACGGCATCGTCGAAGAAATCAGGCGTCGAGCGCCCACCTAAATCTCCGCACTCCACCAGATGATCAGCCGTGGATAATAATTACTTCAGCTATTTTTCTGAAATTGAGGATCATTATTTGCGGCGGCGCGGCGGCGGATTGCTGCTCTCCACGCTCGACTGGACGCTGATCGAAACCTGGAAAGATGCCGGCGTGCCGCTGGAAGCGGTACTGCGCGGCATTGATTCTGCCTTCGACAAATATGAACAACGACCGTTGAAGACGCAAAAAGTAAACAGCCTGGCCTATTGCGCGCAGGCAGTTCTGGCAGCCGCGGAAGAGATGAAGGAAGCTGCGGTTGGCACGACAGGATCAGATACAGCTCAAGCGGCGACTCGATCGCGAGGGTTTGAGCCTGGTGTAGTCTCGGCTTTTTTGCGACGCAATGCTGAACTGCTCGACAGAGCAACTCTGCCACAAACAACTAGCATTTCACCGATGGTCATCGCCAAAGAAGCCTCAACCGCTCTGCGAAAATTGGCGGAAGACATCGACCGGGTGAATACCGTGCAGCGATTGGAAGATTTAGAGCGGCATCTCACAGTTCTCGAAGAAAAATTGTTTGCGGCTCTGTTGGCTGCTACGGCGGACGAACAAATCCTGGCCGTGCGCACAGAAGCCGATCGCGACCTCGCTCCTTTCCGGCGCAAAATGCCTTCGGCGCAAATCGATCGGTTGCAGAGGCAATACGTCCACAAGCGGCTGCTCGAAAAATACGGGTTGCCACGCTTGAGCCTGTTCTACATGTGACCGCCTTGGACTATTCTCCTTCGAATCGTTCCTTTGATGCATTGATTCTTGGCGGGGGCGCGGCTGGGTTGATGTGTGCGATTGAGGCGGGCAAGCGCGGGCGACGTGTGGCCGTGATTGAACACGCCGACCGGTTAGGGAAAAAGATTCTTATCTCCGGTGGCGGACGGTGCAACTTCACCAATATTTATTGCCTGCCCGAGAATTTCATTTCCGCGAATCCGCACTTTGCCAAGTCTGCTTTGGCTCGCTACACTCCTGCGGACTTTGTCGCGTTGGTCGAGAAGCATGGCATTCCGTATCACGAGAAGACACTCGGGCAGCTTTTCTGCGACCGCTCGGCGCGCGACATTCTTACGATGCTGGAAACCGAATGCTGCAAAGCCGGCGTGAGCATCTTTGTGAACGAGAAGATTCGCGAAGTAAAGCACACAGCGGAATTTATTGTTACTACTGCGAATGCGGAATTCCGCGCGCCTGTGCTGGTGGTCGCTACCGGCGGATTGTCGATACCGAAGATTGGTGCGACTTCCTTCGGCTACGATATGGCCCGGCAATTCGGGATTGCCATTCGTGAACCGTGGCCGGGGCTGGTACCGCTAACACTTGGGCCAGAAGATCGCTCGCGCTTTTGCGATCTCGCTGGAGTGTCTGCCGACGTGACCGCGGCATGCAATGGTCAGGAATTCCGCGAAAAATTATTGATCACGCATCGCGGGCTCAGCGGACCGGCCATTCTCCAGATCTCTTCGTACTGGAAGAAACCGCAGGCGCTGACAATTGATCTCGCGCCGGGACGCGAAATCACAGCCGCTTTCCGCGATGCGAAGAGTCCGCGCACTCTCGCGGCGCTTCGATCCGAATTGAAAAAAGCCTTGCCTGCGCGGCTCGCTGATCGATGGCTGGAGGTCCATGCGCCGCAGGCGATGACAAACCAGGCGCTGGCCGATCTGGAGAAGAAGGCACATGCGTGGACTATTGTTCCCGACGGTACGGAAGGATACGAGAAAGCCGAAGTCACAGCCAGAGGAGTCGACACGGATGAACTCTCTGCTAAGACCATGGAAAGCCGCAAAGTTCCCGGGCTGTTTTTCGTCGGCGAAGTCGTGGACGTAACCGGGCATCTGGGCGGATTTAATTTTCAGTGGGCCTGGGCGTCAGGCGCGGCTGCGGGGAGGTCGCTGTAACTCATCAAGCCTGTGGCTTTCTCTTTATGCCGTAGAATCAACTCTTGCTCCTCACAATCGAAAAGCTGATCTACGGCGGCGATGGCCTGGCGCGCCTGCCCGCCGATGAGCATGGACGCGGCAAGGCCGTGTTCGTGCCTTTTGTCCTCGCGCAAGAAAAAATCGAAGCGATTCTGCTCCAACAAAAATCCGGCTTCGCGCGTGCACGGGTCAATCAGATCGTCGAAGCATCGCCGCATCGAATCGCGGCAGCCTGCCCGTACTTCGCCCGCTGCGGCGGGTGCCATTATCAACAATCCGATTACGGACATCAACTTGAGATCAAAAAAGAGATTCTGCGCGAAAATCTACGGCGTATTGCCAAGCTGGAATTGCCTTGTGAAATCGAAGTGCATCCCTCGCCTCCGTGGAACTATCGCAACCGCTCGCGGCTGCAGGTTCGCATTGCGCCAGAGTTTGCGCTTGGATATTTCAAATTTGGCTCGCATCAACTCTTGCTGGTGGAAGAATGTCCCATTAGTTCGCCGCTGATTAATCGCGGAATTGCTGCGCTGTGGCAATTGGGGCGCAAAGACAATGCCCCGGCCGGACTGCGCGAGGTGGAACTTTTCGCCAATGCCGACGACACGCAATTGCTTGTGGAAATTTACTGCGTGGCGGAAGCAAAACGCAGCTTAGTTAAAAAATGGGTGGAAGAATTGCGTGTCGCCATGCCGGAGATTGCTGCGATAGTCGCGTTCCGCGAAGCGCAACCAGGAAAGGGCGGCGCGGCGCAAGAAACTCTCTTGTCGCTGGGCGATGGCCACGTCATTTATCAAACGCAAAGCGCGGCCTACCGCGTGAGTGCGGGATCGTTCTTCCAGACCAATCGCCACCTCGCGGATGAACTGGTGAAGATTGTCACGCAGGGGCAGACCGGTGAACTGGCAGTCGATCTCTATGCCGGAGTTGGGTTGTTTTCCACAGCCTTGGCATGTGATTTCCGTCACATGGTCTCTGTTGAACCGTCACAGACTGCTTTTGCCGATCTGCAATACAATTTGCCAAAGAATGGAAAGGCGATTCAGGCGACGGCAGAACAGTACCTGAGTGGATGGCAGAAAAGCGAGGCGGGAAACCAAGAGAGATCAGGGAGCGAGGCGGCCCTCCCCAGCGGTACGCGCAAACCTGATTTCGTGATTGTGGACCCGCCTCGCAGCGGCCTGGGAGAACGAATCGCGCGCGCGGTCGCGGACATGGGAGCGTCACGGATTGCTTATGTATCATGCGATCCTGCGACCCTGGCACGCGATCTCGTTCTCCTGTTGAGCGCGGGATACCGCATCGACAGAGCACATCTGTTGGATTTGTTTCCTCAGACCTATCACTTGGAAACGGTTCTGCACTTGAGCCGATAGCTCGCCCCCTGAAAGCCCTTCCGATCTCAAACTGCAACTAGTTCGGCTTCTAGGCAACCCTGGGTATTCCCCTCCTCGCGTATGAATACTGCCGCGGCGCCCGCTGGTCCTCCAGCCCTCGAAGGCAAGGCGGCTCGCCAGCCTCTGCTTTGGGCTGCAATTGCGCACTCGCTCGGCATCATCGCGGGAGTCTACGTATGGCGACCAGAGTTGTGGTGGGTAGTTGCCTTGTGCGCGTTCCTTGCCTCGGCGGCATTTTTCCTTCGGGGTCGTACGTGGCTTGCCGGTCCGCTGGCGCTGGGCGCGCTGTTTCTGGCGGGGGCGATGCACATTCAGGCACGGGACGGCGCGCGCCGTATTGATACGGCAATCCTGCCATTTGCTGACGCGCAAGAGTTGGAAATCGTCGCACATGTGACTAGAGACGGCCGCCTGCGGCAAGGAAATTTCGGCGAGACGCGGCAGGTGCTAGACGTTGAGAGCGAATCGGTAACGCCACAGGACGGCATCGCCGCACCGATTCACTCAGGGATTCGGCTCAGCATTTACTCTTCCCACTCCGGCAATGCCAGCTCGCAAACGGCTGATGTCCTGCAGAATACCAAGGCCGCATTCACCCAAACATTTCGCTACGGAGAACGCATTCGCTTTCTTGGCAGGCTGAAGCCGCCGCGGAACTTCCGCAACCCAGGTGCTTTCGACTACGAGGGCTACCTCACCGACAACGGAATCGCGGCTTTAGCTTCGGCGAAGGCGGAGAATCTGGAACTGCTGCCCGGATTCTCCGGCAATCGCATAGAAGGCTGGAGAAGCCGTGTTCGGGAAAAGGTTCTCGACAGAGTACACGAACTCTGGCCGCCTCGCGATGCCGCTCTGATCGACGCCATGGTGATTGGAGAAGAAGCATTCCTCGATCGCGACACGCGCGTTGATTTTCAGCGTTCCGGAACCTATCACGTTCTTATTGTGTCGGGGATGAACGTCAGCATTCTGGCGTTTGTGGTGTTTTGGACTCTGCGGCGTTTGCGCCTGGGAGAGGTGCCGGCCACTCTGCTCACCGTGAGTTTTTGTTTTGCTTACGCGATGCTGACCGAAGTCGGAGCGCCGGTCTGGCGCGCGACGCTGATGTGCGCAGTCTATCTGGGAGCGCGATTACTTTACCGCGAACGAGCCATGGTGAACGCGGTTGGGGCCGCGGCGCTGGCCGTTCTCGTGTTTGATCCGCGCCAACTGTTCACCGCGAGTTTCCAAATGACGTTTCTTTGTGTATTAATCGTTGCGGCCATCGGACTGCCCATCCTCCAGAACACCTCCCAACTTTACAAACGGGCACTGGCGCACTGGGACTCGCCCAGCTATGGCCGCAATCTGCCACCTGCAGTTTCGCAGTTCCGCGTGGATCTGCGCTTCATAGCCGGAAGAGTAGCGCTTTTCATGGGAGGCAAATGGGCGGGATATTTAGTCCGTTCAATCGTGAAAATGGTCTTGGCAATCGTTGAGTTGCTGTTCATTTCCGCCGTGATGCAAATGGGGCTGGCATTGCCGATAGCCTATTACTTTCATCGCGCGACTACCATCGGATTGCCGGCTAACATCACTGTCGTTCCACTCACGGAATTGATGATGCCCGCAGCCGTCGCGGCACTCGCGTTGAGTTGTGTTTCTATAACATTGGCGAAGATACCTGCATTTCTTACCACTATGGCTTTGCATGGCATCGTCGGCACAGTGCGTGGTTTAGGGGGATTGCGCCTGGCCGACCTGCGCGTACCCACGCCGTCGGTTCTGATGATTGTCTTTTCCGCTGCTGCCCTGCTTTTGGCGATGATGCTGTCCCGGCGCCGTACCGCGGTCGCTATTACGGGACTCACCGGCTTACTCGCCGCTTCGGTCGCAATCGCATTTGTATCGCCGGAGCCGCACGTGCGCTCCGGCATTCTGGAAGTTACATCGATCGATGTAGGCGAGGGTGATTCGACTTTGCTGATCATGCCCCAAGGCCGATCATTGTTGATCGACGCGGGCGGGCCAATCGGGCCCGGTAGTCCGCAGTTTGATTTTGGCGAGGATGTGGTCTCGCCTTATCTTTGGGCGCGCGGCATCTCGCGGCTCGACGCGGTCGCCATCACGCACGGCCACTCCGACCACATCGGAGGCATGGCTTCTGTGCTCAAGAATTTTCGTCCGCGCGAGCTTTGGTTGGGCCTTAAGCCTCCAAGCGCTGCACTGGACCAGTTAGTCGCGGAGGCCGAGGCGCTGCATATCAACGTAGTTCGCCACTGGGAGGGAGATGAGTTTAACTGGGGTGGCGCCAAGGTCAGTGTACTTTTTCCGCCGCACGACTGGCCCGTGGGAGCGAAGCCGCAGAACAACGATTCGATGGTGCTGCAAGTCAGCTATGGAGCGTCTTCAGTGCTGTTGGAAGGCGACGCGGAAAAACAGGTCGAGCGCCGGATTGCGTCTCTGCATCACCCTAAAGTGGATTTATTGCGCGTCGGGCATCACGGAAGTGCCAACGCCACCACGCCCGAACTTCTGGATGCGGCAAAGCCGGAATTCGCCATCATCTCAGCCGGCTTCCGCAATTCTTTCGGCCTGCCCAAGTTTGAAATCCTGGATCGTCTCTCCCAATCCGGAGCCAAGGTCTACCGAACCGACGTGGAGGGAGCAATTACGTTTTACCTGGACGGCCGCAGTCTCAAGCCTTCGCTGGCGGCTCTGCAATAGACACGTTTATTTCGCAGGTCTCATCGTCGTCCGAGCTGGCAGGTTGTTTAAATTCGGCGAGGATACGCCGGGCGGGCTCCGCATCTTCTTCCCGTACCATCAGGACCACCCCGCCCAGACCCGGGAAAGAGTCCTGCGCCGTTGCGGTCGAGGTCAGGTTGCACTCTATGCCCGCCGATTCCAGCAGACCTTTCACCACCATCGCTTCCGATTCCTGTTCTGTGTCAAATACTTTGACAAGCTTTTCGTTGGGGTCCGGCTGCGGCGCGGTTAGCGCTACTTCCTGCGGTTCTGCCATGAGTACCTCCAGTTTTAATCGGCGGCTAAATAACGATTCGCCGCTCGTTGATCTTACTCTTCCAGCCAAAAGGACGGATAGGTCATGGTGTCCAGCCCCTGTCAGATGCCTCTCATAGGCTACAGGTTGCGCCGCCGAGTGCATATGGGCTTGCTCGTGGGCGACACTTTTGTGCCGTTGCCTTTTCGCCGGAGTGAGCGAGAATAGCCTCTGCGGACGGCCGCAACTCCGATGAAACGGGCATCATCAAAAGAGAGAGCAAGAACCGGGGCGAGTAAGAACGAGGGGCAATGAACCTTCCCGAGCAAGCCGATCCTGAAGCAAGTTTCACGAACGTGAACGATCAGACCCGGCAGCAGGCAGAAACTGCGGAGGAAGCACGCAAAATCCGGCGCCTGCAATTGATGATCAGCATGGTGATGTCGGTAATCGGCCAGGATTCGAGCCTGACGCTGGAAGAAGCTTCAGAACTGGCCGCAGGCGCCAAGCGTGCGGCGCTCGCTATGTTCCCCGATAAAGAACTTGCCTTCGACCTGCTCTACCAGCCTCGATTAAAGCGCCTAATACGCGATCGCTTCCGTTTGCAGTAAATTCTTCGTTCACTAGCTATTCGTCCGCTACTGTATTGCGCAGTGTTCCGATCCCTTCCACGCTGACCTCGACGGTATCGCCGGCAACCAGAGGACCAACGCCTTCCGGAGTGCCACTCGGAATCAAGTCACCGGGAAACAATGTCATAGCTTGTGCGATGTGACGAACGACCACATCAAGCTGAGACAGTAGATCCTTTGTGTTCCCCTTTTGCCGAACCGATCCGTTCACACGAGTTTCTACTTCGATGCCTGCCCAGGGATCGATGTCCTGCACCACCACCGGCCCTACGGGACAAAACGTGTCGAATCCCTTGGCACGGCTCCATTGCCCGTCCTTATTTTGCAGATCGCGAGCGGTAACATCGTTAACGCAGGTATAACCCAAAATATATTGCAGGATATCTTCATCGGCGGATGGTTGGTGACAGGTCTTGCCGATGACCACGCCTAATTCTCCCTCGTAATCCACCCGCTCCGAAATCTTTGGACGGCGAATCACGCACCCAGGCGCCAACAGCGCCGAAGTTGCTTTCAGGAAAAGCAGTGGTTCTTGTGGGATATCGTGTCCCAGTTCGGCCGCGTGCGCGCGGTAGTTGCGTCCGATGCAGACGATCTTCGACGGACGCACAGGCGGCAGCAGTGTGGCCTCGTCCAGAGGAATTTGTTCGATCTTGCGGGTGCGCAGACTTTCCATGTCGCCGTCTGCTTCTTCGGGTGGAGTCAGAAAAATCCTCACAATCGTTTCGCGGCCCGCGACAGATTCCACCAACCCATAGCTGGCTTGACCATTCAGTTGAAAGCGACAGTATTTCATCAATATCTATCTAAACACGACTGTATAGGATTGAGGCGAAAATTCTGAGGGAAGTTACTCAGAGGCTCGATTGAGAAGCTGATTGTACCTATGCTACCCTGCCTCTTATGTCGAATGGGGCCTCCACTCGCAAGAAGACAAGTTCGGAAGAAACCCCGCACGAGGCATCTGAGATTAAGTCTCCCTCCCGCGACCCCAGCGAGACGCGAAGCCGTTTTCTCAGCGACAAAGTCGGACAGTTTACCGAGTCGGTTATTCGCGATATGACGCGGCAAGCCATGCTCTATGGAGCTGTGAATCTGGCCCAGGGATTTCCCGACTTCCCCGCTCCGGCTGAAATCAAGCTGGCCGCGCAACAGGCAATTGAAGCCGACGTCAATCAGTACGCCATAACCTGGGGAGCCAAGAAGCTGCGTAACGCCATCGCGCAGAAGACCGGCGTGTGGCAAGGGATTTCCGTCGATCCGGAAAAAGAGATTACCGTATGTTGCGGCTCGACCGAGGCCATGATTTCGACTCTGCTGGCGGTTTGCAATACTGGAGACGAAGTTGTGATCTTCGAACCGTTCTACGAAAACTATGGGCCCGATTCGGTGCTAAGCGGGGCGAAGCCGCTGTTTGTGAAGTTGCGTCCGCCTTCGCACCCCAATGGCGAATGGACCTTCGATGAGAAAGAATTGCGGCAAGCATTTGCCCGGCAGACATCAAGAGGACAAGTCAAAGCGATAATTGTCAACACGCCGAACAATCCAACCGGAAAAGTTTTTACGCGGCCCGAACTGGAATTGATTCGCGATCTATGCGTCGAATTCGACGTGCTGGCGATTACGGACGAGATTTACGAACACATTCTCTTTGATGGAACGCAGCACATTTCGATGGTGTCGCTCGAAGGAATGCGCGAACGCACCGTGACCATCAATGGCATGTCGAAAACCTACAGCGTCACGGGATGGCGCGTGGGCTGGACAGTTGCGCCCGAGAAGATCACGAATGCCATCCGCAAGGTACACGATTTTCTGACCGTCGGCGCGCCCGCGCCCTTGCAGGAGGCTGGCGCGGTGGCGCTGAGTATGCCTGCCGAATATTATGCGAAACTGGCCGAGGGATACCGTGTAAGGCGAGATCGTTTGATTCCGGCGCTGACTTCCGCGGGGTTCAAGTGCTTTCTTCCCAGGGGCGCGTACTACGTGATGACCGATATCTCCGCGTTCGGATTCAACAATGATATCGAGTTCACTAAGTATCTGGTGAAAGAGATTGGACTGGCAGCGGTGCCGGGTTCGAGCTTTTATCGCGATCCACGCGACGGAGCACAGCAGGTGCGCTTCGCATTTTGCAAGAAACCTGAGACGCTGGATGCTGCGGCGGGGAAACTGGCAAAGCTGCATCGCCAGCCGAGAGCTAAGCCGCTATGATTGGCTTGATGTCCCGCCTAACTGGAGGTCATTTCCCCCCGACCTTACTAACCTAGCAGGTTAATATCTCGTGTTGCACCAATCGCGATGACGGTCAGAACGAGTCTCGAGGCTTGGATTAGTGATCTTAGGGGCCGTGCCTTCCCTGAGTGCGAGTGTCAACATCGCCCGGAGCCCGTCTTGGTGGGGGTGATTGGGTTAGTGGCGGGATCGCTGCCCTGGCTAGATCGCTTCACACCACTGTTCTCGCCGATACTTTCATCAAGGTTCCGTGTATTTTCTGCATTAGGCGTCGCTCTGATGGCCGTTTGGATTTCTTGGGTGGTCAGCTTCGCCAAGCACTCTGTTCACGTAGACGGCACCACCAAAAGGCACTACAGCTACGGCTACTCTTATCGGCTTTTCGCTAAGGGCGTTATTGTGGCCGGAGTTCTGGGGTTTGCGTTGACGGCAGAACGCATTCCGGATCTCTTCGGCAAGGAGGTTGCCCTCTCTGGGTTCGTATATGTCGACGGTGGTCCGAATGAAGAAGTGCATGTCGAATTCCTGAGTCCTGACCGGACCGTTCTCAATCAACGTCCCTCGTCAACCGATCAGAACGGATTCTATGTGGCGGATCTTGTTGGGGACGGGGGGCGTGTTGCTTATTGCCGCCTGACGTTCCGTGGCTGTTCCAAGGAGCAGTCGATTGGAAAGAAGACCCTCGCGCTGATCTATGGAGGCAAAAATGATCAAAAAGTGGATTTTAATGTTGCTTTTGATTGTGCCGCCCCTTCGGGCGGATTGGCAGGTGAAGGTTCACGTTGAGCCGACTTTCGAGGACAAGCAGGTGGCTCTCTTAGATATTAAACTCGCCGACTCCTTTGCTGCGGATTATCAGGTATCCATGCACGGGTCCGATGGAGTCGTGGCGCCGAATGCAAGCTCCTCGCGACCCGATAACCTAGGTTTCCTCGTTAGGGCCCCTGGGTTTCCTGTGGTTCGCCTGAATGCGGTCTGCGGCCCATTTCGGAGGGAGGGACGAACAGAGACCGCGATGCTTGTACTTCATCCAAATTTCAAGTCGGGTATCGCGCCATCGATGGCCCAGATCTTGCCCATGGCCGAGGGTGGGATCCCAATCGTTCGGGTCGTAATTCAGAATCCTACCGATACGGCTTTGCCAGTCATCAGGGCGCTAATTAACGCCGCTGACGAGGGGCGTGATTGTTATGCGGATCACATAACGAAATATGACGTTAGGTTATCCGCGAGCGCTTCCCTGATTACGGCTGCCGCTCAAGAGGAGGGCGATGTCGCCGTGACTCCGCCACAGACAGTAGAGGTTAGCCAACTATGCGGCAGCAGGTTCGCGATGTCGGTAGGGCTAGCCTTATCCGCCCAACTTGTCCCACGCGGATCCAGCACACTGCAGCTAAAAATTCTAGCCGAGAAATCCCCGAAGCTCGACGGCTGGGAACATTGGGTGTGGTCGTTCGTGGTAGGTGTTCGTATGCCCGACGGAGGGGAGCTGCTGTTGCCCACAGGCAGGATCTGCGTCTCTCCAGGGTGTCGCAAGGCAAATGGACCATAGATCTACGCCCCTAAAGAATCCGTTCTGCGTCCCGTAGAAGATACCTAGCTTCTATTTGGAAACCGTGCCACAGGCAATCCGGTCCCCGGAGTTCCCTGAAGGATCCGTCTTATAATCATCCGCTTTGGCGTGGATGACAATGGCCGTTCCGCCGTTACTGAAAAGCGAGTTGGCGCCCTCGGTCAATGTCACCTCATCGTCGGATAGTTCTGCTTTGGCTCGCCCTTTGGCATCGACGGTAAAGTTTTTCATGTCCCCGGCGTGATGGCCGTCCGGATTATCGAATCCGTGCTTCTTGCTTTCGGGATTGAAGTGCGGACCGGCCGACTTGAAGTCCGGGCCGTCGCACTTGGCGACGCCGTGAAAGTGGATGGCATGCTCGCCCGGCGGCAGATCGTGCAAGCTCAGTCGCAGGCCTACGTCAGAACCTTTTTGCCACAGGATCACCGTGCCCACGGATTTTCCCTGAGCGTCTTTTAATTCCACGGAAGTCTTGGCAGCGACCGGCAACGCGAAAACGACGAACGCAGCCACCAGGAGATAGCACGAAGGTTGTAGATGTTTCATAGGCGGAATTATAGACTTTTGTGCGGCGATTTGGCTTCAGTTCTCCACAAGCAGGTGGGGTATACTGCGAACAAGTTCCATATCCTCTCAGGAAAAGTGCAATCATGGCGTTAAAAGCTGTGGAAGAGTTGGCGGAGCAGGTTCCGGCCGACGATTTTCAGGCGCTGGAAGAAAAAGTTTATCGCACTATAGAAATGTATAAGGCTGCGCGGCAAGGACAGGCCGCAGCCGAACGCGACGCCCAGCGGATACGGCAACAACTGGACGAGCGCGAAGAGCAACTCAATACTGTGCGGCGCGAAGTGGTTCAATTGCGCAAGGATCGGGAAGAGATTCGCAGCCGCGTCGAAAGAATGCTGGAGCAGATCGAGTCGATCAACGAGGAGCAGGCGGCAAGCTAAGAACAGGCGCCGGCCTGACAGAAGGAGGACAATGGCGACCGCAACCAAAGATCAATTGGTGAAGGACGCGCAGAACTCCAGCGTTCGCGTGGAGATCTTCGATCAGGCCTATAACCTGCGTGGCTCTGACCCCGAATACATTCTGAAGCTGGCAGAGTATGTTGACACGAAGATGCGCGCCGTGGCCGAAGCCACCAACACGATCGATACAGTG
The DNA here is from genome assembly GCA_036513255.1 of Candidatus Sulfotelmatobacter sp. Taxonomy (GTDB): domain Bacteria; phylum Acidobacteriota; class Terriglobia; order Terriglobales; family Acidobacteriaceae; genus Sulfotelmatobacter. Next base: position 52,505 of record DATBZH010000038.1, on the reverse strand, counting down.
CGTCTCGCCGTACTGGCCGCGCTCAACATTGCCGATGAGTATCATCTTCTCAAACGAAAGCAAGATGGCGGAGCCACCGATTATCTGAAGCGCGCGCATTTACTCGCAAATGCCCTGGATGAGGTGTTGGACGAAAAACGCCAGGCGAGCTAACCCGCCGAGCATCCGATTTTTTCTTCTACTGCTCGCGGCCGCAAGCAGCCCTGCCCTTTCTCAGCAAATTACCCTCCACACACAAACCAATGTGGTATTGGTTCCGGCGCTGGTCAAAGATCAGGCCGGCGCGGCCGTTTACGGCCTGCATGCCGCGGATTTTGTCATTGAAGATGACGGCGTCGCGCAAACCGTTCACCTGGATGAAGGAGCGGTGGACCAGCCACTTTCGCTGATCGTCGCGGTCCAGCGCGGACGCCGGGCCAGCTATGAATTCCCGCGCATGCGCAGCCTGAGCACGATGCTCGAGCCACTATCCGCGCAGGGACAAAACAGAATCGCGCTGGTTGAATTCGATCGCAACGTCAAAGTCGTGCAACCGTTCACCAACAATGTTTCGTTAATCACCGACGATCTGGAAAATCTGCAACCCGGTGATGGCGGAGACGCGATTCTCGATGCCGTATTTTTCAGCCAGACTTTGCTCTCGAGAGAACCCGAAACTCGCAAGAAAGTATTGCTGCTGATCAGCGAGACTCGCGATCATGGCAGCGTTCTCGGCAAGAAATCCGACGAACTGATCGTATCGCTGGGCAACAGCAACACGATCGTTTACACGCTCGCCTTTTCGCCGTCGCGTTCGAACATTCTCGACACCGGCCGTGGAAATAATCAAAATGAAATGAACTCCAGCCCCGACCTGCTGGCGCCCCTGCGTATGGCGCGTGAGGGGCTGCGAAAAAATGTTCCTAAATCCATCGCCGAAATGACCGGCGGCGAGTACGAATCATTTTCCACGCACAAGAAATTCGATCTGCGCATGAACGATTTCAGCAACCACTTATACAGCCGCTATCTCCTGAGCTTCGTGCCGAAGAATCCGCATCCGGGGTTGCATCGTATTGTCGTGCGGCTGGCTTCGCAGAGCAACGATAGCGTGCTGGCACGAACCAGTTATTGGGCAAAAGGCGCGACCGAATGAAGCCGGATTGCAAGTGTGGAAAACCGGAGCGCATTACTTTCGTAGCAAGCGGTCTGCCAACTTTTTACGCGCTACCCCTTGCCAAGCGGCGGGGTTTTGCCTAGCATCCAACATGAAAGCCGACCTGCCGGGTTGGTGATGGCGGTAACCGATTTTTGAACCAATGCTGAATGAACGGGAGCTCGACTCGAACTAGGATCCGGTGTGCGACGCTGCGCCATGCGCAGATGCCTAAAGGGTCTCGGCGGGCACCCAACGTCTACCGACGGGTTCATTCTCGGCCCGTCACACGGCACAGTGGGTCGGCTTTGTTGTTGTGTTCTTCTCGATGGCATTCATCTATCTAGGTCAGATGCGACCTTGCTGTAATTAATTCTTCCCCTGTTCATCTAAGACCCGAAAGGCTCCCCTTTGTCCCCCTCGCAGAAAGCCACTCTGGATACGTCGGAGGCACAGGCTCCTTCTTAGCCACAATAACTTTCCTCTTGGGGCTAATGGTGCCGATCCCCTGCCTCTTCGGCCTCTTACTTTGCAGCACGTCCCTGACGTGTTGCAGGGCATCATCAATCGGAACTTGCGAATTCTGTGCGTCCTTGTAGAACTCATCAACTCCCTTCCTCAGGTCTTGTTGTTCAAATCCGAAGTCAAACGTGCCTCCGAGTACACAAAGGCTCCAAATCGGCGGGATATCGACGTCCGGTGCGGGAACGATGGGTATGGTTCGCCCGTCAGGTGTAGTTTTAGTTGCGATCTTTTTCATCTTGTCCGCGCACTCGGTAAATAACCTGTTGCTAACGCGGCCCATGGCAGCCATGTATCCGTCCAGAAATGTGTTCTTGGCATGACCAGAAAGACTGATCCACCAGTGTGCATCTCTTGGCGGCGCGGCTTTGACCGGCTCGTGCCCGTTTGTTCCCTGAGCGCATTGAGCCTGAGTTCCCAACGCCAAAACAAACAAAAGAGTGAAAACACGCGGACTGTCCAAAAATCACCGCCGCCTCTACAGATCGGGCTAGTCCGGTCGGGTCAAGCCGACCACCACCTTAGCTGTTGCAAAATCGCTATAGGGCTTCTTGAACAGAATCGGCTCGCTGGGGCCACCGGTTCACGGCATCTGCGAGTGCGCTGACGCATCCACCAACTGCTGCACCGGATCAACAATCATAAGCAATACTTCAGCCTTCGCCGTCTTTGCCGATGTCATGAGAGACATTTGCTGTACTCGCCATGCATCCGGCGAGGCTTCCGACTTGTCCAGATAATCCAGAGCCGCCAAACCAGCCGCGCTCACCGCCGACAAATCCGCCGACAACGGCTCGGTTTCCTGCAGTAAGAAAGACTGCTCCAGCTCGGGATCCAGCTTTGCGTCATTCTCACTCCACTTCGTAAGCCAAGATCGAATCTGCCGCTCCGACTCCTGATCTTTGTAACCGCTCTTTATGAATGTTTGCACTAAATCGCGAAAGTTTCGCGCCACATCGCTCTCCGGACTGACAGCGTCCACGAGACGATTCAGTGGCACTGAACTATCGGCGGGACGTTTGATGCTCTCGGCTCGCGTGTAATCTTTCACCGGCTCGACAACATCCGCAAGCACACGCAGCGCAGAGACGTCATCACTCCCCAACATGCGATGCAACATTTCTCTCGGAGCTGACTTATGGGTAAGTCCCAGCAGTTCCAATCGCCAACTCAGCTCGCCCAGTCTGCGGTACATCGATCCAACATCCTGCACCTCCGCTGGGGACCACAACCGCTCGGCGATCGCACCGGTACGCGGCCAGATACGGCTGTCGATGCTCTCGCGGGTCACCAACTCCGCCCACATGCAAGCTTCGCCGCCAAGAATTTTGCTCTTCTCCTCGGGACTTAGAGCTGCGGCATCGCCACTAATCGGGTCCACGGCGTAATGCCGCGATGCCGGCCAGATCAAGTCCAGATAGTATCCCGACGAAAGCAAATTGCTGTAGCCCTGTTTCGCCGCCACGGCCAACGATTGCGGGCCGCGCCAGGACTGCACCACAATGCTTTTCGGCAAATCAGGGTGCAGGACTTCGTCCCATCCGATCATGATTTTGTGATGCTTGCTGACAATCTTCTGCAGGCGTTGATTGAAATAGGCTTGCAAATCCTGGTTGTTTTTCATTCCATGAGTGCGAATGAAGTCTTGAATTTTCGGGTTCGCGTCCCACTGCTTGCCGTCCACCTCATCTCCGCCGATGTGGAAGTAGGCGTCGGGAAAGAGTCCCGCCATTTCGCCGATGAATTTGTCCAGGAATTTATAAGTCGCCTCCTGCGTCGGATCCATCACAGGATCAACATTCGAAACCAGTGAATATGGGCCGGGACCGCTGGCAAGTTCAGGATACCCAACAAGCCATGAGCGGCTGTGACCCGGCACGTCGAACTCCGGCAACACGCGAACGCCACGATCTCTGGCATAAGCGATGAACTCGCGCATCTCGGCCTGCGTGTAATAAGAGCCGTTCGATCCGTCTTCTTGTAACTTGGGGAATTTCTTGCTCTCAATGCGGAAGCCTTCGTGGTCCGATAAGTGAAGATGCAGGACATTCAATTTCACCGCGGCCATGCCGTCGACATTGCGTTTCAGCACATCCAGCGGAATGAAGTGGCGGCAAACGTCGATCATCAGTCCACGCCAGGCAAAACGTGGCGCGTCTTTGATTGTGACTACTGGCACTGCGAACCCTGCGGTCGTCGGCTGCTCCAGCTGAAGAAATGTCTGCAAGCCGTGCAGGATGCCCAGGGAATTCGGCGCCCTAAGTTCGGCGCCAGTCTGGCTCACCGTCAACTCATAAGACTCATCCTCGCTTAACTTCTGCGTGGATTCCCTCTTGTGCTGTGCATGGATCGTCAATTTGGAGGTGCCGTTCCCCGCCCCGCGCTTGAAAGGAATGCCTGTCTGTCGAGAAAGTTGGGCCACAAATCTGTCAATGCCGTCTTTCACAGTCCCGTCGTCATCGCCCGTCACCGCAATCGAAAAAGACGAATCGATGATCAACTGCCCAGTTCCGAGTTGAACCGAAGATGGCACTGGTATCAGCTTCAACTGGGGCGCGGCTTGTGCCGCTGACAGCGTCGGAAAAAAGAAAATAGCTGGAGACAGAATAAATAGGAAGAGAAGAAGACCGCGATGAGTTTTCAAAAGAAAGTTCACCCGCCAGTAATGTAGCACGCTGGCAAGAGCCATCGGCCCTTCCCCGCGGCCGGGTGATGACTCTGTTTGAATTTTGATGCCGTATTCGCGTGAATGGCGTCATCCCGAAGGACCGCGTTCTCACCAGCGGGCCGAGGGATCTCAGGTGGCACGACGCCAGCAAACGGGAGATCCTTCGCTCCGCCTGAAGAACGGCTCTGCTCAGGATGACAACGTTTTGCACATTTCAAACTGCGTCACTACCCGCGCGGTCGGCTCCGCTCAGGTGTACAATTCATGCCGTTTGCAACCTCCTAAAATAAATCTCTTGCCGAGGACTGAATCATGAGATCTTTCTTCCGCGCACTTGCTACTGCCTGCGTTTCATTGACGCTGTGCTTCGCTCAACAGGCGAGTTCGCCCAAACCACAAAATCAAAAGAAGCAGGCTGCCGCGCCCGCTCCCGCGGAGGCAACCGACACCACGCCAAAGCCAGAGACTCCCGAGCAGCATCCTGCCGCATCTCAAGCAAACTCGGACAGAGATAGAGATAAAGACAAGGACAAGGATAAAGAGGAACACTTCGACATGACCGAAGTGCCTCCGGTCGTGACGCATCACCAGATCACGGTAGATGGAAAGCTGCTGAAGTACACGGCCATTGCTGGCCGCCTTCCCATCAAGCGCGGAGACGGCAAGATCGAAGCCGAAATGTTTTACGTCGCTTATACGCTCGACGGCCAGGACGCCGCCAAGCGCCCGCTCACATTCGCTTTCAACGGAGGTCCGGGCTCGGCATCAATCTGGCTGCATATGGGAGCGCTCGGCCCGAAGCACGTCGTGCTGCAACCCGATGGCTTCATGCCCGCCGCTCCCTACCGCATGGAAGACAACCCTTACACGTTGCTGGACAAAAGCGATCTCGTTTTAATCGACGCTATCGGCACCGGCTATAGCCGCGCCGCCGATTCTGAGCTGTTTAAGAAGTTCTTTGCGGTGAAGGGAGATATCGAGGCCTTCAGCGAATTCATCCGCCTCTATATCAGCCGCAATGAGCGTTGGTCTTCGCCGCTCTTCATTTTGGGCGAGAGTTACGGAACTACACGCGCTGCCGGCATCGCCGGTTACCTTGCCGATCAGGGCATTTCGTTCAATGGCATCACGTTGCTCTCAACGGTTTTGAATTTCGAAACTCTGGCTGAAACTTTCACTAACGATCAGCCTTACATTTTTCTGATTCCTTCTTACACCATGATCGCCGCGTATCATCACAAGCTCAGCTCCGATCTCGCGCAGGATCTTACTCGCGCCCGCCAGGAATCGGAGCAGTGGGCGAACGGCGAATATGCGCAGGCTCTGGCGAAGGGCGACGCACTCACTCCGCAAGAACGCGAGAAAATTATCGAGCAACTTTCGCGCTACACAGGCCTGGGCAAGGAAGTTTGTGACGAAGCCAACCTGCGCATTAACGTTCAAAAGTTTACTCACTATTTGCTGATCGACCAGAAATTGCGGGTCGGCCGGCTCGACGCCCGCTATACGGGTCCCGATCCCAGGGGCTTGCTCGACACTCCTTTCTATGACCCGACCGGTTCGGCTACGCAGCCGCCATTCAATTCCGTATTCAACAATTACGTGCGCACCGAGTTGGGATACAAAGTTGACATGCCTTACAGCGTGCGGTACATGCGATCCGAAGGCGGCTCTGACACCTGGAATTGGGGATCGGCAATCGACGGTTTTCCCGACACCGCGTCCGCCATGCGCCAAGCCATCGTGAAAAATCCTTACTTAAAAATACTGGTAATGGAAGGTTACTACGATCTAGCCACGCCTTACTACGCCGCGAATTACACCATTCAGCATCTGAACCTTCCCCAGAAGTATCGCGACAACATCTCCTACGCCACCTACGATGCGGGACACATGGTTTATCTGCCCATTGATGGCCTGAAAAAAATGAAGAACGATCAGGCAAGCTTCATGGAGAAGGCCGGCGCACCGTAATCAGTTTGAGCACGCGCGTAGACCGCGCAGAAACACGATTCGTATTAGGGCATCGCTTCAGCGATGCCACGAACGCGCGAGCACTCAATGCCCTTAGGGCTCGGCGACTCTCGCTCCTAACCTAATGCGAGGACCTGCTGCAGTGTATCTGCCTACTTTCTAAAGTGTTCGCCCGATGTGTGCCGCGAGCCCGCCCCGTTAGTGTTTGGTAGTTAATAAATCTACGGGTAAACAGGAGGATCCATGAATAAGGATCAGGTGTCGGGCAAGATCGATCAGGCTGTCGGGAAAGTCAAACAAGGCGTCGGAGAGGCCGTCGGTGACCAAAACTTAGCCAACAAAGGCCTCGCGGATCAGACTAAAGGTGCAGTCAAGGAAACCTGGGGCAATGTGAAAGACGCCGCCAAGCAAGTCGCCGAATCGCACAAAGAAGCCGCTTTAGAAAAGGCCGACGAGCAGCGGCAGAAAGCCAGCCAGTCCGTGGACGACGCAAAAGATAAAGTGAACGACAAGATCGATGACCTCAAACAGCGTCGTACGGCCTAGGAAAATTGACGCTCCTAAATTTGCGAGGTTCGGCGCGTGATCGCGCCGTGACCTCGCACAATTTCATTCTCACAGAGTAGAAGCCTGAATCCAGAAGACCGGGAGGTCTTTTATGCCGCAGTCAGCCGCGCCACGGCCAGTTATGGAGCGCCAAACAACGCTAGCTGAAATTCCCGCCAGAAGCGATGCATCTTCCAGCGGAGTATCTTGGCCGGCGGTCATTGGCGGCGCCTTTGTGTCCGCTTCGCTGGCGCTGGTTCTGCTCTCGCTGGGAACTGGATTGGGGTTGTCGTCGGTTTCTCCATGGTCGAACTTGGGGGCGTCGGCATCCACCATCAGCAAAGCGGCGATTGCATGGCTGATTCTCACGCAAATTCTGGCGTCGGCGATGGGCGGATATTTAGCCGGCCGCCTGCGCACCAAGTGGACACACGTCCACACCGACGAAGTCTATTTTCGCGACACTGCCCACGGGTTTCTGGTATGGGCAGTCGGGCTGGTTATCACCGCGGCCTTCCTCGCTTCCGCAGCCACGTCCTTTGCCGGTGGCGTGCAACGGACTAACAACGCTGCATCAATGGGCGGGAATGAAACAAGCGCGAATGTTTTCAATCCCGAGGCTTACTTCGTCGATGCCTTACTGCGTACTAACGGCACTATCGAAAACAGGGATGACACTTTCGCCCGTGGCCAGGTCGAAACTATTTTCGCTCACGCTCTGCGCCAGGGAGCAATGGTCCAAACCGATCAGGCGTATCTTGCGCAGATGGTATCCGCGAGAAGCGGACTGAATCAGGCCGACGCATTACAGCGCGTCTCCGAAGTATTTGCCGATGCGCAGCAGTCAGCCGAACGTGCTCGTAAAGCGCTGGCGCACTTTTCGTTGTGGCTGTTCATAGCGTTGTTGAGCGGCGCCTTCTGCGCGAGCTACGCAGGAACCATTGGCGGCAAGCAGCGCGATCACGTACCGGTGTAGAGGTGGTTCAAGACAGCATTCAAAACGAGTTCAGCCCGGAGGCCCATCATGCGTTCGATCATACTTCTCTTACTCGGCGTACCCATTCCCATCGTAATTTTGATCGCGCTCTTCAGCCATTAGAGAGAATGGCCGGAACCCCGCAGCCAAAGCCGCTACCCTCGCACGCTGATCTTCGAAAACGACATCACAGCGCGGCCCCAGGTGGGGCGGCCCATCGACATGGCGGGACGGAACGTGGTGAAGATCAGCATGCGCTTCACTTCCGGCAACACTTCCTTGCTGCTGTCCGGGTCTGAGAGGATGCGGTAATCCTGCACGCGCCCGTCGCTGCCGATGTAGGCCTCAATCACCAGCGAATCCGCATTGATCGTGTTGAGCGTATTGCCAAACGCGCTCTGCTGCAATTCGGGAGCAGTGTTCACCAGCAGGGGGACGTCGCCGTTATTGGCCTGCAACGATGACGGAACGACAAAATAAGCCATGGCCACGCCGAATAACAGTAAAGCAGTCAGAAAGCCTGCCGTCGCCGGCACGGTAAAGGCCTGCAAAAGATTCTCCAACCGCACCCGCAGTCCCTCCAACGGAGCCCGGCGCGCCTGCGCCGCTTCGCGCGAAATCGCCAACCGCAGCTTCAATCCGAGATCCGCAGGAGCCTTGGGACGTCCCGCGCTTACGAGTAGTTGCTGAGCACTCCGCAGCGACTGATAGTCGTTGCTGCATGCGGCGCAGTGCGACAGATGCCGTTCCAGTCCATGCATCTGCCTGCCGGAAACTGCGCCATCCAGATAAGGCGAGAACAACCGCTTCGCCTCGGAACATCGCATTTCCTTTGTCCTCATCCCTGTGTCCTGCGTCGTTGTGAACCTCATGGCATCACCTCGACTTTTCTGCCCCCTCCAGCAACCGTCGCCCGCACACTCTCCGGCGCTTTTTTCTCCGCCGCGCATTCTCGTGCCGTCAAATCTGGCGCAACCAGTCCCAATTCATTGCTCGCTTCGCTCACAAAGCGCCCCAACCGTTGCCGCAAAGCCTCACGTCCGCGTGTCAATCGCGACTTCACTGTGCCCAGAGAAATCTCCAACACTTCGGCAATTTCTTCGTACGACATGTCCTGCAGATCGCGCAAAATCAGGGTTGTGCGATACGGCTCGGGAACTTTGCGCAACGCCTCATCCACGCGGTGCTGCACTTCGCGATGCGCGACGCAGTCGAACGGAGAATCGGCGTGATCAGTCAATGCGGCCTGCATCGAACATTCACTTGCAGAAGGCCGGCCCATTTCCACCGGCTCGATTGAAGTTTCCTGCGCCTTGTGCCGGAACCACCAGCGCCTGCGATTGGCCGCCTCGTGCAGCGCTATGCGATAGATCCACGTCTTCAGGCTTGACTCGCCGTGGAAGTGCTTCATCCCGCGGAAGACTTTGAGGAACACGTCCTGCGTGGTATCGGCGGCATCAGCCGGATCGTTGACGATCCGATACACCAGGCCATACACCGGCTGCTGGAATTCTCCAATCAGCCACGCATAGGCTTCTTCGGACCCGGCCTTCAGTTCGGAGACGACTGCCGCTTCCTGTGACCGCACTCCAATTGCGCTTGCCAGTTCCCCCAAGGTGGTTGCTCCCGCCATAATGGCGCTCCTTGATTTACCCAGGATTGATTATAGGATTTTCCACCCCAATCGGCCCGTAAAATCTGACGGATTACAGTTCGGCTGCTCCAAGACTGCGGCCTTGTATAAATAGACTCCGCCGTGAGCTTCGAGGTTCCCGGCGTAAACGTTTTATTTTCAGTGGATCAAGGAGGGCAGAGATCAGTAACCAATCGACGGTTACCTTCAGGTAGCGGAATGGGCACGGGCGCGCGGGAGTCGTTTTATGATGTTGTCGAGCGCGGATAGCAGGGCTTGCGAGCCTTTTTCCAGCGAGAGCTCCGCCTTTTCCAGAAACGCGAACGCGCCGTCATCTTGCAAGCGCCCAGCATTTTTCTGGGACAAGCCAGTCAAAACCACCACCGGAATCTCGGTTGTGAGCGGGTCTTTCTTGAGCGCTTTCAGCACGTCGGGCCCGGACATCTTGGGCAGGAGCATATCGAGCAGAATCAAGTCCGGAATTCTCTCTCGCGCGAATTGCAGCGCTTGCTCGCCGTCGACAGCGGTACTGACAGCGTAGCCCGCGCGGGCCAGCGCCCGTTCGGTTGAGATGCGTAGAAATTTACTGTCTTCCACCAGCAGTATCTTCATGATCTCCACAACCTCGTACCCTTCGTCATTCCGAAAGCGTGTTCAACTCGTGCGACGGAGTCGAGAAGTCGAAGGAATCTCTCAGACACTATCGGCGGAAACAAGATTGGGATGAGTGGATTAGAGTTTGTTCAGAATCTGTTGCGGAAGTGAGCGTGACGTTGATCCCGCTTTCAAAATCCGCGCGCTGGATGGAAAGGAATCTGGAACGTCGCCTCGACCTCGACCGGCGCTCCGTTTTTGGTTGCCGGGTCGAACTTCCACTTCGCCACAGCCTGGCTGGCGAACTCATCGATGCGTTCATCCACGCTGCGCAGCACGCGCACGTTGCCCACGCTGCCATCGGCATGGATCACGGCGTAGACAATCACTGTGCCCGCCACGTTCTCGCGCATCAACTGCATAGGATATGCCGGGTCCACTTTGCGCACTGCCGCCGGGGCGGAGAGCGAAGAAACAGCCTGTGCGTTTCCGCTTTTTTGCAGCTCGGCGAAGCGAATCACCCAACTGCCGCCCGCGGAATTTAGATTGGGCATGTTGAGCGTGAGCGAATAGAACTTGCGGTCACCAAAGACCTGGCGCTCTGCTTCCGAAAGCCTGCTTGCATCACCCTCCCACAACGCATGCGGAGACTGAGCCGTGACTCGCGGCGGACGCGCACTGGCCAGTAAATTGGGGTTCACACTGTCGCGTCCGGTTTTGTTTTCCGCAGATGGATCGCCTGCCACGGTAGAGGTCGCGGGCGTGGACGGATTGCCCTCGTAAAGCCCCGCCGGAAGACCATTCTTACTGGTGCTCGCGCCGTTGCCGGTTCCCTTTCCCCGATTTCCTGCTCCGGCTCCGCTTCCCGACGCCGATCCAGGTGCGCCGGAAGCTGCTGCCTTTCCATCCGCGCTTGCGGCAAAGTTGCCTCGCCGGTTTCCTGCCGGCGAATCGGGCGGAGCGCCCACCGCAGGATGCAGGCTTAATGCCACCATCGGCGTACCCGCCGGCGATCCCCCGGACCTGACTCCGGATCCACGCTTCAATGAAGGTGGCGGCGGAATAACCTGCGCCAACCCCACCTGCGTTGCCGCTCGCGCAGCCGACCGGCGGGTTGCGCGCTGTTCGGCCAGCGAAAGCTGCGGTGCCGGTGCAATCACCGAGGTGTGTCCAATATTGATGTCTCCCGCGCGTGCGGAAATGGCCTCCACATTCGGCGGCGGCTCGATCACTGCCGCCTGCGGAGATTGAAACACTTTACTGGCTGCGGCGATTACATCCGGTGGCGGCGCAACCACCGAGGCTTGCATCTGCGGCAAATCGCGGCGACGAGCCAGTCGCTGCGTATCGGGCGGCGGCGCAACAACAGAATTGTCCACGTCAGGGCTTAGCCGGCTCAGGCTGGCCGCGGGAATCAGTGGGGCGGGAGCGATTGGCATCGTCGGCTTCTCATCCCACGCCACCATGTTGGGCAGCGCCACATCGTGCTTCAGTTTGACGCTGGGCGCGGTCACAATCGTTTGTCGGCGGTTATCGGCCTCGGCGGGCACAGAAATGATCGGCTGCGCCGCAGCCACGGGATCGGCCTTGCCGGAGTCTTCAGAATCTGCGGGCAGTGTATTGAGCGGCGGAAGATATTCCGTCGGCTGGTAAATGATGACTTGATCGCGCTCGAAACTCGCGGGCGGCAAAGGCTGAACGCGTGCACCAAGCCACCGCGCAGAGATTCCAACCAACGCGATCGCCAGCACGTGACACCCAGTGGATTCGGCGAAACGCCGCCAGGGCATGCGTCTCTGGACGAACACGTCCGGCCAGAATGGCGCCGGTGCGGAAGTCAGGCGCAAAGGCGCCAGCTTTGGCGGATGCAGCAAATCCCTTAGGTTGGCGAAGAAGACCTTAGGCCATGAAGGCAACTCAACCAGCAGCCGGGGCTCACGAATCGGCGGCGCGACCGCCTGAGGGATGGGAAGGGAGCGTACGGCTGCATACATTGCCTTATGGTAGCAAAGGACAAGGTTTCAGAGTCTCAAGGTTTCAAAGTTTCAGGTGAAACCTTCATCGGATTCCCAACTTTGAAACTCTTGAAACTCTGAAACCTGCTTCTCCGGCAACCCCTTTCCCAAAAAGGCATCCAAGTTGACGGCAGAACTGCAGCACCCTATCCTCCGACCTCGCTGAGCGGAGAGGGGCCGGAGGTAGGGTCGCCGCGGGACTGCTCAAAGTTTCGAGTTAAAACTCGGGTTGGGGTGTTCGTCGGCTCCGCTGGATTTGAACACCCCACCATCCTTCCGCGGAATTCGCTAAACTAGAGGTATGAAGTCCCACCCTCGTGCCGCCGTGTTCTCTCTGGCATTCTTATTCTGCTCGATCTTCATGTGTACTATTTCGGTTTTGCCCGCCGTCGCGCAGGAGGGCTCGCTCGAAAACATTCCGCCCAAAGGCACCACGCCGGAAGAAATCATTCAGCGCTTCGCCGCCAAAGAAAAAGAATTCAAAGAGGCGCGCGATCAGTACACCTACCGGCAGGATGTGAAAGTCGAAACCCTCGATGGCGAGACCATCACGGGCCAATACCACGAAGTTTACGACGTGACCTACGACGACAAAGGCAAGCACATCGAGAACGTCGTCTTCGCCCCGCAGTCCACGCTCGATCAGGGCGGCCTGTCGATGGACCAAGGCGATTTTGAAGACATCAGGCACCGGCTGCCATTCGTCCTCACGTCGGATGAGATCGGCGAGTACAACATTCTTTATGTCGGCCAGCAGCAGGAAGATGAACTGCACTGCTATGTCTTCGACTTGTCGCCCAAACAGTTTGAAGGCAAGAAGCGCTACTTCCAGGGTCGCATCTGGGTCGACGATCATGACTTCCAGATCGTCAAAACCTACGGCAAAGGCGTGCCCGAAATCACGGACTCGAAGAAGAAAGGGAAGGAAGAGCATCTCTATCCCAAGTTCACCACCTGGAGGCAGCAGATCGATGGCCAGTATTGGTTTCCCGTTTTCACCCGCGCCGACGACGAACTTCACTTCAAAGCAGGCGACATTCACATTCGTGAAATCGTGAAGTATGAGGATTACAAGCGGTTTGGATCGAATGTGAAGATTCTCTATCAGGGCAAGGAATTGCCGCCGGGGGAGAAGAAACCGGAAGGGCAGAAGCCGGATCAGAATCCGCCGCAGAAGTGAGGTTTCAAAGTTTCAGGGTTTCAAAGTTTCAAAGACGCAAGGTTTCAAAGTTTCAGGGGTTGCAAAGGTTCAAGGTACTACTCAGAAGGCCAAGCGAACGAAATTTCTCGGGAATGGGAAGCTTCACCATGGGTAATCACTCTCTGCCCAGCCAAGAATTACATAGGGCGCACATTGCGAAAAGCGGTTGATCCTGACCCGTCCGAGGATCAAGATCGAGACATGTGGGCGCATTTCGAATCACGATGCGCATATTGCGGCCGCGATTTGAAACGCGCTTACCGCGAGCACCATGTAGACCACCTCAATGCCGTTGGCCGGAACCATATCCGGAATCGCGTTCTCAGTTGTAGCAACTGCAACGGTGACCACAAACGCGAGGGGGATTGGGAGAAGTTCCTAGCGAAAGTTTGTGGTACCGACATCGGCCTTTATGCTGCGCGACATCAAAAAGATTCTCGACTGGCAAAGTGTATGCGGAAATCCTCCAGACATTGGTGAGGAAGTTGTCGCGGAGCGCGACCGTTCCATAGAGATTTGCCGTGCGACGCTCGAGGAGCACCATAGGCGGTTGCGATCTTTGCTCAAGGCTCAAAGGCTCAGTTAAGATCTCGAGATTCATCCATCACCCTGAAGCTTTGAAACCTTGAAACTCTGAAACTTGAAACTTTGCGCCCTATGGCTCGTTCGTACCGCGAGTTGCTCGTGTGGCAAAAGGCCAAGGCTCTTGCCGTTCATACCTATGAGGCTACCGAGCATTTTCCTAAGCACGAGACTTATGGGCTGACCTCTCAAGTCAGGCGCGCGGCTGTTTCCGTCGCTTCCAACATTGCAGAGGGGCAAGGCAGATTGAGCGTTGGCGAATTCTTGCATTTCCTCGGGCAGGCGCGAGGGTCGCTGCTTGAAGTCGATACGCAGCTCGCGATCTCCGTGGATCTCGATTACCTCAAGCCAGACAGATACGAAGCCCTAGATCAGGAAATTTACCAAGTGCTGGGCCTTCTGAACCGCCTAATCGATTCATTGCGTAAGAACCGTCTTTGAAACCTTGCAACCCCTGAAACTTTGCGTCTTTGAAACCTTGAAACTCTGAAACCTTGAAACCTTAGTAGAAAAGATATTTCCGCCACTTATCGTCACTGCGTCCCATCAGCCGCATGATGTGCCGACTGGTGTGCAGGTTGAACGCCCTTGGTTCGCGCATTAGCTTCATGCCGGCTTCGGTGGCGAACTGGTTGCCTTTGCGGCGATTGCACGAGTGGCAGCAAGCCACCAGATTTTCCCAGGTAGACGAGCCTCCGCGGGAGCGGGGGATGACGTGGTCCAGCGTGAGTTCGCCCGAAGGCAGAACCGTGGCGCAGTACTGGCAGGTGTTGCGATCGCGCAGCAGAATATTCTTGCGTGAAAGCGCGCGGCTCTGGTGCGGGATGCGCCGGTATTCAAGCAACCGAATCACCGAAGGCACACGCATGGCGACCCGCGCCGCGTGCAGAAAGTGTCCATTCTCTTCTTCAGTCATCGCCACGCCCTTGAGCACGAGCACCAAGGCGCGGCGCGCCGCGCAGACATTGATCGGCTCGTAAGACGCATTCAACACCAGCACAGGCGCATGCAGGGAATGCCCGTCGCTGTCTCGATGCACGCTGTCACGGTAAACGACAGACGGCGGGAACAGCCCGGCCGGGAGCCGGGCGGTTGAGACTGCATCGTGTTCAACTCGGTGCGGCATGTTAGTGCAAAACTAAAACCACGTTTCGGGTCAAATCTTTGCTTCCAGTCGGCGTCATCCAGAGCGCAGCCGTTCTTCAGGCGGAGCGAGGGATCTCGCGCGCATCGTTACGGTCCTTGAGACGCAAGCTGCTCTGCTCCTTGAAACTCTGAAACCCTGAAACTTTGAAACCTGTCGTCCTCGTTAGATGCCAATTTCATTGTGCGTGCCACCGTGGCCACCCATACGCGGCTGGCTCCGGCGCGCAGCAGCACCCGCGCGCACTCCGCAGCGGTCGCGCCTGTGGTGAGAACATCATCCACCAAAAGCACTTCCCTGCCGTTGACTTCCCCGGCACTCGATATGGCAAAAGCGCCGCGCATATTTTCCCGCCGCTGGTGGCTGGTCATGCCGATCTGGGAGTCCGTATCCCGCTTCCTCAGCAAGACGTTGTCTGCCAAATGAAACCGGCCCGCGGCGCAAAACTTCAATGCCGCCCGCGCGATCAGCTCTGCCTGATTGAATCCGCGCTGACGCCGCTTGGATTTATGCAGCGGCACGGGAATGACGATGATCGTGTCATCGCCGAGAACCGGCTCAAGCGCGGTCATCGCTTCAGCCAGCACTCGTCCGAGAACCTTCGCCGCCGGAAAAACTCCCGCATATTTCAGCAGGTGAATCATCTCTCGAAGTCCGCCTTCATAACTGCCATAGGCCACAGCCTTGGCAAACGCCGGCGCGGCGCGGCGGCACAGCGGACATTGAAACGTCTCATCCTCGCCGGTGCCCGGTGAAGAACTCGCCGGGGATAAAGATGCGGATATGGCTAGAGATGACAGTACCCGCTCGCCGCAAATCGAGCACAGGCGCCCACGCAGGGGGTGGATTCCATCAAGACATTGCTGGCAAACCGGAAGCCGCGAAATCCGCGTGAGCGGCTCGTCACAAATACGGCAGTTAGAGGGAAACATTACCGCGAACAGGCCTTCAAAGCCGAACTTAGCCCATGCGGGAAGAAACGAAGAATGCGCTACCGAAGAGTTCCGCCGAAAATCATGACTGCGAAGAACGTCACTCGGGCAAACAATAGAAGGCCCTGCTCTTCGACCTGTGGCATGACTCGCCCGGATTTGGTCCTCACTACTGCTGAAGACGGCCTCCCTTGACCCACGCGGGCGCAAGGCCCAGCAGTGGGGCAGACGCGACGCGCTTATGGGATGAAGCTCGTCACCTTCGCAGTATAGCGGCGATGCCCGCGCTTAGGCAACGTGCCGCTTGGGCGCGACCGCCCGCTCAACCGCCGGACTGATGCGGCTGGCTTCGGAAAGCCGGTCCTTCACCTCGGTAAAGATCAAGCGGTAATCGCGGCGGAAACACTCTCCGCAGCGTACCGGCTTCAACAGCAACAGAGGCAGGAGATAACGCTCAAAAACTGAACGCCGCCGGGACCGGAAACCAACCTCGCTGCTGCAATCCCGGCAACGGAACTGGAAATATGACTGAAGCGACTGGTGGTCGGGGGAATCGTTTGTCACCTTACACCTCGAAACATGCCACTAGGACATTGAGCTACCGAAGTGGGCTGGAAGACCGTAAGGTCATTTTACTACAGTCGAAAGACAAGCGTCTTACGAAGGTAGAGGGTAGTAACAGCGACTCCTCCGTAAGACGGTCATCAGCCCGCCAACTTACTCTGAAGCAGCTCCGCACTTGTCATCCAGCCTGCCAGCGTGCTAACGTGCGCCCTTCTGTATTTTGCACAATCTGTCTTTAGCTCAGGTTGACCAGCCGCACTGCGGCAAATACTCAGCCCCCGGAGAATAACTTCATCTATGAGCGCCTCCACCCCAACCCAACCTGAAGCAACTCCCCGGAAACACATCCCCTTTGTTCCCGAGGGCATGCAGATGAAGGAGCTAACGCTCCGCGCACTGCTGCTCGGCCTGGTGCTGACCATCGTCCTGGGAGCCGCCAACGCCTACCTCGGCCTCCGCGCCGGCATCACCATCGCGGCCACTTACCCAGCCGCCGTGATCGCCATGGCCGTGCTCCGCGCCTGGAAGGGAACGCTCCTCGAAGAGAACATTGCTCGCACCGCAGGCACCATCGGCGAAGGCCTGGCCGCCGGCGCAATTTTCACCATTCCAGCCTTCGTGATCTCCAAAGCCTGGCCATCGTTCCGCCCCGCCGACGCTTATTGGAAATCCACCGCGCTCATGATGGTGGGCAGCATTCTGGGCGTGCTCTTTATTTCTCTGGTGCGCCGCGTCATGGTCGAAGATCCCGAACTTCCCTTCCCTGAATCCGTCGCCGCCGCGGAAATTCACAAAGCCGGACGCCGCGGCGCCCAAGCCGCCAAATATCTCTTCTGGAACATCGGCGTCGGCGGCATCGTCTACCTGCTGGGCCGCTTCGGCCTGTTCGCCGCGGACAAAGACATTCACTTCACCGTCGGCAGCCTGGGCCGCAGCCAGGTAAGCCTGGGCACCACCGGCACCACCAACATCGTCGCCGCCGGAGGCACCAGCACCTTCGCCGCGCCCAGCGTCAGCCCCGCGTATCTCGGTGTCGGATACATCATCGGCCTGCGCCTGGCCTCCATCCAATTCGCGGGCGGCGTGCTCGCCTGGGGACTAATGGTCCCTATGCTGATTTTTTTCCTCGGCCCGCAACTCAAGCACTATCTTCCCGCCGACACGCCCGACGATTGGGCTAACATGGCCATCTCCGTGTGGCGCTTCATCGTGCGCCCCATCGCCGTGGGCGGCATGTTGGTCGGCGCCGCCTGGACTTTGTTCAAGATGGGCAAAAGCCTCACTGCGGGCATCGGCCGCGCCTTCAGCGACATGAAGCAAACCGCCGATCAGCGTGCGAAGTTGTCTCGCACCGAGCAATACATGAGCTCCAAAGTCGTCTTCAGCCTGATCGCGCTCATGTTCATCCTCATGTGTTTTCTGTACGTCCACATCTCCGGCCTGATCTGGCCCGCGGTTCTGGCCGCCGTCGTCATGTTGATCGTCGGATTTTTCTTTGCCACGGTTTCCGGCAGCCTGGTTGGCTTCATCGGCTCGTCCAACAATCCAGTGTCGGGGTTGACGCTCTCAACACTCTTGATCGCCGCCTTGCTAATGGTCTCCCTCGGCGTCTCCGGAACGCCCGGCGTCGCCACAGTCCTCGGCGTCGCCGCAGTTGTCTGCGTGTCTTCTTCAGTCGCCGGCGAGCTGTTGCAGGATTTCAAAGTCGGCTACATCCTCGGTGGCACCCCGCGCAAAATCCAAATTGCCGAATTGATTGCCGTGGTCGTCGCCAGCCTGGTCATGTACTGGCCGCTATATCTGCTGAACACCGCTTTCGGCTTCGGCAGCCGCCAACTCTCCGCCCCGCAAGCCGGCCTGATGGCCACTCTCGCCATCGGCATCGTCGGCGGCAACATGCCCTGGCCGCTGGTCGTCGTCGGCATTTTCTTCGGCATCGGCATGATCATGATGCAGGTCCGCAGTCCCATGCTGGTCGCAGTCGGCATGTATCTGCCGTTTGAAACCACCTTTGCAATTTTCCTGGGCGGAGTCTTCCGCTCGCTCGGCGACTGGATGGCCAAGCGCCGCGGCCTCAATCAGGCTCAGATGGCGCGCGTCGAAAACGCCGGAGTCCTGACCGCCTCCGGCCTCATCGCCGGCGAATCGGTCTTCGGACTCATCTGGGCGGCACTCATCGCCACGGGCCTGGCCACTTCTCAAAACCGTGTTTTTCAATCGATAGAAGGATGGGCGCGTAGCATCACCGCGGCACAGGTCTTCGAGCATCCCATGTATCTCTCAGGAGTAGTCGTGATGGCTCTGCTCGCCGCACTGATGATCTACCTGCCGCTCACCAGCGCCGGCGACCCCAGCGAACCCGCGCCACCCACCGCGATGATGTGATGCAGAAAAAATCTGTCATCCCTCCACTCCGCTCCTAAGGTAACTCGCACTCGCATGTCCATCGCCGAAAATCTTGCTGTCATCCGTGATCGCATCACCGCAGCCGCCGCGCGAGCTTCTCGCCGCCCCGAAGAAATCGCGTTGATGGCAGTCAGCAAAACCCAACCACCCGAGAGTCTCCGCGAAGCCTACGCCGCCGGCCAAAGATTGTTCGGCGAAAATCGCGTCCAGGAATTCGGCGTAAAGATCGCGTCGCTCGCAGATTTGGCCAAAGCCGAATACCACATGATCGGCCACCTGCAAACAAACAAATCCGCCAAAGTTGTGGAACTATTTGCTGCCGTGGATTCCGTCGATTCATTAAAGCTGGCGGAAAAATTGAACATTGCCGGCGGCGAGGTGAATAAAACGTTGGACGTGTTAATCGAAATCAACGTCGGCGGCGAAGCCGCAAAAACCGGAATCGCAGCCGAATCCGAAGAACTGGAAAATTTGCTGCAAGCCGCTCTCCGTTTCGAAGCCCTCAAATTCCGGGGCTTGATGACGGTTCCTCCGTTCAGAGAAGACCCAGAAGGCGCACGCTCCTACTTCCGCAAATTGCGCGAGTTGCGCGATACAATCGCCGCACGCAAGCTGCCCGGCATCAGCATGGAAGTGCTTTCGATGGGCATGTCGCACGATTTCGAAGTCGCAATCGAAGAGGGATCAACCTGCGTGCGTGTCGGGGCAGCGATTTTCGGGGCGCGAGCGACGGCCTAGGCATCAAGTTCAAGCGAAGGAGGCCAGATGGACCCAATCACAGCCAAAACATTCCTGATTTCGAGGGTCATCGAAGAGGCCGCGACCGAGCAGGTCAATCTCTCCGATGTCGAAAAGAAGATGCTCCATTTCACCGAGGTGCATCCTTCGCTCCCCGACATCCACGAAGTCAACACGGCCTTCGAACGCGACTACAATAGCGACCAATACGAAACAAAAATCAGGCGACTTCTGAAAAACGCCCGCAAGCGGGATAGCCATTTATCTTCTGACAAGAAGCAAATGTGGGATGATGCGCTCAACGCGCTGAAATCCGAAGATCATTACATCCTGGTGATGGTCTATCGCGCCTTCCCCGAGTACCACAACCTGTTGATGCCCACCCATCGCGTTCGCGACTACCTTCTTTATACGGCCATTGGAATCGCACTGGTCTTTCTCCTCATTGGGTTTGCCATGTGGAGGAAATAAGATTTTGATTCCCATACAAGTCGTAACCGGCGGTGTCACGTTCGCCGTCAGAGTCCATCCCCGCGCCAAGAAGAACGGCATCACCGGCCAAATCGGCGATGCCCTCAAACTCTCGCTCACCGCGCCTCCCATCGACGGCCGTGCCAACGACGCCTGCATCGAATTCTTTGCAAAACTTTTGAAGCTCCCGCGATCTTCCGTTACCATTGCCTCCGGCCAGACCGGACGCAACAAAGTCATTCGCATCACGGGCGTGTCCGCCGAAGAATTGCGCAAGCGGCTTGGGATATAGAAGCGGGCAGGAGTGCCCGCTCCACACGAAATCAGGGAGCCACATTGACCTTCTCCGAACGCCTCACCGAAATTCGCACCGGCTTTGAGCGTCCCTTCTGGATCGCGAACCTCAGCGAAATTTTCGAGCGCCTCTCTTATTACGGCGCATTCGCCTCACTCGCCCTCTACCTCCAGGAAAAACTGAATTTCTCCACCGAGCAGACCGGCACTCTCACCGGCATCTTCGGCGGCATGGTGTGGTTTCTCGCCATCTTCGGCGGAGCCGCCGCCGACCGCATGGGCTTTCGCCGTGCCCTCTCCACCGCCTACCTAATCCTCGCAGCCGCCTATTTCCTGATCGGCTCCATCGGCGCCCCATGGCTCGCTCCGATCCGCAATGCCGTTCCTCTCGGCCTGTTCGTCGGCGTTATCCTTATTCTTCCCGCACTCGGCATCGCGCTGGTAAAGCCCTGCGTGGTCGGCACCACGGCGCGGGCTTCGAAAGAAAATGTCCGCTCCATCGGTTATTCGATTTATTACACAATGGTCAACGTCGGTGGCGCGATGGGCCCTTATTTCGCATCTTGGGCGCATCGTCACCTGGGCGTCGAAAATGTTTACCGCGTAGCCGCGCTCAGCGTCTTCGCCATGTTTTTCGTAGTGTTTTTCTTCTTCCGCGAGCCGGGCAAGCCCGGCGACGCCCCTCCGCCCTCGATTGCAACCGTCGCGAAAAATTTCTGCGTGGTCCTTGGCAACTATCGCCTCGTGCTTCCAGTCATGGCGGTCGCGCTGGCGCTGCGCATTGCCTTGTGGGTCTATCCCAGTTTCTCCGTGCCGTGGTGGTTATGGACGATTCTCCTGGTCCTCGTTCTCGCCGGCATCAGCCGCTTCATGTGGTTTCTCCTCATCTTCACTGGATACTGGGTCGTCTTCTGGCAGCAATACATCAGCCTGCCCGGCTACATTCACGGCTACATCAACTCGAGCGCCGACGTGGAAATCATTCTCGTCACCGACGGCCTCACCGTGATCTGCCTCACACTCGCGGTCAACTACCTTACGCGAAAAATCCCCGCATTCCAGGCTGTAATTCTGGGCACGATCATCACCTCCGTTGCGTGGCTGATTCTTGCCTTCCGTCCGACAATTTGGGGCGCGATCTTATCGTTGTTTGTGTTAGCGCTCGGCGAAATCATCCAGCAGCCGCGCTACTACGAATACATCTCGCGCCTCGCACCTCCTGGTCAACAGGGCACCTACATGGGCTTCGCATTTCTACCTATCGGCATTGGATCGCTGATCGGCGGCTGGTTCGGCGGAACTCTGGTCCACCACTTCGGCGAAGTCCTGCACCAGCCCGAACGCATCTGGTGGACGGTGACCGCAGTCGGCGTAGTCACGACCGCGCTGCTGTGGGTATATGACAGATATTTCCGAGTACCAACGCCTTAAAGAAAAGCTCCGGGAAGGGCGCGAGTTCAGAGGTTTTGGAAAAACGAAGGTAGGGCACGAATGAGAAGGGCACGACTTCAGTCGTGCCGTCCAAACCGCCGTTAAAGACACGGCTTTAGCCCCTGAGGTGGGCTCTTCTGCAAGGCCGACAAACATGACGCCGCAACCTTCACAACCGCGCCGTGCCGTTCCGAACTCCACATCCACTCCCGCCCAACTCGCCGCACAAATTCGCCAAACCTTAAAAACAGGTGGCTCCTCTGACCACGCCGCAGGCGTCCAATGGTTCTTCAAAGACGAAATCAAATCGCATGGCTGGTACACAGCCGACCTGCGCCGCACCGCCCGCAGCATGCGCCGAGAAATCCTGCAAACTCAGCCTTTCGATTTCCTGGTAAAAGTCGCGGACCAACTGTTCTCCGGATCGAATCTTGAAGAAAAAATCGTAGCAGTATTTTTTCTGGAAAACCTCGGCGCAAACTGCGGCCCCACCGAATTCAAGCTGTTCGCCTCCTGGCTCGACCGCATCAGCAGTTGGGCCGACCACGACGCGCTGGTGCACGACCTCATCGCGCCCATTGTTATCGCGAACCCGGCGCTCACGAAACAAGTTTTCCAATGGGCAAAATTCCGCAATCGCTGGCGCCGCCGCGCCGCTTGTGTCGCCCTGATCCGCGGCACGCGCAAAAAAATGTTCTTCCCCGAAATCCAAAGGCTCTCCGACTCGCTCCTGGCCGACGAAGACGACATGGTGCAAAAAGGCCTGGGCTGGCTCCTGCGGGAAACCGCGAAGTTCGACCCGAAGCGCACAGTGCCGTACTTAATGAAGATCAGAACCGACGCCCCGAGGCTAGTCCTGCGCACCGCCTGCGAGACACTTCCTCTCGAAACGAGAAAACGAATTCTCGCGAGTTAGAGTCTTCAGCGCTCTACCCCGTGCTCCTCAGTGTCCTCTGTGTTAAAGGTTTTTGCTTCTCCTGGCACCGACACATGGCGTCGACCCTGCCATACGCAAATCGCAACAGAAAAGGCTAAACTTGTTAGTTCCAGTGTTTTTAGTCTCGCCGCGCCGACGCGCGCAGCACGTGAATAAATATTCATCAGGAAGGCCCTCATGTCCTCGAATAGTTTCAACAGCCGCTCCAGTCTGAAAGTCGGCAACAAAGAATACGAAATCTTTCGCCTCCGCGCTCTCGACGAACAGGGCATCTCCACGAAACACCTTCCCTACTCGCTGCGCATCCTCCTTGAAAATCTTCTGCGCACCGAAGACGGACGCAACGTCCGCCCCGAAGACATCCGCGCCTTGGCCGCTTGGGGCAGCGGCAAAACGAACGGCAATCAGCAATCCGAAAAAGAAATCGCATTCACTCCCAGCCGCGTGCTGTTGCAGGATTTCACTGGAGTGCCCTGCGTCGTAGATTTGGCGGCCATGCGCGATGCTATGAAGCAACTCGGCGGCGATCCGAGCCTGATCAATCCTCTGCAACCGGTCGAACTCGTAATCGATCACTCCGTGCAAGTCGACGAATTCGGCACCCCGCAGGCCTTCGAAACGAACGCACTGCTCGAATTCGAACGCAACAAAGAACGCTATTCGTTTCTGCGCTGGGGCCAAACCGGATTCCGCAACCTCGCGATCGTCCCTCCCGACACCGGCATCGTCCACCAAGTCAACCTCGAATATCTCGCGCGCGTAGTCTTCGTCCAGGAAAAAGAAGGCAAGCAGTCCGCCTGCCCCGACACCCTTGTAGGCACAGACAGTCACTCAACGATGATTAACGGGTTGGGGGTTTTGGGGTGGGGGGTGGGGGGGATTGAGGCGGAGGCGGCGATGTTGGGGCAGGCTGTGTCCATGCTCATTCCCGCGGTGGTTGGCGTGAAGCTTACCGGCAGATTGCGTGAAGGCGCGACTGCGACTGATCTGGTTTTAGTTATTACTGAGATGTTGCGCAAGCACGGAGTTGTCGGGAAGTTTGTCGAATATTTTGGGCCGGGACTGCGTGAATTGCCGCTGGCTGATCGCGCGACCATTGCCAACATGTCTCCGGAGTATGGAGCGACTTGCGGAATTTTTCCTGTCGATAAGGAGACACTGCGTTACCTGCGGCTTACCGGGCGCAGCGTTGAACAGATTGCATTGGTCGAAGCTTACTGCCGCGAGCAAGGAATGTTTCACGACGAGAAGACTCCCGAGGCTACTTATTCGGAATTGCTGGCGCTTGATCTGGCGACGGTGGAACCGAGTCTGGCGGGGCCGAAGCGTCCGCAGGATCGGGTGTTGCTGGCGGATGCGGGAGTGTCGTTTCAGAAAGCATTGCCTTCTCTTATCAAACCGAAAGCTGCGGCGAAAACTGCGGCTGTCGTGGGCAACGATGCGCGATGGGAGCAGGAAGGCGGCAGTCCCACGGCGATCGGAGTCGAGGATCCGGATGTGCATGAGCATGTTCCGCAAAGCGTGAAGGGCGCACTCAAACACGGTAGCGTGGTGATTGCCGCGATTACTTCGTGTACCAACACATCAAATCCTTCGGTGATGATCGGCGCGGGATTGGTGGCGAAGAAGGCAGTCGAGAAAGGCTTGTCGGTTCCTGCCTGGGTGAAAACTTCGTTGGCGCCGGGATCGAAGGTGGTACGCGATTATCTGGATCATGCCGGGCTGACTCCGTATCTGGAGAAGTTGAAGTTTCATATTGTCGGTTACGGCTGCACGACTTGCATCGGCAACTCGGGGCCACTGCCCGAAGAAGTTTCCAAAGCCATTGATGAAAAAGATTTGGTCGTGGCTTCCGTGCTTTCGGGCAATCGCAACTTCGAGGGGCGTATCAATTCTGAAGTCCGCGCGAATTATCTGATGTCGCCGCCTCTGGTGGTTGCGTTCGCTCTTGCCGGACGCATCGACATCGATATGCGTAAGGATTCCCTCGGCAAAGACAAGGAAGGCAAGCCGGTTTTTTTGGCCGACATCTGGCCTTCGCAGCGCGAAGTCGAAGAAGCGATTGAGCATTCGGTCACGGCGGAGATGTTTGCCAAGAGCTACGCCGAAGTATTTGCTGGCGACGAGCGCTGGCGGGGCCTCAACGTGCCCAAGGGCGAAACATATGCGTGGGAAAAAGATTCGACCTACATCCGGCGCGCTCCTTATTTCGACAACATTACCGTCAAACCTGCCCCTGTCGAGGATATTTACGGCGCGCGTGCGCTGGCCGTTTTGGGAGACAGCGTTACAACGGATCATATTTCTCCCGCGGGTTCGATCAAGAAAGACGGCCCGGCCGGAAAATATTTGCAGGAGCATGGCGTCGCGCCCGCCGACTTCAACTCTTACGGCTCCCGGCGCGGCAACCACGAAGTCATGGTGCGCGGCACGTTCGCCAACGTGCGCCTGCGCAACAAGCTGGTCGCGACTGAAGGTGGATTCACGCGCCACCTGCCGACGAATGCCGAGATGTCGATCTTCGACGCGTCGCAGAAATATCAAGCAGACGGCACGCCGCTGGTGATTCTAGCGGGCAAGGAATACGGGTCGGGTTCCTCGCGCGACTGGGCGGCGAAAGGCCCGGCCCTGCTCGGAGTTCACGCCGTGATCGCCGAAAGCTACGAACGCATTCACCGCTCGAACCTAGTGGGCATGGGAATTCTTCCGCTTCAATTCCCCCCCGAACAGAATGCGGAATCGCTCAAGCTGACCGGCGAAGAGGTCTTCGAAATCACCGGCATCCGGGGCGTGGTCGAGAAATTTGCCGCGGGAAAGACGGTGAGAGTTCGTGCAGCCGGCAAAGGAAACACGGTGGAGTTCGAAGCGCTGGTACGCATCGATACGCCGCAGGAATCGCTCTACTACGCCAACGGCGGGATTTTGCAGTATGTGCTGCGGCAGTTGCTGGCGGGGAAACATAGTGCGCAGACAGTAGGCGTTTAGCAATTGATCGAAGCGGCTTCGTGTACTTTCATGCGGATCTGCCCTTGACCAGGTTCTCGATCTTCGAGTTCATTTCTGTGGTCATGGCTTGGGGATTGGCAAAGAGATCCCACAACGGGCCGGAAGAAGCAGCCTGGCCTTGGCAGGTAATTCGACTCACCAGGCGGAATCGGTCCACGGGGCTGGGGTGAGTGTCGTCTTCGGAAGTCTCGCGGTTGAGGGCGCGGTCGACCGATTCGTCGATATCTTTGTCCGGCGGCGCTTCCAGCGCATAAACGTTTTGTAGGCTTCTACCAGCGCTTAGGGCAGCGCTGATCTCTTTGCTGGCGAAATGATTAAACTCGATTTGGCGGCGGACGACATGCCGGAGACCTTCCTCAAACGGCTGCGGTCCATAAAGGCGGGCGGCGGCACGGTCGGCAAGAACCTCCTGCAAGCGGGTGGCGCCGTGGCTGATGCGGCGAAAGAGAAAGTGATAGAGGCGCAGAAATTGGAATCCGATGTTCCACCAAACCGCCTGGCGCGCGCGAGCCATGGCGTGGGCAAACTTGAGCATGTCCTGGTTGACGCGTAGAGCCACGTCGCCTCCAGCGGTATCCCGGTGCGAGAGGTGTCCGTATTCATGTGCGAGCACGGCGCGAAACGAATTCTGATCGAAGCCGGGCACGAGGCCGAGTCCCATGATCAAAGTGCGGCGTCCCATATCGTTGCGGCGCTCGCGGATGGTGCCGCGTTCATAGACGGCCATCTCGGTACCGGGAGCGACCCGAATGTCATCGAGCGGGCGCGTGCCGAGTTTTTCCGCGACTTCGCGAGTCAGATTCCAGAGACCGGGGGCTTCTTCCGGTTTCAGGCTCCGTCCGGGTTCCTCGGCGTTCACGCGGACAAAAAGCGAGTGAACCATTTTGTAAACGGTAATAATGGCGCCGATAGCGATAACGGCCACCAGTTTGATGGGAACTTCGCCCAGTGCCAGAAATCCGTAAACGATTCCGCTGGAGACCGCCAGTACCAGGAAAATCACGAACGGAATGGAAACATAATAGTAAGTGCCTGCGATGTTGATTAGCTTCCGATAATAGCGCCGTAAAGCTGCTGTCGGCGCGCTTGTCGCAGAAGCCGGATCCAGTTTTTCGATGAAGCGCAAGGTCATTTTGGAAAAAATCTTGCCTGCGAGGAACAACAGGAGAAGGCCACTTGCCCACGCGGCGAGTAGGTAAGCCGCGTAATGGATACAGCGCCAGACGAGGGCACGAGTATGAATGCCGGAATTCAGGATCGCTTGCGCCGTTTGTGGGGGCAGCCCCAGGCGCTCGGCTTTCTTGATTTCGTCTTCTGAAGCGATCCAGTTTTGATCCATGGCAAAGCGGATCGCGCTGTAGTAGTGGGTGGCCATCTGGCCGGGGTATTTGCGAACCAGGATGTCCGTTGCTTGGCGGAACTCCGCTTCGCGCTTGGTGTCCAATGCCATCTGCGCCATTAGTGTGGCGTACCGTGGATCGTCGGAGCTGTGATCCAATTCGTTGGCTTCTTTGGCAAGGGCCAGCGCAATCTCCTTATCAGGCTCGCTGCCTTGCGTCTTGTCGTTGGGGTAGGCCATGATTTGCGCCAGGCTGATGAGATTTTCGGGAGAGCGTTCGATGGTCACGGCTTTTTTCAACAAAGTCACCGCTTGATCGGTGTTCCCCAGTGCTGCCAGGCAAAATCCCAAACGGCGCAAAGCCGGAGTAAAGACTGGAGCCTGCGCAATGACTTGACTATAGAGTTGAGCGGCGTGCTCGGAATCGCGATTGTCCATGGCCGCCGTGGCGCGTTCAAAGGTTTCTACGGCTCCCGGAGCAGTGGCAGCCAGTTCGTCGGTAATGACCTTTTCTTTTTTGGGATCGCGAGTCGCCTGCTGGCCGCAAGCGGCGACGGTAAAAAGGAATAATGCGACAACCGCAAAGAAAAGTCTTCGATGCACGGCCACGCTCCTTTCTGGCGAGTAAGAAATCGAACACGGAATTGTACCGTGGCGGAGTGGAATTCCGCGGAAAATCAGGGTAGGACGCTTCGCAAATCTCAGGAATGAGCTGTGTGGAAAGAAGCAGCAGGTTCCTACGCCGTGCGTCGCTTGCCGCGGTTTCGGAAGGAATGACAGGCTCGGAGAGAGCGGGGTACGGCGCGGCTGGAAGCCGCGCCCTTTCAAAGCTCCCGTGACAACCTAGGAGATGGGCTGTCAATATGGTAGGATTTTCCTACCGCCATGGCGACTCACGACACTACTCTCGAATACCTGACTACCACCAAGATTGGCGAGAAGGGGCAGCTTACAGTTCCCAAGCAGTTTCGCGAGGATTTGGGGCTGGGGAATGGCGCGCCTTTTGCAGTTTTGCGGTTGGGGGACGGGCTTATTCTTTTGCCAGAGCAGCGGCGCTTTGAACATCTTTGCCAGCGGGTGAGCGCTAGCCTGACTGCCGTGGGGCTTACGCCCAAGGACTTGCTGGCTACGCTTCCTGAGGCGCGCGAGCGCGTTTATGCACGGCGCTATGCGAAGAAGGCTTCGGGCGCTTCCCGGCGGCGTTCGCCCAGTCCGCGCAATTCTCGTTCTTCTCGGGTTCCTTCTCAAGTCCGCGGTAAGTGAGCACTCCTCGCCGAATCCGGTTGTTTCTCGATTCCAATGTTCTGACTGGAGGCATTGTTTCTCCCTGGGGACTCAATAAAGCTGTGCTTTCGCTTTGCGCGGCCAAGGTTTGCCGGATGGTGCTGGCGGAGGTTGTGCGGGATGAAGTTGAGGAGAATTTGCTGCTTCATGCGGAGCGGCTCCCTGCGCTTGATGCCGAGCAGTTAGTCGAGGATTACCGGCGGCTTATCCGGTTGACCTCGCCTGAGATCGTTCCTTATCCGAGCAAGCCGGCTGTGTTATCGAGCCGGCATTTGATCCGGCATGAGGCGGATGTGCCGGTGCTTTTGTCGGCGATGGCCGCCAAGCCGGACTGGCTTCTTACGAATAATTCCAAACATTTCACGAAGGCTGGGGCGCAGCGGATGGGTCTGCGCATTGCATCTCCTGCGGAGTTTTTCCGCGAGTTGGCCGGGCTGCTACGGTGAAGACGGCACCCGACAGCAGCATCGTGGCTGCTTGCCGTCGTAAGGTCCCTCCAAGAGCTATCGCTCTTGTCGGGATGACATCCGTTTCGTTTGTGTTCGAGTTGAGGGTTACGGCTACGGGGGCTGAAGCCCGTTTTTTCCTGACACAGCTTACGCGGCGCTGGCTCCAGCCAAACAGCAGGTTCCTCCACTCCCGTTTCCTTCGGCTTCGCTAGGGTCCGGCTCGGGCCGGAATGACGAGGTTACAAATGGCATGATCGGGGCGGTTGGCTAGGCATCTAGCGGCTACTCTGCCGTCCCTCCGGGACTTGTTCCCTTTTTCTCGGCCTACCCAGGACTTACGTCCTGGGCTAACAATATGTCGCCGCTCTGCGGCTGGATTTCGGGCAGCCATCGCCTGCGGAATTTCCCGACAGTTGGCTGGACTGCTGCGATGAAGATCGCGAAGCCTTAAGCGGTGGGACGGCACCCGACAGCAGCATCGTGACGGCTTGCTTTCGTAAGGTCCCTCCAAGAGCTATCGCTCTTGTCGGGATGACATACGTTTCGTTTGTGTTCGAGTTGAGGGTTACGGCTACGGGGCTGAAGCCCGTTTTTTCCTGACACAGCTTACGCGGCGCTGAAGCGCCGCTCTTCCCGGTAGCTGCGGGCGAACAGCAGGTTCCTCCACCCCCGTTCCCTTCGGCTTCGCTAGGGTCCGACTCGGTCGGGATGACAAGTTGTGAGGGGAGTGGGATTTTGTGGCGCGACTGGAAGGCGCGCCCTTTCAAAGCCTGGTTTCTTTGCTGCGACGGTTAGGGCTAGGTTTGGCAGCGATTTTTTTCTCGCGGGGGAACATTAACGGCCAGGCTTCGAGGTAGTGTTCGTGGCTGTAACGGCCTTTCTTCAGGGGTTGGATGGGGCAGAACATGATGGCATGCTTGCGGCGGACTCCCAAGATCACTTTTGCGGGGATGATGTACCAGCGGTCTTTGGGGATTACATAGGCGGCGAAGAAGTCGATTTGCTGGAGCGTGTAGTCTTGCTTTTTGGTGGCGTTGGGCTTGAATTGGCAGAGGTATCCGGTGCCGGTCCGGTTGGAGGTGGACTTGACCTGGACACGGAGGATGCGGCGGCCGGATTCGACTCCGATGTCGAAGGCGGAGGAACCCCAGGGCTTGGAGACTTTGTAGCCATGGAACATGGCTTCGGCCATGAAACGGAGCTCCGCCCATTCGCCACGTTCTTTGTATGTCTTGAAAACTTTGAATTCGTCCATTTGATCGGTCCGCTGTTTCCTGGGGAAAAAATCCGCCTGCCGAGAGCGCGAGTTCCGCCGCTCTGGCACCAAAAGAAAAGGCGCGACCTGGTAGGCCGCGCCTGTCTATAAAGATTTTTGCCCTATATTTCCAGAATAGCATTTTGGGGTGGGCAATCTGGACATTTTGCGGATTTTATATTTCCAGCGAAACGAAGGAGTTACGAAGAAATGGGCAGTTTTTGCCTATTGACAAGATTTTTCCCAGATTGGGAATTGGCGGGCTCGGGGCTAGACAGGCTGCGGAACAATGCGACCCCGAAGACGAAAGATGTCCACCGGGGCTGAAGCCCATTTCTCTCCTTGACAGTTTACGCGGCGCTAAAGCGCCGCTCTTCCACGGTGCTCCGCGCATTCGCGTTTTTCCGCAGCCTGTAGAATCAGCGATGTTTCATTGTTTGGTGACGTCGATCATGTTGTCGTCGGCATTGCGAATCGCAACCAAAACGTGGAACGGTCCCGACCGGGCAGCGGTTCTCTATGCCTTCGACGCGACGAAACTGGGCCGACCGATTTACAACTCGGAACAAAACAGCATGCGTGATCGTGCGGCAATGGCGACGCGTTTCGTGATCCCAGTGGTGGTGAATGGGCGCGTTTACTTTGGCACAAGAGGCGAAGTGGAAGTGTACGGACTACTGAAATAGCTTGTTCATGCCTGCCAGGACACCGCGCATATAGGCAAAGCTGGCGATAACGCCGGGCATTGGATCGTCCGGATGAACTTCGTATTCCAGATCGACGAAGCCTGGGTATTTGATTTCGATGAGGGCTTCGAACATCTTACGGACCGGCATAGCGCCGTCTCCTACTGCAACTTGGCTTTCCTTGTCCTGAAAGTTCGCCAGATCTTTCATGTGCAGGTTAAACAATCTCGGCCCTGCTTCGCGAATCGCTTGAACTACATCCGTGCCTGCACGAACGGTGTGCCCGACATCGATGCAGCAGCCGATACGCGGATCCATATTCTTAACCGCTTTCAACACATCCAGCGGTGAATGCCACAACTTATCCTCAGGTCCGTGATTGTGAATCGCGATGCGGATGTCGTATTCCTTTACGAACTTCTCGATGCGCGGCAGAGTCTCCGGCGAGGGATCGCCGGCAACAATGACTCCAATTCCCGCACGTTTGCAGTATTCGAACTTACTGCGGATGTCGGCATCTTCGTCCTTGGCGAAATAGATGGCTCCTGCAGCGTGCAGCTTGATACCAGTGGCGGCATAATCCGCCAGCGCGGCTGATTCTTGCTGCGGGTCGATTGGCAGGTGATCTTTTACGTCTTTCGCATTCAGATCGAAAACGTTGAGCTGCTTCATGAAGGCGATTAACTGCGCTCGGGTAAAGTTGCGGAATGTGTAGCTGGCGAGGCCAAGGCGAATGGGCAAGGGTGCGCTTGTGGTTGGCGCCTCGGCGGGCCAGGCGAAGACGGCGCGCGGAGCAGCGGACACTGCGGTGATCAATGCGCTGGAGCGGATGAAATCGCGGCGGGAGAGAACACCATCCATAGTGAGCACCTCGGTGGCTAAAGCCTAAAGAGAAGGGCAAGACTTTTCCGCAGTGTTGAAAACGTTGCGCCACTCAAAATCGAAGCTTTATACATGCGGCGCCCAGCCTTTCTCATATTCGCGGTTCCACATCTTCATTGCTTCACCGTCATTCTGAATGCGGCCGTCTTTTATGTCGAGGTGCAACTCTCGGTTGACTTCCCAAGCGATGTTGGAAAGTTGCAGCATGGTTACGCTGATGTTGCCGACTGTGATCGGAGCGTTGAGCTTTTCACCCTTGCGAATGCCCGCGATGAAGTTGGCGAAATGAGCGTCGGTCATGGAATCGCGGCCCGTGAGA
The DNA here is from genome assembly GCA_036513255.1 of Candidatus Sulfotelmatobacter sp. Lineage (GTDB taxonomy): Bacteria > Acidobacteriota > Terriglobia > Terriglobales > Acidobacteriaceae > Sulfotelmatobacter. Next base: position 20,522 of record DATBZH010000038.1, on the reverse strand, counting down.
TCCGAAGACGCCGTTGTCTTGCCGGTTTTAAATTCGTCGATCTTGCTGCCTTTGAGGTCGAAGACCTCGTAGCCATCGCGATCGACGACCACGGTACCCGTCGTTCCCATGATGGCCGAGCCGCGATCGCGGCCATAGAACTTCATGCCCTGGCAGCTTTTGCCTTCCCATGAGAGCATCTTGTCTTCGTACTCGAAGCTGGTGATCAGCGTGTCGTAAAACTGCCAGTCGTCTTTGAATTGATATCTGCCGCCTGACGAAGTGACGCGCTTGGGGTAATCGACGCCCAGTGCCCAGCGACAGACATCGACTTCGTGCGTCCCGTTGTTTAGCGCTTCTCCTGTGCCGTAGATTTTGAACCAGTGCCAGTTATAGGGATGCAGATTGTCTTTATAAGGACGGCGCGGCGCCGGGCCCTGCCACAGATCCCAGTCGAGTTGCGGGGGCACGGGAACTTCTTTGCCCGTGCCAATCGATTTGCGCACATTGCTGTACCAGGCTTTCGCATAGTAGGGTCGGCCGATGATGCCGGAGCGAATCTTCTCGACGATCTCGATGGTGTATTGCGATGAGCGTTGTTGCGTGCCCATCTGCACGAGCTTTCCGTATTTCTGCTGGGCCTGAACCAGCATCTCTCCTTCGGCGGGATTGTGACTGCAAGGCTTTTCCACGTAGACGTGTTTCCCCGCCTGCAATCCGGCGATGGCGATCGGTGTGTGCCAATGGTCCGGAGTGGCGATAGTGATGGCGTCGACGTCTTTCTGCGCAAGAACCTTGCGGAAGTCTTTTTCCGCGGCAGGAGGCTCGCCCATTTCGTGCTGGGTAGCGTCAGCAAACTTACTGAGAATGTTGCCGTCCACGTCACAGACATGAGAGATGCGGGCCGCGCTCTTACTTGCTTTCAGCGACGAGAGGTGAGCGTAGCCGCGCCCATTCAGGCCGATCACGGCAAAGTTGAGGCGATCGTTGGAGCCGAGAATCTGGCTGTAACTTTTCGCCGTCGTTCCTACGGCCAGTCCCGCTGCGCCGACGGCAAGTGCGTCGAGAAATTCACGTCGTGTAACCGTCATTCCCGTTACTCCTTGTTCCTGGTTTCCATTTCAAAACGAATCGTACAAGAGTCGCTTTCGCTCATGGGCTAAAGCCGCAGCGTAATTTGATTCTGGACGGCACGACTAAAGTCATGCCCTTCCCAAGCGATCAGCAGGAAATCCGAGCTTTCGCCAGTGTCTTCTTGAGTCCGTCCATGCTAATGCGCGTGGAGGCTTCGGGCGAACCCGCGCCGCGCCAATGTGTTTCGAGGCTCACCGCGCAGTGAAAACCGTCGCGCTGGAATGCCTGGAACTGCCCGACCCAATCCACAATACCCCCGCCGACCGGAGCCCAATCGTATTTGTGATCCTGCTTGCGCACTACGTCTTTGCAGTGACAGTGACCGATGCGATCTTTGGGCAACAATCGATAGCCATCCGGATATGGCGTGCTGCCGAGAGCGGCGGCATTGCCCGGATCCCAGTTCAGCATGAAGTTCTTGTTAGGAATCGCTTGCAGCAAGGCGGTCGATTCCTCGCCGGTTGCCGTGTTGCACGCCATTTCGTTTTCGAGGACAAGGATGAGGTTGTCTTTGGCACAACGCTCGGCGGCTTGCTGAAGCTTCGCATTGATGGCTACGCGATATGGCTTCTGATCGTCCAGGCGCCAGAAATCGAAACAGCGAATGCGTTCCGTGTTGAAAGATTTGGCGAGCGCGATGCAATGTTCGAGCAACTTGTCTTGCGCGCTGGAGTCGAAGTCAGCGTGAAACTGGTCGCGGCTTTCACTTTGCGATGATCGCGGAGCTCCCGGCCAGTCTGTTTTGAACAGCGGGCTGGCGATGTCTGTGACTCGGAGCTTGTGTTCGTCGATAATCTTGCGCGCATCCTCCACTTCTTTTGCGTTGAGCTCGGTTACGTTCTTGTTCCACATGGAACGCAGTTCGATCCAATGCAGGCCGAAGTCGGCGGACGCGATCTGACAGGCCTTCTCGAAGTCCTGCGTGATCTCGTCATTGATTACCGCCAACCGGAAGGGACATGCGGCGGCAACGGTTTCGGCCGCTCCCGATGCGGCCGAGGCTCTCCTGATGAGCGGCGGTATCATTGCCTGAAGGCCCGCCAAGCCAATGCCTGCGAGCATCGTGCGCCGTGTGTAGGACATGCGTTCAATCCCTCCTCGATCGATTTCCGTTGGGGACGTTCCCGTCATCCACCGTTTGCAAAACTACGGTGCCGGTGCGGACGCGTGCGCAGCGTCATCCCGCTTGAAACCGATTTTATCCAGCATAGGCTGGATCTCCGGATTGGACATGAACATTTTCCAGATCAAGCCAGTGCGATAGTTTTCCACCATCACCACGATAGGAGCTTGATCGAGACCCATGTAAACTGGCGAGAACCAATTCCTTGTCAAGTTAAAGGCGTCGTGTGGACCGTACACTCCCCACAGGCGATCGCCCAGATCGCGATAAAAAAACTTTAGCGCGGCCATCGAGGCTTCAGGGGTATAGGGAAAAGACGCGAGCGCGCCCGTCGGCGTGATGGTGCCGTCATCGGTCGAGCGGTCGGGAGCGTGCGCAAGATATCCCAACTGATCGTCGCTGGCCGTCAGTCCCCAATCATTGGCCCCATAACCTTGAAAGTGTCCCACATTCGCTTCGCAGTATGCGAGATTGATCAGCGCCATATTGCGGTTGTTCTCGAAATAGTCGGTGTATCGGTCGTGAATGTTTCGCGGATCAAAACCCATAAACGAATATTGCGTGAAGAACAGCGGTCCCCCTGTGCCTACTCCCACGTCGAGCTTGATGCCGTAATATGCATGGCCGTTCTGATAGCGGTCACCTTCTGTAGAGCCTGACCATCCGGTGCGATAGGCGACTGCGTCCGGCGACTGTCCTGCCCAGCCGGTGTAATAGAGATCAGCCGGAACGGGATGCGTAGGCGAAGCAATGGCCAACAGGTACGTGATCATCGTTTCATTGAATCCCGTAAGCCGATGATCGATGAACCAGGACCACTGCGGGGACCAGTGCCACAACAACGCACTATTTTGCGGCGAACGCCGGTACCAATCCCACTCGACGGTCTCCCAAAGATGAGTGATTCTCTGATAGAGGCTTTGCTCCGCTTCACTGCTCCCTTTGAAGTACTGACGCGCAGTCAACAATCCTTCCATCAGGAATGAGGTTTCCACCAGATCGCCACCGTTATCGAACATGCCAAAAACAAACATACTCTGCGCGGTATTGCCATTCAGAAAATGGGACCATGCGCCGTGATAGCGCGGAATCTTTTCCAGAAAATCGAGGATTTGCGCAAGACGCGCGATGCCCTGGTCGCGAGTGATAAAGCCGCGGTCCACACCAACGATGAGAGCCATGATGCCGAAACCGGTGGCTCCAGTGGGGACGATACGCTCGTCTCCGGGAATGTTTTCCAGTGTTGCACCGGCAACTGGATGAGCGCCCTCCCAGTAGTAGCGGAAGCATGCTTCCTGCAACATGGTGAGCAATTCATCGTCGGAAAGTTCTCTGGTCGCGGCGCTCGCCGCTTGAGAAAAAGCAGATTGCCGGTAGGCGCGGTCGACAGATTTGACGCGGTAAGAAACCTTCACTCCCGAGCGTCCGACGAAGTCGGTATAGCGATTGAAACCGGCAAGCTGAATCCCGATGGGCTGGAATTTGTGTCCGCCCAGCGAGCGGTAGATCGCGTAGCTCTGCAAATCACTGTCTGCGACGGGAGTCCAGCTAATGTCGATGTGCCGGTCATAGCCTTTGGCTTGCACATTTTGCGGCGGCGAAGGAGCGCTTCTTATTTCGGGCGAAACCGGCGAGGCATTGCTTTTATCGTCGATTTTAATTTCGTCGATGATTAACGTGCGCGGGGTGTCGTCGGCTTCGCTCTGACCGAAATGGATGCTGTGCAGATCCCGCGGCTGAAAAGGATGGATGGATGCAGTGACGAACTCGCTGAGCGGAAGCCGCACTTGGAACCACCGCTTGGCAGGCACGTCGCCGCCCGTGTCCAACTTCACTGGCGCGGTGAAGTCATGCTGTTCATCTTCCAATTGAATGAAGGGCAAGTCGGCGGCGGGAATTGCCTCGGGCGAATAGCACCACATGTACAGCGTGTCGCCGCGAAAATCCATGAGCCGGTTCCGCATGCTCACCACGCGCACTTCCGTCTCCCAACTTCCGCCGGTTACGGAACGCCAGTGCAGGCGCAGCGCATTGGGAGCGGTGAAGAAGTTCTTTTTTTCGACCGGCAGCGCCCCCGAGAGCAAGTCCACGGTGCTGGGAAACACCGATCTGCCAGTGCTGTAATAGTAGTAGTCAGGCGTGATGCTGTTATCGAAGACGACGTGGTTGTAATAGTCGGTGACGGGGGCGGCGAAGCAAGCGATGGAAATGAGGATCAAAAAGCAGAAAAGCTGAAACGGCGAACGCGCCGCGCTCGCCGGGACTGCGTGTGCGAAGAGAGCCTGCTCACACCGAAATGTAGAACGCCGCATGATGAAGACAGAATTGTAGACTCTTATTCCGCACCATCCTCAACGAGAGTTTTTGCGGATACAGCAACAAACGCTATATATACGAACGAGCCAGCGCGGCGCAATAGCGCGAATTGCTAAGTAGCGGTCTGGTTATGCCGCGCGGTCTGTTTAGAACCGAAAGCGCGCCTGCAACTCGACCACTCTTCCAGCCAGTCCTGCCGTCGCTGTACCAAATAACGGGTTGGCAAGCGGCACTATCGCGCCGCTAGCCGTAGTAGTCTGCGACGAACTGATGACCGTCGATGTGCTGCCAAACGTGAACGGCGCCAGATTGAGTTTATTAAATGCATTGTAGAGATTCATGCGCAACTCAATCCCGGCGTTCTCTCCGAAGAATTTCATTGAAGGCAGCCCGAACTGTTTCGCGATGCCGAGATCTATATCGTTAAATCTCGGTCCGCGAAAGCCATTGCGCCCGATTCCAGGAAAATCCGGGGTGGTTCCCGTCGTTTGCAAAGTGAAATACGGATTCACAGCGTTGGCGACAGAGATGGCTGGGAAGTTGGACGAGGTCGGAGGCAGGAACGCGTTTGTATCGTGGTTGTCTCCGGCGCCTCCGTTGTAACTGATCGGCCGCACGGGGCACAGACTGGTTGCTCCCAGAACCGGACATAGATTGCTGGCCACCGGCGTCCACGGAAATCCCGAATGGAACTGATAGATTCCATTTAGCTCCCAACCGCCCACGATCTTCCCCAGAACAGTTTTTTGGTCGCGGGCTATTGGCAACTCCCATACGCCAAACACGCGAAGATTGTGCGTGGCGTCGTAGTCCGAGGGACCGTACTCGGTGGCATTCGAGATTGGATACGTCTGGTTGGTCGTAAAACCGGGACCTTCAGCCGAAATTTCGTCTATCGATTTGCTGTAGGTATACATTACATTGGCCGTCAATCCGTGACGGAAACGATGTTCGAGTTGAGTATTGAGCGCATTGAAATTCGCGGTCGTATCCGGAGTCGGAGTGAACACCTGGAAAACATCCGGATTTCCGGGGGGCGGATAAAAGTAAGCCAGATTCTTGATCCGCGTCAGGTCGTGGCTGGCGCTTCCCTGATAACCAATGGTCGCCACCCAGTTTTTTGGCAAAGTCGTTTGCACCTGAAGCGAATAGAGATAAACATAAGGCACCGGCATATGAGTCGGGTTGGAATAAATGTTAGGCGCGCCTTGTCCGGGCAAAATCTCCGGCAATCCGTTAGCCGGGTTTATGGGCGTAGCCAACGCAGGAATTGCGGGATAACTTGTAGGAGAATTGCTCGTGCCGGTGGCAAAAACAATCTGCCCGTTGAGAAATGGCGTGCCGAATTCCCCGGGCGCTGTTCCGCAGCACACTCCATAGTTCGCCACGTAGGGCGGATTGTTGCGCGTGTTGTTGAATGTCACATCATCGAAGCGGTCATACGCAATTCCAAATCCCCCGCGCAGCACGACCTTATTGTTCGTCACCGTAGGACTCCAGGCGAAGCCGAGGCGCGGACCGAAATTACGCCAGGTCGAATTCCACATCTGGCTGGGATTGGTGGCTCTGCCGTCCGCCAAACCGTTCACCGGGTCGTTAGTCGGTTCGAAGTTCGCCAGATGCCCGGCGGCTTCCGTCGGCGGTGCAAAGTACTCCCACCGCAAACCCAAATTTATCGTCAGGTTTGGCCGGACTTTCCAGTCGTTCTGGATGAACAATCCGTAGTTCGATGACCGGAAATAACGAGGTCTCGTAACCGGCGCTGCGCCGGTCACAGGGTTCACTTCAATCTGTTCGAAGATGGGTGTCCCGTTGGCAAAGTTCCAGAAACCCTGGAAGACCTGATCAGGGCGAGCGCCGCCAATCAATTCGTCATTATCCTGCTCGCGGCTGAACTCGAAGCCAATCTTGATCGCGTCCGAGCCTACAACCTTGGATACGACATCGCGAAAGGCAAAAGTGTTTTGTGCCAGGATTCCGGGAGACGAGTCGCCCTGGTTCGCGCCATAACGAATGCGCTGCCCTCCGGGCAGGGGAAGGCCCTGAACTTCAATTCGCGGAATGGCCCAGTTGATTTGCGGATTCGACGTAATGTCGTTGTAGGCGTACCTCGTGAAATTAAATCGGGCCTCGTTCAGCATGGTCGGCGAAAGCGTTCGCACCCATGACAGAAAACCGCTGGGGCTGAAATCCTTCGATTTGTAATCGGCCATCGGCCGGCTTTCCGCCGACGCGTCAGCCGAAAGAGTGTGTAAGAACGTCAGAAATGTGTTCGCGGAAAAAACATTCTTACCCGAATCGTAGTCGACGCGCACATTGTACTGATCCCCTTGTGTGGTTGCCGGAATGGAGATTTGCGCGAATTCCAGGTCGGGCACGCCGTCAAGTCCCCCGCCGGCAAATTCTGCCGGACTGGTCGCGGTAAAGCTGGGGTTGTACGTGCCATAAGTAGCATAGGGCGACCCGATATCGATACCTCCGCTCACAACCGCGCAAGGCTGGGCCGCCAGCACCCAAAGAGTGCAATCGCTCGGCAAGACTTGCTTGATGCGCGGGGCGATGCCCGCCGATTGCAGAGTCGTTGCCACCGGCGTGCCCGGGCGATCGCCAAGAATCAAGGCGTCAAGCTGCGAAGTTTCGACCCATTGGTTCTGAAACGTTGTGTTACTCGCCCTTAGGCCCTCGTAATTTACAAAAAAGAAAAGCTTGTTGTGAATGATCGGGCCGCCCAGGGTGCCGGCAAACTGGCGGAAAACATCATCGTCCCTCACGGGCGGAGTAAAACCTTCGCCGGGATTGTAGCCGCTGAACTTGTTGTAAGCGTTGAGTCCGGGGCTGTGGTATTGGAATACGGCGCCACCGTGGAAATCATTGGTGCCGGTCTTGGTGATGGTTTTAATGTGTGCGCCGGAACTGCGGCCATCGGATGCATCGTAGTCATTCGCCAGAACGGTGATCTCCTGCACCGATTCAATGCTCGGCGTGATGACTGCCGCGCCTCCCCACTGCAAACTGTTCACGCTGACGCCATCGACCAGATAATCGTTGGACGTGATGCGCTGCCCGTTAGCGCTGATCGGTTGTTGATTTTCCACCTGGAAGATTGCTGTGTTCGAACCTCCCGGTCCTGCCGAGCCGTTGTTGGCTCCGGGGCCGTTGGGAAACCCCACCGACCGTCCGTCGCCGTAGCGCGCACCGTCCCCCATAACTCCCGGCGAAAGGCGCAGAAGTTCGTAGGGATCGCGGTTGATCGCGGGCAGCTTTTCAACTTCCGACGCTGTCAACTGTCCCGCGACATTGGCGTCTTCGGTCTGCAGTGCCTGGTTTTGCTCGGTGACAGTAATGGTCTCTTGCGCTTGTCCGAGTTCCAAAGTTACATCCAAGCCGCGCACCCGTTCCGCTTCCACGCTAACGTCGTTAGTGGTGCTCTTCTTGAAATTTGCGCTCTCGACCGCAACGGCATATTGTCCGGGAGTTAATCCAGAAATCCGATAAAAGCCCCCCGTGTTGGATTGCGTGGCCTGAGTCGCGCCCGTCGCCTGGTTGGTTACCGTGACCGTTGCGCCGGAAACGACAGCGCCTGACTTATCCTGAACCGTCCCTTCAATACTGGCACCGAATTGGGCAACGGCGCGACTGTTAAGAGATAGAAGAGTGGCTGCAATCAGAAGAGTTGTAGCGAGAAACCTTGCATTGCACATATGAACTCCAGAGGCACCGGACTTTCATCTCCCTGACTTAGGCATTGCCTTAATTTCTGTAGAACTAAGGCGTTGCCGGAGTAGGGGCAAGCAACTAGAACAGCGGGTCTAAGATGCCGCCTTAGGGATTAGGGTTTTCGCTACGGGAAAAATCGTATTGTAGAGGCGGCGCTTCGATCCACAAATTCTGCCGGCATGGTCGAACCAGAGACTACGCGGGCAGCGATATTTTTTTTGCGCGCCTCAACTCTGAAGGGGCTTGCCCTTGGTTTCAGGCAGCAGCGCGATTGCGAAGATCACTACCAGATAGGCTCCCGTGGCAAAAATGGCGATGGCCCGTCCGAGATCGATATGCGCGCTGATGATTCCGACGAGGGCCGGAAACAATGCTCCCAAGCCGCGCCCCATGTTGTAAGAAAAGCCTTGTCCCGAAGCGCGGAATCGGCCGGGGAACAGTTCGGTGAAATACGCGCCGATGGGACTGAAGGAACCTGACGCAAAGAATCCCAAGGGGAAACCTAGCGCTAGCATGAAATGATTATTGATAGGAAGGCTCGTGTAAACCCAAATGGCGAGCAGTGAGTTCACCGCAAATAGGAACAGAGTCCATTTACGGCCCAGCCGATCAGCCGAATAGGCGCTTACCAGGTATCCACAAAAAGATCCGAAGACGACTACATAAAGATAAGTGCCGGTATTCAAGATCGAGAGGCCGCGAACCGTCTTAAGATAAGTGAGCAGCCAAGTGGTGATCGCGTGATATCCGCCTTGCAAGCCGACTGATATTAGTGAAGTCAGTGCGGTAATGCGTAATATCTCCGGATTGAAGATATCGAAGAACTGAGACTCCGTACCGGACTGCCGCGCTTGCTCGTGTGCGTGTTTCCATATGTCCGGCTCGGGCACGTGTCGCCGGATGTACACCACCAGGAGAGCGGGCAGCATGCCAATCCAAAACATCACTCGCCACGCCATCGCAGCAGGCAGCAGAGAAAACAACACCGTGTAGCTGATCGCCGCCAGGCCCCAGCCGATCGCCCACCCGCCCTGTACGGTCCCGACTGCTTCGCCGCGATGCTTCGATCGAATGACTTCTCCCATCAAAACTGATCCCACGGCCCATTCGCCGCCAAATCCCAGACCTTGCAGTCCTCGCGTGATCAGCAACTGCCAGTAAGAATTCGCGAACCCACTCAGGAAGGTGAATAGGGCAAACCAGAAGATCGTAATTTGCAGAACGCGCGTGCGCCCGTAGCGGTCGGCTGCGATGCCCGCCAGCCAGCCTCCGACAGCGGAGATCAGCAGCGTGACGGTTGCCAGCAAACCCGCCTGTCCTTGGCTGAGATGCCATTCCATAATCAAGGTGGGAATCACGAAGCTGTACACCATGACGTCCATGCCATCCAGCATCCAGCCGCCGAACGTTGCGATCAGTGTGCTTCTTTCCTGCGCCGTCAACTCTGCAATCCAAAATGTATTTCGCACAGAATCTCTTCTGCTACTCTGATGGCCTTCAGCGGTCCGTCTCCTGTTGAGCGGTCCGCACCTTAATCTACATGCGGATTGCCATTGATACGGGCGGAACATTTACGGACTGCGTTTATGTGCAGGACAATGTTCTCAGTGTGTTGAAACTCTTCTCGACGCCCGCTGACCCCGGAAATGCGGTATTGCAGGCTGTGCACCAGGTTTGCCCGGCAAGCGCTCCCGAGGTCAGACACGGCACAACTGTAGGAACCAACATCCTGCTCGAACGTAAGGGTTCGCGCGTGGCCTTTGTGACCACCGCAGGGTTTGAAGATACCATTGCCATCGGACGCCAGGCCAGAAGCGATCTGTACAACTGGTCTCCGCAAGTTCCGATTCCGCTTTTGCCCAGCGAATTGCGGTTTGGGGTCAACGAGCGCGTTGCTGCAGACGGCAGCATTTTGATTCACCCTTCCGATGAGGAACTGAACGAGTTGTGCCGGCGCATCGAAGCATCGGAAGCCGAAGCCGTCGCCATCTCGCTGCTTTTTTCTTTTGCCAACCCCCAAAACGAGCGGCGAGTTCAGAAGGCCTTATCGCGGCTGGACCTGCCGATCTCTGTATCTCATATTGTGTTGCCGGAGTTCCGCGAGTATGAGCGCGGCGCAACCGTGGCAGTGAATGCGTACCTCGCGCCCAAGGTCGGCAAGTACATACGAGAACTTGATACCGCGGTCAGGCATGCTCACAAAAATGGCAGTGTCCAAGTCATGCAATCCAACGGAGGAATTATCTCCGCTCGCCTCGCAGCGGAGCAACCGGTCCGCACCGTGCTATCCGGGCCTGCGGGTGGTGTGATCGGCGCATATCACGTAGCGCGGATCGCAGGTTTCGACAAGATTATTAGTTTCGACATGGGTGGCACGTCCACCGATGTTGCTCTCGTTTCGGCGGACGAAGGCGGACCCACAACCAGTAGCGAGTCGATTATTTCGCAACTGCCAATCAGCGTTCCGATGCTCGACATACATACCGTCGGGGCCGGCGGCGGGTCGCTGGCTCGCTTCGATGGCGGCGGCATCCTGCGCGTCGGACCAGAATCGGCGGGCGCTGATCCCGGACCCATCTGTTATGGCCGCGGTACTCAGCCCACGGTCACGGATGCAAACCTGGTGCTCGGGCGGATGGACCCCGAGTTGTTCCTGGGCGGCGATGTCCGGCTCGACGAAGCGCGCACCAGAAAGTACATGGAAGGGGCCAGACAGTCTATCGCCTCGGTTGAGCAGTTCGCCGCCGGCATCGTCTTATTAGCAGAAAGCACCATGGAGAAAGCGCTGCGCGTCATCTCTGTCGAGCGTGGCTACGACCCTCGCGATTTTACTTTGGTGGCTTTCGGAGGGGCTGGGCCCTTGCACGCGTGTTCGCTGGCCAAAGCGCTCCACATTCCCCGAGTGCTCGTCCCACAGATGCCGGGGGCATTGTCTGCCTTCGGCATTCTTCTGGCCGATGCAACTCGCGATTTCTCAAGAACGGTGATGTCCCGGCCCGAAGAAAAAATGTTGGAGCCCAAACTCAAAGAACTTGCAGAGCACGCACTGCAAGAACTCCATGCTGAAGGACTGACGGGGGAGGTGACGCGTTCTGTCGACTTGCGCTATGTCGGACAAGGATACGAACTGAATGTTCCGTATGATTCCGGGATGCTCAGCAGTTTTCATCGCGCTCACCAGCGGCGTTACGGCTATGCGGATGAACGGAGGATGGTCGAGGCCGTGAATATCCGAGTGCGCATTACGGCGAAGGCAGAGCCCATCGAGATGCCGGCTGCTGTGCCTCGACCCGGCGATGGCTCTCCGGCAGTCTTGAAAACGAGCGGCGTATCGTTTGGCGAACGAGTATTTGAGACTCCGGTTTATGACCGCAACACTCTCGCTGCTGGTGACGCATTCAAAGGTCCGGCCATTATCGCCGAATACAGTGCTACGACCTTCATTCTTCCTGGGTGTGATGCGCGCATAGATCCATTCAGCAACATCGTCATCAACGTGACTCCGGGGAAATAAACCGTGGAGAATTCTACACAATCCGTCGATCCCATCGAACTGGCGCTGTTTCAGAGCGCCACGCATTCGGTGGCCGAAGAGATGGGCGCCGCGCTGCGCCGTACTTCGTTTTCTCCAAATATCAAAGAACGTCGCGATTACTCCTGCGCTGTTTTCAATCATCTTAGCAATGTCATCGCTATGGGCGATCACATGCCCGTGCATCTCGGATCGATGCCGATGTCAGTGCAATCGGCGGTAAGTGCGCTGGAGTTAAGCCGAGGCGACGTCGCTTTGTTGAACGACCCTTTTGCGGGCGGCACGCATCTGCCGGATCTGACGATGGTGCTTCCAGTTTTCGGCGAGAACATGGCGACGCCAGTATTTTATGTGGCGGCGCGGGCCCATCACGCGGACGTTGGCGGCACTTATCCGGGATCGATGGGGCTGTGCCGGGAGATTTTTCAGGAGGGTTTACGCATTCCGCCCGTACGCATTGTGAAAGCGGGAGCTATTGATCGCGAGATGCTTAGCCTGCTGCTCCACAATGTGCGGACGCCGGTAGAGCGCGAGGGAGACTTGATGGCGCAGATCGGCGCCTGCCGGGTAGGCGAAGTGCGCCTGCAGGAGTTGATTGTGAAGTATGACGCCGGGGCGATTCACAAACTCGCGGACGAACTCCTTGCATACTCGGAGCGATTGACACGTGCTGAACTGGGACGCATGCCGGCGGGAGAATTCATCGCCGAAGATTTTCTCGATAACGACGGCTATAGCGAAACGCCGGTCAAGATCAGAGTATCGGTCACCATCGATCCACAGCGGCACTCGGCTTGCATCGACTTCACGGGGTCCAGCCCGCAGGTCGCGAGCAGTATCAACGCCGTGTACGCGATTACTTACTCGGCTGCATATTATGTCTTCCGATGTTTGCTTCCGTTCGGGTCGCCGGCCACCGGCGGAGTGATGCGCCCGATCGATCTGATCGCTCCCGAAGGGACCATCGTGAATGCGCGCCCTCCGGCGGCCGTGGCTGCGGGCAATGTAGAAACTTCGCAGCGAATTGTCGACGTGCTGATGCGAGCGCTTGCACAGGCGATTCCGGAGCGCGTACCCGCCGCCAGTTCCGGGACGATGAACAATCTGACCATCGGCGGAATTGACCCGAGGAGCGATCTTCCGTTCGCGTACTACGAAACTGTGGCAGGGGGAATGGGCGCCGGCCCGGAGACGAACGGCATTTCGGGAGTTCACACGCACATGACGAATTCTCTGAATACGCCTGCTGAGGCGCTGGAATACGCATATCCCTTGCGCGTGAAACGCTACAGCTCCCGGCGCGGGTCGGGCGGAAGAGGCAAGCACCGGGGTGGCGATGGGATTGTTCGCGAGATCGAACTGTTGGCAGATGCTCAGGTCACACTTCTGACCGACCGCCGCACTTTCCCGCCGTATGGATTGTCAGGCGGCGAACCCGGAGCCCTTGGTCACACTCATCTGATCACGAGCGCGGGAGCAAAAGAATTGCCGGGCAAATGCAGCATCGCTGCTCATAAGGGCGACATCATTCGAATCGAGACTCCCGGCGGCGGCGGCTGGGGCGCGAAGAGTTCCGATTGAGCCAGCAACGCGGCGAGCGCCGCAAATAAACCGCACCTCGCCGCACCAGCAAATTAGATTGACCTTGATTGGTGGAGACGCCAACTTCCTGCCATCTATAATCTCGGCATTATGCAAGCCCTCGTTCGCGATCTCCGTTTTGGCGCACGCATGCTAACCAAGAGTCCCGGATTCACCCTCGCCGCGATTATCACTCTCGCTTTAGGAATCGGCGCGAACACAGCCATCTTCACCGTGACCAACGCGCTGTTGCTGCGGCCATTTCCTTACCATGAGCCATCGCAACTCTTGAGTCTGGTAGCGAGAGATAAGACACGCGACATGGAGGGCACGCTTCTGCGTTACGAACTCGTACGCGACCACAACCAGTCATTTCAGTCTGTGGCCGCGTGGGCGAATGACACCTTCAATCTAACGGGACACGGCGAACCGTTGCAGGTGCAAGTGGCGTGTGTGTCATCCAATTTTTTCTCAACGCTTGGAGTGCAGCCGCAGATCGGACGCACGTTCACGGAAGAAGAAGGCCGCCCGGAAGGCCAGCCAGTAGTCATGCTCAGCGATTCCATGTGGCGCACTCGCTTTGGCGGCGACCGAAGTATTGTCGGGCAAACGGTCGCACTAGATGGCACGCCGCACGTCATCGTGGGTGTGTTGCCCGGGGACGTTCAATTCCCTTTCGTTGGCCCGACCGACGTCTGGACGCCACGCTACTTCGAGCTCACGCTCATGCCCGCACAGCGGATTCGCATGGGAGTGGGCTACCTCAGTTATGTGGCAAGGCTGAAACCGGGAATAACGCTGAAGCGCGCGGAGTCCGAGCTTGCCGTGCTGAACCGGCAGTATCGAGAACAGAACCCTGCCGCGCCCGACGCCGACCCCGCCGTTGTTATGACAGCGAGTCCGTTACGCGAACTGGTTGTGGCCGACGTGCGTGGAAAAGTGCTGATGCTTTTGTTCGCGGTCGCGGTTGTGCTGCTGATTGCCTGCGCCAATGTGGCCAGCCTGCTGCTTTCGCGAGCGTTGGCCCGGAGAAAAGAAATTGCCGTGCGCACGGCGCTGGGAGCTGGACGCGGCATCGTCGTGCGGCAGCTTCTTACTGAGAGCATGCTGCTGGCGCTCATTGCGGGAACGCTTGGCATAGGCCTGGGTTGGGTAGCAACGCGAGCGCTGGTCCGATGGGGAACCGGCCAGCTTCCGCAGGACCTTCCCATCGGTATCGATCTTCAATGTACTGCTGTTCACGCTGGCGATTTCGCTGCTGACCGGAATCATCTTCGGAATCTTTCCGGCGCTGCAACTCTCGCGGGTGGACCTCAATATGACGCTACGCGATGAGAGCCGAGGCGCTTCCGGCGGCCGAAAGCGCGCGCAGATCAGCAGTCTGCTCGTCATCGGCCAGGTGGCGCTGTCGCTGCTGCTTCTTATCGGAGCGGGGCTGCTTCTGCGCGGCTTCGCGCGGCTATTGCGCGTCGATCCTGGTTTTGACGCGCAAAACGTCCTCACGATGAATATTTCTCTGCCTACGGTGAAGTACGCCAAAGCGCAACAGCAGATCGAGTTTTTTGACGAAGTGCTGCGGCGCGTATCCAGCCTTCCCGGGGTGCGTAGTGCAGCAATATCGGCCACTCTGCCCTTGACCGTAAAGAGGATCACTCCACTGCTTCCGGAAGGCCAGCCGGACGTGGCGCTGTCGCAGCGTCCATTTATCGATATCGAGGCGATCAGCCCGCAGTGGTTCCAGACTATGCGCGTTCCTTTGCGTGGAGGCCGCGAGTTCACCGATGCTGACGACGTTCAGTCACCCAAGGTCGTCATGGTCAATGAAACTTTCGCCCGCCGCTTCTGGCCGAACGAGAATCCCGTAGGCAAGCACGTGTTGTTAGGCCGCCAGCCGAATCCGGCCGAGGTGATCGGCATCAGCGCTGATGTCAAGAACAGCGGCTTGGCACAGGAGACGCAACCGCAACTTTATCTTCCCTTCCCGCAATTGCCCTGGAGCAATATGAACCTGTTGGTGCGAACTGCCGTGTCTCCGCGAAGCATGACTTTCGCCGTGCGAGGGCAGATTTCCGCTGTGGATCCGGATCAGCCGGTTACCAGCATCCAGACGGTCGACGAGCTTGTCGACAGCTCACGCGCACAGCCGCGCTTGACAACACTGCTGCTCGGGATTTTCTCCGTCACAGCGCTATTGCTGGCGGTAGTTGGAATCTACGGTGTCCTGGCTTACTCCGTAGCGGAACGACGGCAGGAGTTAGGCATTCGCCTGGCGCTGGGGGCGGAACGCGCAGACCTGTTGCGCATGGTGGTGCGTCAGGGACTGAAGCTTGCGGCCGCAGGTATTGCTATCGGGCTGATCGCCGCGCTGTTGTTGACCAGGCTGCTGTCGAGTATTTTGTACAAAGTTGGCACGCGTGACCTGACCACTTTTGTTCTTGCGCCGCTGATATTTCTCTGCATCGCTGTGCTCGCCAGTTATTTGCCCGCGCGACGCGCGACGAAAGTTGATCCAGCCGAAGCCCTGAGGGAGAGCTGAATGCGGTAGTTTGCCTTGACCATTAATCAACAATAGAACAAGCTTCAACAAAATAGTTCTCAACCGACGCGACTGCAGGATTGCTCTTAAGCAGTTGGCGTTTTGGTCTGAGCTTTCCATTCGAACAATTCATAAATCAGTAGTTCTCCGTACTCTCGCTATGCATTCCTGTAAATCGCATGCAGTTCCACTGCTGAATAGCTCTCGCGAATAAGTGATCGCGGAACCAGTACGCGGGTGATCGTCACCACGCTGTAACCGTTCATCCCTATTCGAGCTGGAGACCTGATGGATGGACCCTCAGGTGTACACCAACACCCGCAACAGTGCAGCTATCGCAAATCCGCTCGTTTCCGACGGGTGCAAAACTCGCGCTGTTCTTGGAGGGTGTAAATGAAACGAAACATCTTTGCTTGGGGCGTCTTTGCAGTTCTCGTAATGTGTGGCCTAGTGACATTGGGCACGGACCTTGCCCATGGACAGGCTTCCGATGGAAACGTCGTGGGCACAGTTGTGGACTCACAAGGCGCAGCCGTGGTCGGTGCGGAGTTGACCGCCGTCAATGTAGCCACTAACACGGTGGCGACCACCAAGACCAATGATTCGGGTGAATATCGTCTCGATCACCTATTGGTCGGTACCTACAAAGTCTCGGCGAAGATGACCGGCTTCAAAACGGTCATTGAAGAAACCGAAATTCATTTGAACACCACAGGCACTGTAAATCTCACGCTGGCGGCGGGGGCGGTGAGCGAGACGGTCGAGGTCTCCGGAGCAGCGCCGATCATCGACACGACGACTGCACAGTTGCAAACGACCTACGAAGACAAACAACTGGCGGACTTGCCCACGACCGGACTGGGAGTGTCTGCCGTGAACGGGCAGAATCTGGGCGTGCTGAACCTTTCCATGCTCGATGCTGGCGTTGCCAGCAGCGGTGGCTTAGGGGCGGGGACCGGTCCATCGGTCGGCGGCCAACGCCCGCGCGACAACAACTACACAATCGAGGGCATCGACAACAACGACAAGGGTGTGACGGGGCCGCTGGTGTATGTACCTTCCGATGCAGTCGCGAATTTTACGGTGCTGCAGAACCAGTTCAATTCCGAATTCGGCCACTCCAATGGAGGCCAGTTCAACATTGTCGTGCGCAACGGCACCAACAGCTTTCACGGGTTGGCCTATGAGTATTTCCAGAATCGCAACCTGAACGCAATTGATCAGGACGTTGTGAATTCCACCGCTCCGGGCCTGAATCCCACGAATCCTCGCTTCGACAACAACCGTTTTGGCGGACAACTAGGTGGACCGATCATCAAAGACAAGCTGTTCTTTTTTGTGAACTACGAGTACGGCGTGCAAGGTCTCGCAGCCGTGCCGGGCGCACCGATTCTTGCCCCCACGGCAGCCGGATACAGCAGTCTGCTGACGATCCCAGGAGTCTCCTCGGCCAACATCAATGCGCTGAAACAATACGCGGTCGCGCCCACTGCGACCAGCAACGTCTGCGTCGGCGCGAGCGTTGCGCCCTGTCCGGCGGCCAACAGCATCGCGGTTGGTGTACTTCCGGTTTCGGCGCCGGACTTCACTAACTTCAAGGCGCTGACGACCTCGATGGATTACAACCTCAGCGACAAGGATCAGATTCGCGGCCGCTACATTTATAACCAGAATGCGGGCATCGATATCGGAGCCCAGCTACCTGCGTTTTTCACGCCACTGGTGCAGCCTTTTCATCTTGTAAATCTCAGCGAATATCACACTTTCTCTCCGGCTATCGGCAATGAATTCCGCATCGGTTTCACGCGGACGGCTTTCAATATTGTTGTCAACAATCTGAAGTTTCTGCCGACGCTTGACGCATTCCCCAACATCACGATCACGGAACTAGGAGGACTCGACGTGGGTCCGGACCCGAACGGCCCGCAATACGCCGTGCAGAATTTGTATCAAGCCATCGACAACGTGAGCTGGGTCAAGAAAAATCACACACTGAAATTTGGTATTGAAGGCTCGAAATCGATTTCGCCGCAGAAGGATATTCAGCGACCCCGCGGCGACTACACCTACCAAACATTGCAGGATTTCGCCTTCGATCAAGTACCGGGATTCGGGCAGCGCGGACTAGGATCGGCGGGGTATTCCGGCGACCAATACAGTATTTACTGGTACGTGAACGATATTTGGAAGATCCGGCCGAACCTCAGCCTGACCTACGGTGTCCGTTACGAATACACCAGCACCACTACCGGCGAGAAGCAGATGGCATTGAACAGCATCGCCGATGTTCCCGGGCTGATCACGTTTACTTCTCCCAAAGCGCCGAAGAACGATTACATGCCGCGAGTAGGGTTCGCGTATTCACCGGGCAAGAGCGGCGACACCTCGATTCGCGGCGGCTTTGGCATGGGCTATGACGTTCTTTATGACAACATCGGCTCACTGGCCCGGCCTCCGCAAATTGGCGAAACTCTCAACTGTCCCAGTACTTCCTGCCAGAATCCATTCCTGGCGAGCGGCGGCATTGGTCCGGGAAATTTCACCGGAATAGCAAATCTGACGCGAGCCGAGGCAATCCAGGACACATCCAGCTATCTCCCGAACGATCTGAAATATCCCAGGGCGCTTTCGTGGAACCTGGGGGTGCAGCATGTGTTCGCCAAGAACTACACCGCGGACGTCCGCTACGTTGGAACACGGGGCGAGGATATGGATGTGCAGAGTATCCTGAACTTTGTGGACGGAGCTAAAAACGCTCCTGGATATTTCCTGCCGACTTATCTTCAGCCGACGACTCAAGCGACGGTGAACGGACTGCCCGCTGCGTGGGCGCAATGTTTACCCACGGCGATTCAGACCGTCAATGGGCTGGCGGTTTGCAACGGTCTCCAAACCAGCACGAACGGCCCATTCGGAGTGGGTGATATTGCGGGAACTATGGCCAATGGCTACTTCGACACCGGCACAGGCCCCGGCGGTTTTTACGATCCCAGGTTTCTCAACGCCGGGTTTGTAAATCCGATCACGGCTTTTATGCCGTGGGGGTCGTCCATCTATCACGGATTGCAAACACAGTTGAACCGCCGGTTCTCCAATGGCTTGCAGTTTCAGGCCGCCTACACCTTCAGCCATATGATCGATAACAGCACCGCCGACTTTCACTCGACAGATATTTCACCCCGCCGTCCGCAGGACTTTCAAGACTTCGGTGCGGAGCGGGCCAATTCCATCCTCGACCATCGTCACCGGATCACCATCGCCACCATCTACGATGCTCCCTGGTTCAAGCATGATTCCAGTTGGGTGAAGCGCAACCTCGTGGGCAACTACGAAATCGCTCCCGTCTTTACCTGGGAGTCCGGACAGTGGGGGACGGTACAAAGTGCGGACGATGCCAACCTAAACGGAGACGCGGCGCCAGACCGCGCTATTTTGAATCCCAGCGGAGTGAAGCGAACCGGCAGCGATGTTATTGGACTGGTGGCCACAGCGGGTCCCCAAGCCGGAAACATCGTGGCCTATCAGGCGGTGAATCCGAACGCGCAGTACATTGTTGCGCAGGTGGGGGCGCTCGCGAATTCTTCCCGCAACACGTTTACAACTGCTCCCATCAACAACTGGGATATGACCGTTGCTAAGCATCTTTATCTCACAGAGCGATTCCACTTCGACGTACTAATGCAGGCGCTGAATGTCTTTAACCATCCGGAGTTCACGACGGGCAGCGTCAACCAGGCCCTTTCGATTTCGGATGTCGGCTCGGCGAGGAACTACTTTATTCCGAACCAGCCTAACTTCGGATTAAGCAAACTGAGCTTTCCCAGCAACGGGCGCACGCTACAGCTTGCTGTGAGACTTAGCTTCTGAAGGGCGTAATAAGTTGAAGGCTGGGAGATCAGAAGATCTTCCAGCCCTTTTTTGCCGGACGGAATTGTTGATTGCTGATTTCTGACTGCCTACAGTGATTGAAGCCTTCGTCGGGGAGCGCGGGATCTGCGCTGGGTTTCCAATCCGCAATCAACCATCAAAAATGAGTCTCTTGCGGCTGATTTCAGGAACTCTGCTCGACAATACCTTGCAACGCCGATCTATAGCCACGGCTGCACGAGAGTTCGCGCCCATTCTTCAGTATCACCACATATTCGCCGCTGTTGACTGGAATCAATTCCTTAATCTTGCGGACATTTACGATCGTCGAGCGGTGAATGCGTACAAAATGGTTCGCATCGAGCCGCTCTGCTACATGGCTGATGGTCTCGCGGAAAAGATAGGATTCCTTGCCGACATTCAGGCGCACATAATTGGCCGCCGCTTCCACCCACTCGATGCTGTCCAAATCCAGAAATACCACGCGGCCATTGGCCTTAATCACCAGGCGGCTGTCGTGCTCTGATGCGGGCAGCGTCACCGAACTCACCTGTGACAGCAGACTCAGAATCCGGTGCGTGATCTCACGCTCGTGCGCCTTGCGCAATTCCGATTGGGCTCTTTCCACCGCGTGGTGCAGGCGTTCCTGGTCGAACGGCTTCAACAAATAGTCGAGCGCGTGTGCTTCAAAGGCGCGTATTGCATACTCATCATAGGCAGAAGTGAAGATGACAACC
>DATBZH010000037.1:0-86631 GCA_036513255.1 Candidatus Sulfotelmatobacter sp. | reverse complement strand
CCTCGCCCGAGCAACAAGCGGATCAGGAATTGCAATCGGAAACACGCGCGGTGGTCGGCAAGGCCAAGGCTCCTGTTGCCCTTCCAGCGACGCCATCTCCCGCGCGCAATTTAGGGGGAGCTACACAGATGCCGCAGGTCGCGCCAGTCTCCGCCCCTGGCCCTCGCTGGATGATTACTCCTGCGGGAGGATTGCAGCGGTCCTACGACCAGGGAAAAACCTGGCAGGATATTTACGTGGCCGCGAATCAAAATCCTGTGAGCGTTGCCCTGCAAGCGGAGGGCGGCTATGCGCAGAAGGCTGCGCAAACGAAGAAACAACAAGCTTGGATCGCATCGCTGGTTTTTCGGGCGATGTCCGCTTCAGGCCTGGAAATCTGGGCGGGCGCGAATGGAGGCGTTCTTTATCACTCAGTCGACGCCGGCGATCACTGGACATCCGCCGTTCCCTCAGATGGCGGCATTCTCATCACCGGAGACATTATCAGCGTGCAGTTTACGGACGCTTTGCATGGCAGAATCTCGACATCCACATCCGAAATGTGGGCTACATCTGACGGTGGCCAAGGCTGGTCGAAGCAGTAAAGGTGGCATTCCGTGGTCACTTTAGTCATCTGTCTACGTTAGCTTTTGGCAAATTCCTAATTACCAAAGTGACGTTTACAGAAAAGCAGGCCGCCCCTAGTATCCAGAAGTGGTTTGGCAGTTCTGGGGGAGGGCTGCCGAGGCGTTCTGAACTGAAAAGTTCAGGGCGCTTTTTTTGTTAATCGCAAAGTCACGGGATACCCCACTAACGATGCCAAATCTCTTGCCCCTGCCCGGCGGAGCTATTTCGATCCCCGGCACGCCGCGCAGTATCCCCCAATTTCCAATCGCGACACCACAATTCGGAAGCGGCAGTCTTTTTCCACTTGACCCTTCAGCTTCTCGAAAATATCGCTGACAAACTCCATGATCTTGCCGCAACGCAGGCAGGCCATGTGGATGTGGTCGCGGTTCAGCTTGCGTTCGTAGTAGTGGCCTTCGCCGTGGATGTGCATCAGGTCAAGCTCGTCGATCAGCCCGTGGCGTTTCAACAGCCGAAGTGTGCGATAGACCGTGCTGCGGTCGACGCTGGGATCGATCTTCTTTGCTTTCCGCAGAAGTTGACTGGCGTCCAGATGCTTGCTGGCGGTTTCCATCACGCTCAGAATAGCGCGACGCTGCTGCGTCATGCGGATTCCGCGCTCGGCAAAATGCGACTGCAACCGGCCCGGGATTTCAGTTTGAGGTAGCGGCATCAGTAATCTCCAGTCGCAACAGGTTGCAAACAGGCTGCGACGAAATCGTTGATCAATACTTGACGCTGCCGGAGAGCTTCCGGCATTATTGTTCTTGCCTTTCTAGATGCGACCCGGTTGCAACTGAATGGACTATTAACTTTAACCGGGATTGGCGTGCCAGTTAGTTGCGACTGAGTTGCATCTGGATAATTATATCGCGTTTTAGTCTAAAGATATCGAAACGCTGCGGAAAATTTTTACGGGAAGGTTGTCATTATGACGAAGTCATTGCGCCAGTCACTCCAACAAGGAACAGGAATCCTGTTCCTTCTCGCCCTGTTTGCCGCGGCGAGTTGGGCCAGCGTAAGCGGCAGCATTTCCGGCACGGTGAAAGATCCCAGCAATGCCTTAGTCGCTCAAGCCGAAGTTACCGCCATCAACCTGGGCAGTGGCGTTCACCAGAGCGCCATCACGGACGACAAAGGCTTTTACACCTTTCCCGTTCTGCTGATCGGCCATTACGACGTGGAAATAGTTCGCTCCGGTTTCAAACCGTACCGGCGCACCGGCGTGGTGGTTGACGCTAACAGCCTAATCGTGCTCGATGCCGCGCTCCAGGTTGGCGAGCGCAGCGACGCGGTCACGGTCAGCGACAGCGCGGTTCACGTTGAAACCTACGGCAGTCAGATGGGCGAGGTCATCAACAGCGACCAGATGAATGCCGTCCCCCTGGATGGCCGCAGCTATACCGACCTGCTTTCACTCCAGGCCGGAGTTGCGCCCTCAACGTCCATCAACTCCAACACTGTCCAGGATGTGGGCGCCAGCGCTCTCTCGCCCTCGGGCGACCTGAATCCCGGCACTATTTCCATTAACGGCCAGCGGGAATTCGCCAACGCTTTCATCGTGAACGGCAGTGACTCCGAAGAAGACGTCAATATGGGGACAGCGATTATCCCTAACCTTGACTCCATTGCCGAGTTCCGCATTCTCACCAGCAATTTCGATGCGGAGTACGGTGAATTCAGCGGCGGCCAGATCAACGTTGTAACTAAGTCCGGTACCAACGCATTTCACGGAGATTTGTTCGAGTTTCTGCGCAACACCGACTTGGACGCACGCAATTATTTCTCTCCCACGCGCGGCACGTTCATTCAAAATCAGTTCGGTGGAACATTCGGCGGTCCTATCAAGCGCAACAAAATCTTTTTCTTTGCTGACTATCAAGGCACTCGCCAGCGCCAGGGAGTGGACACCGGGTTAATTCCGGTGCCTTCTGAGCAAGATCGAACTGGCAATCTGTCCGACTTAGCAAGTTCGTTCTCCACCACCCAAGTCGTGAATGGGCAGACCTTTGAGGTGCCGACGACGGTTAGCGGTCCGGCATGGGCTAATACGCTCTCGCAGAGCTTCGGCTACCCTGTTTCTGCTGGCGAGCCATACTATTTTCCCGGCTGCCCGAACACAAATTATTCCGCAAGCAGCACAACTGCTTGTGTCCTGCCTACCCTGCAAATTCCAACCACTGCGTGGACTGGGCCTGCCCAGCATCTGTTGCAATACATTCCCACGCCGAATGCCTCGGGAGATCAGTTCGCAACCTCGGCGTACAATCAGGCACTGCGGGACGACAAAGGCGCGCTACGTCTCGATGCCAACACGGGCTGGGGTCTAATCTCCGGCTACTACTTCCTCGACGATTATTCGCTTAATAATCCGTATCCGGTGGCTCAGGGCGGAGCCAGCGTGCCGGGCTTCAACGCGCTGTACCTGGGGCGCGCGCAACTTTTCAGCCTGGGCGATACGAAGACGTTGAGCCCAACCGCAGTCAACGAAGTTCATTTCAGTTTTCTGCGGGCCTTCAACGATCTCGGCAAACCGCAAGGCGGACTCGGAGTCAGCCTGGTATCTCAGGGTTTCGTAACGTCATCCGGCGCGCCAAGCATCGTGGCGCTGGACCCTAAAGGCGAAGGCGTGGAAAATCTGGTCTTCAATAATTTCTCTACCGGAACCAACACCAACGAACTCAAGCAGGCCAACAATACTTTTCAAATGCTCGACAATTTTTCCAAGGTCGTAGGACACCACACCGTCAAACTCGGCGCCGAATTTCACTATGACCAGGTCAATGTGAATCCCATCGCACAGTTCAATGGCAACTTCCTCTTCACAGGAAGCGAGACCGGCCTCGATTTCGCCGACTTCCTACTCGGAATTCCTAGCCAGTACAACCAGAGTCAGCTCAATCCTTTTTATGGGCGTAACAAATATGCAGGCGCCTTTGCCCAGGACAGTTGGCACCTCCGGCCCAACCTCACTCTCAACTACGGCCTGCGCTGGGACCGCATCGAGCCCTGGTATGAAAAGTACAATCAGATTTCCACCACCGAACCGGGTAAGCAGTCGGTAGTTTTTCCCGGCGCGCCGCCGGGAATCTTGTATCCTACCGATCCCGGAGTGCGACGCACGCTTGCGCCTCCCGGCAATGAGTTTTCTCCGCGCCTCGGTCTGGCCTATTCGCCGGACGTAAGCACAGATAGTTTTCTCGGTAGGCTATTCGGCGGTCCCGGCAAAACCAGTCTTCGCGCCGGCTTCGGCATGTATTACACATCCATCGAAGCCCTCACCCTCGGAGTCCTCGCGGCCAATGCTCCTTACGGAACCACTTATAGCAGCCCCGCCCCGCCGCTATTTTCCAACCCATTCGTCACAGCTTCCAATGGACAGGATCTGGGCCAGTATTTTCCCGTAAACTTTGCGCGGTTGAACTCTTCCAGCACCCACCCCGATAGGGACGTCGACTGGTCACAATACGTGCCCATCAGTGGCATTCCCGCATATCCCGTCAACAACCGAATTCCCTACACCGAGCAATACATGTTCTCGATCGAGCGTCAGTTCGGAGATAACACTTTATTCAGCGCGAGCTATGTGGGCAATCAGTCTCACCGGCTCCTGGTGCTGATCGAATCCAATCCCGGCGATCCCGCGTTGTGCCTCAGCTTGAATCAGACAAGCGAAGTAACGTCAGGTTCAGCTACCTGCGGACCTTTTAACGAAAGCAATGTATTCACCACGGCTTCAGGACAAACCGTAAACGGGACCCGCGGTCCGCTCGGCCCAAATTTTGGCAGCGACACCGACCAGTCCACAATTGGCAATTCCAACTACAACGCCCTGGAACTCAGCCTCCGCCATACCAGTAAGAACCTGCAATTATTCGCCAGCTACACCTTCAGCAAGTCCATGGATCAGTCCTCGAACGTCGGCGAAGAGGTCAACCCGATCAATCCGGCTCTCAGCTATGCTTTGTCCGCCTTCGACGTGAAGCACAATTTCGTGGTCAGCTACGCCTACGAGCTTCCTTTCGATCATCTCTTCGGTGCCTCCAATGGCTGGACAAAAGGCTGGGCGATATCCGGCATCACCCATTTCAGCAGCGGCTTCCCCGTGACCCTGCTCAACTACGGCGACAATTCCCTGCTGGGAGCCGAGCCGAACGGCATCAATAACTACGGTGTGGATGAACCGCAGTACACGCTCGGACCTTTGAATCTCAACTCCAACCCACGGAACGGAAAATCCTACTTCAATACTTCGCTCTTCAGCCTGCAAGCCCTGGGGACTCCGGGAAATTCCAAGCGCCGCTTCTTCTACGGACCCGGACTCGACAACTACGACATGGCGCTGATGAAAACTGTACCGCTCAGCGAATCCAAATCGCTGCAATTCCGCGTGGAAGCCTTCAACATTTTCAATCACGCGCAGTTTTTCGGCCCAACGGCGGTGAATGGCAATATCAACAGTTCCACCTTCGGACAAGTCGTCAGCGCCACTTCTCCACGACTCATGCAGGCCGCCGTCAAGCTCGTCTTCTAGCGACTGAGCGCTACCGTACACATACGCCGGTCAACTGAACTAAATCGATTTTATTCAAGCCAATTGGCGACATTTTCGAGCCATATCCTTCTTGCGACCTCGACTCTCCCATTTGCATCTAAAGCTTGTTACGATAAGACAGTATCGCCCGTTAAACCCCGGGATCCTTAATCATCGGCTCCCGGCAGCGCCGGCTTTGGTAACGCGTCCGGACGGTGCGACGTGAACAAGGAGAACTAAACCATGGCAGGCAACGGAATCGTCGAAGTCACTGATGCAAACTTCGACCAGGATGTTTTGAAATCGGATACGCCCGTGCTCGTTGATTTCTGGGCAACGTGGTGCGGCCCCTGCCGCGCGCTCGCGCCCATCGTGGACGAACTGGCCAAGGACTATCAGGGCAAACTCAAAGTCGGCAAAATGGATGTCGACTCCAACAGCGCCACTCCCATGCGCTACAAAGTCACCGGCATCCCCACGCTGCTGGTCTTCAAAGGTGGCCAGGTCGTCGAGCAGCTCGTCGGCTACAAGCCCAAGGAAGCCATCGCCCAAGCCCTGAATAAGCACGTCGGCTAAACAGTCATCGGCTATTGACATTCAGCAGGTGAAGAAGCATTAGGTGAAGAGGGTGCCCAATTTCTCGCGTCCGTTGCGAGAAGTGGGGCTTTCCGTTTGAACCAACCAATAAGCGATCCTGGAAATATCGTCGGCAAGGGCGTGATTTCAGAGGCCGCGGCGGGCCACAACGAGATGACGGCAAGACAGGGAAATGCCTAAGAACTGATTCCAGAGGCGTTATTCTTCGACAACCTATGCCGCAGGGCTGCCGTTCTTGGCTCCCACGGGCATGTCGATCTGGATGATGTTGTTCTTGATGGCGTAGACCACCAGGTCGCGGATCGAATGGAAGCTCAACTTGCGCATAATGTTGCTGCGATGCGTTTCCACCGTCTTGGTGCTCAGGTTCAGCAGCGATGCCACTTCCTTCGAGCTTTTGCCTTCCGCCAGCAGTTGCGTAATCTCGCGTTCGCGCGCGGTCAGCGTGGGCAAAGTCGGAGGCTCGGTGGCGGAGATGGCGCGGCCCTTGTCGAGAAATCCGGCCAGCACAAGGTCGTTGACGCGCGGAGTGAAGAACATGCGGCGATGCTGCAAGGCTTCGACAGCGGAAACCAAATCGCGCGCCGCATCGGACTTAAGAACGAAGCCGCGGGCGCCCGCGTCTAAAGCTTCGCGAATGACCTGGTCGGAATCGGTGATGGTCAGCACGATGACTTTGAAATTCTGATCGTGTTGCATCAACTGACGCGTTGCGTCCAGACCGTTCAGGTTGGGCATGCCGATGTCGAGAATCACGACGTCGGGCTTCAGTTGCTTTGCCTTCTCGACGGCATCGCGACCATCGCTGCATTCGCCGATCACTTCCCATCCTTCATGCTTCTGCAACAGTGCGCACAATCCGCGGCGCACAATCTCATGATCGTCTGCGAGGAGAATTCTTAGTTTCATGGTTTCGACCTTTCCAAAGCTTGGAGTAGCGGCTCAAAGCAACGGACTAACCCGATCGCGCTGGTTCAGCGCAGTAAAGACGCGATGCTGGCTCACGGCTTCCACCGCTTCCAGCAAATCCCGCGCTGCATTGGACTTCACCACATATCCCCGCGCCCCCGCATCCAGGGCCTCACGCATCATCTGCGGCGAATCGTGTTGCGTGACAAAAAGAATTTCAAGCTTGGGCAAACTGCGGCGAATCGCGCGGCAGGCTTCCAGCCCGTTCATCCGGGGCATGGTGACGTCAAGCACCATAACGTCTGGCTGCAACTCGCTGGCCTTCTCTACCGCTTCCATGCCATCAGACGCTTCGCCCACTACTTCCCAACCCTCGCGTCCCTCTAGAAGGGTCTTCAGTCCTTGGCGCACAATGGGGTGATCGTCGACTACCAGGATGCGAATCGTCATGACCGGTTGCCGGCTCGATTCCAGAGCCCGGGAAAAACAGGCTCGTCACAGTGTATCGCCATTATGCCCAAGAACAAACCTTATGTGGCTAGGATACAGTCACTTGCGTATAAACGCTACCATTTGTAGCCGCGTCGTCGAATAAGGTGAATCCTGTATTTGCCAGGAGGGACCGGCACGCTGGAAGAAGCCATTGTTATCGCAATAATTGTAATTTGCCCCTTAAAGTCCCAGTCCATCAGGCGCAGATGCAGCGATGGGAGTTGACCGTCCCGCCATTTTCCGCCGGACAGCCTTCCTCTTGGGAAAGAGTAAATCTCGCATTTTAAGCTTGGCTTTGTGCAACTGCGATTTGGAGTTCCCAATCGAGCAGTGCAATAGCTCCGCGATCTCGTGATGTTGGTAGCCCTGGACTTCATGCAGAGAAAAGATTTTCCGGCAACCCTCCGGCAGTTCTTCGATCGCCCGCCGCAGCGCAATGCGATCGACGGCGCCTGACAACCGCAGATCCGCCTGCCCGAAGTCACGGCGCAGTGATGGTGACTCCGCCGATACCGGCTCGTCCAGCGACACAGCCGGCGGCGCTTTTCGCCGGCGGAGTTTCATCAAAACAGTATTCACTGCCACGCGATAAAGCCAGGTAGAGAACGCAGAATCACCACGAAAACTTCCGACACTGCGGAACACTTGCAGGAAAGCTTCCTGGGTCAGATCTTCCGCTTCGGCAACATCTTTGGTCATCAGCAGGCAAACAGAATAGACGCGCTTCTTGTGCGTCTGAAAAAGAATCGAGAAAGCTTCTTCGTCGCCGCGTTGAGCGCGCTGAACAAGCGTGAGTTCGGGGTTGTCGTTGTTACTGGAGCTGCTTTCTTTCCGTGCAATGGGGAGCACGTTAAATGTGTTTGAGATTGCGAGAGTCGCCACTGTAGTCTCCTTCTGGCTGGGACTTCAGTCTCCGTTCGCGAAGCTTTCGGAAGCATCCAGCGTTCAAAGGGAGATTAGATTTAACATTCGCTATGGCCTATCGGGTTGCAGCCGTAATGAATGCTATTCGTTGCTGTACGCTCCTATGTTTGTGACGACAACGGATGCCTTCTTTCTTTCCACAGTTTCCATATTCTTCCGGCTTTTGCGTACAGGAAAATCCGTATTGTGAGGAAGAAGACAGCGTTCTAATTTGAAATCCTACTCGACACGACGCCCCCATGCAGGTGTTGGCCCACTGGGAGGACCGGCACCTGCCCCTTCAAAAAGCACCTCACAAACGATCAACCACTTAATATCTTTCCTCTTGTCTGCGCCTCTTGCCGTGGCTGCGGGGGCCTTGGTTGTGCGTTGAGTAGCGAGACTCTGATTTTCGATGTTTGGGGCAGTTAGGAGGGAAACGTCTGCGTCGGTGAAGTTCGCTGCCTCTAATGCAGTGATAGTGGCTTCCGCGTCGTTAGGTTGAGGTAGATTCCGAATACCGTTGAACTGCCCATTTCTCTTTCCTCGAATAAAGCTGGCGACCAAGGATGGCTTCCAAAACGGTCAAACTGCAAAGGCCCGTCAGGGCCACCGTGTGCAGTCACTCCTCGGAGAGGACGTGGCCGCCAGCTATCTCTGCCTTGTCGAGAGGTTACAAGAAGCGCAAGACGCGCGCCAATCAGGAAAAGTACTTACTCTACGCGGGATGCCACTCTGGTTTGATTTCAATTGTAAGGCGGTGTCTGCACGTTGGCAAAGTTCCAATCACAAAACCAAACCGGCATCGAGGCAAGGTCGATGAGCCGTCGTCTGAATCCTTATGATACCTTCGAGGAGTTGGCCCCCCTTTGGGAGTATCCAGAGCCACAAATAGCGACCCGAATACTTTGGCGCTGCAAGTCATTGAGGGGCGCGTAGCTCAAACGGATAGAGCATCGGATTTCTAATCCGACGGTTGCAGGTTCGAATCCTGCCGCGCCTACCAGACCTTCCTTAACTCATCACGCGACCGCCTCTGCCTCGGCTTTTGCTTCGCTCCCCAGTTCGGCGTCCCAAATCCCCTCGAAGTCCACAAAATACCCACGCACCTCCAGTCCGGGGATCGCTTCCAGCAAAACAGCCGCCGCGCGCCGCAGTTCCTTTTCGTGATGCGTAGCCTCGGCCTTCGCGTCGCCGCGGAAACCGCCGTCCAGCCCGCCATATGCGCCGCAATCGGAATGCACCATCAGAATCACTTTCTTCGTTCCATGCAGCCGAATCGATATGCGAATCTGTTCGAGAACGAACCCGCGGTCGCTCTCGTTCTCGGGAGAAGAGAGGCTCTTGGCTCCGCCCGCCACTTTGATGGGATCGGAATTGACCACACCAATACGCTTGAGAAACTTGCGAAATCCCATATCAAAACGGTTATCGAAGCACCACAAAATAGCCGCGTCGCAGTGATACCTCGCTCGTGGAGCGTCGAAATGAAAGACCTTCTTCATAGTTCCTCGATCGGACTGCTGCAGTTTCTCACTCACGCCAGTTTACGGCGCTGGTCCACCCGTTGACAATCTCTGATATCTCCCTTAGCATCAATCACTTGAAGGGCTATTCTGAGCCCGAACCGGGGAGCCTCGCGTGATCAAGCTCGATATCATCAATGAAGTGGTGGCCAGGACCGGCATCACCAAGACCAAAGCTGAGCTGGCTGTGGAAACTGTTTTTGAGAGCATGAAGAAGTCATTGGCTCGCGGCCATCGCATCGAGTTGCGAGGATTTGGCGTGTTCAACGTGCGTCCTCGCAAGACAGGAATCGGCCGCAATCCGCGCACCGGCGCGGAAGTTTCCATCCCGCCAGGCAAGGCCGTGCGCTTTAAACCGGGAAAAGAACTGCAATCGATTGATTGAGATACAAGCCTCCGGCTTCCGTTCTTCGGCTCCCGGAAAGAATTTTTTTAACGCACGCTTTTTAAGCTGGTGAATGCTCCACGTGCCGCAACTCTGCCAGGCACGTGCTTCACCTGCGGCTTCGCTTCGACGGCCAATTTTGAAACCGCGCTGCGCAGCGCCGGCCGCAGTTTTTTCGCTACAGGAAATATCGCCTTCATCCAGAAGCGAAACCAATTTTTTTTCAAGACCATAGTCAGCGGTGCCGGACATTCCGGACCTTGCCGGGAAAACTGCTCTTTGAATCTTGCCAAAGTGCCTGGGCCGGGGCCCAGGTTATAGCGAGTGGCGCCCTGCGCATACATGTAGCGCATGCAGTTCCAGTGCAGGAAAACCGCGGACTGCCGGTGCTCTTCCGCAAATGCAGCGAGCGTGCAGTGAGCGGTATCACGGTCGCGAAAAATCAGCGCGCTGCCTACGGGCTTCCCTTTCAGATACACGGCGAACAGGCGGGCGCCGCCGTCGGGACGCGCCATACGCATCGCCTCCATATACACCGAAAGCGGACGCTCCAGACGGAATCCCTTGCGCCGCGCACACTCCTGATAAAGAGGCCACAAGCCGGCCAGGGCCGCCGGCGAATCGCTGCAGCGGAACTCGTATCCCATTTCCACCGCCCGGCGAATCTTGCGCCGCACTTCGCGATCAAAACCCGCCAGCGTGTCCGCTTCGCTCTCGTGCTGCTCGACTACATAGTCGGGCGACAGTATCGGATAATCCAGAAAATATGGGAACGCATCCAGATGGCGCGCGTCTCCAGCGGAGGCGACCTGGTTCAACACGGCGCCGTCCGAGTGCGTGAAGCGAATAAAAATGTAACCCTGAGCGCGTGTCCAGGCCAGCAATCGCTCCATGGCTTCCTGGGGAAGTTTCTTCTGTCCCGACAACAGCACCGGCCCGCGAAACACTAACCCAATCTTTGCCGGACCAAATCCCACTGTGAGAATGCAAACGTAAGCCAGCAGCTTGTCCTGATCTTCAAGCACGAGATATCGCGGCCGGAGCCACAACGGACGCTGCGGCTCATTCCAAAATGGATACTGATAAAGAGATGCGCCGCTCTGCATCAGGAGGTTGTTCCACAAGGATAACTCTTCGCGATTGACTTCCGACCAGAGCGCGTTGGCGCCCGCCGCGTCAGCTAAGTCGTCAGCATCATCATAGACAGGCATGCTCTCGGTGAGCGTCGGCGACTGCGCCGAATCCGGCGTAACCCGAACCGACCGGATCTGCACGGACGAATTCCGTCCGGACTGCGATCCGTCAAGCAGCACGTCTTCAGACTGAAGCTCGGACTTGGAGAATGGGGTCACAAAAATTTAGGGGGAGCACCACGGGGAGGAAGAAAGCCAGTCTGTTGCAACTACCGAGTACCGGCTTCCCTACAACCAAAGCCGAGCCTCATCTGTTGCAATTCTATGCGGCCAGCTCAGATTGAAGAATGGCACCTTAGTGATAGCACTCGCGTGTTACTAAGGTCATGATTAGTATGGGTAGGCTAGATGCTAGTCAGAAGAGACTAGCCGAACGAATAGAGAAGTTCACCAGCCCCAGGATAAGGGTCACGCAGCAGTGTTCAATTCAATGGAGTTAACCACGGATACGAGATCGCACGAAAAAAAGCGCTAAATGCGAGCCTTCACGATACGTTGTGTTTTTGGGTAAATGGCCCGTTCCGTATTAAGTAAAATAACACGCAACCTTAAGGCGCTTCGCTTTCCAGCGCCGTCAACGTTTCGTCGTCTACGTCCCAGCGCTTCAGAATAGTCATTATCGTCTTGGTGCCGAATCCGGCGTGTGCCAGCCGGCGGAATATGCGCGCCGCTTCTTTTTGTCCCTGCGGTTTGTCCATGCGCTTCTTGCGTAAATAGTCGCGCGCCTGCTTCTCTTCGTTCACGTTCTCAAACGCTGTATCCACGGCTTTACCGATCACATCACCATGCACACCGCGCAATTTCAATTCCGTAACCACGCGCATGCGCCCGAACTTTTGATTATCGCGGCGCAATGAAGAATACGAAGCCGCATACTGCGAATCGTTCAGATAGCCCTGGTCTTTTAAGCGGCGAATCACCAACTCGACCAGCGTCCGTCCATATTCGGAATCGCTGTCTTCGATGCGCGCCCGCATCAACCGCTTGAGCTCCGCCACAGTACGCATGCGCCGGGCCAACGATCCAACTGCATATTCGTAGAGTTCATCCTCAGAATAGAACTTCTTCTTGGGACGGGCGAACGGCATGTTCTAACGATAGCGCAAAGTGAGTACCGGGTGGCTAGTACCGAGTAAAAAGAAAAAAGGGCGCACCGGCGTGCGCCCATCCAAGGAGGCTACTCAACACAACAGTCAATCTCTTCTTGTTCTTCCGGAAGCCGATAGCCGGAAGCCAGAAGCCGCTTCTACCGTCCGCTGAATCCCGCCGCTTGCATCGACTGCCGCGAAATATCCGCGGTCGAAGCGATGCCTTGCATGCGCAGTTTGAAGTCGTCGGCGTTGGAAGCGTTCTCCAGAGCTGTTTCGTAATTCACCAGTCCGGCCTGGAACAAATCCCACAGCGACTGATCGAAAGTCTGCATGCCATATTGCGAGGTTCCGGCTGCAATTGCGTCGCGAATCGAACGCGTCTTCTCCGGCACCAGAATGCACTCACGAATGAACGCAGTGTTGATCATCACTTCGACGGCGGGCACGCGGCCTTCAGCGTCGCAGCGCCGGACTAATCTTTGGCTTACAATCGCGCGTAACACAGCCGCAAGCTGCATACGAATCTGTTTTTGTTCCGGCGGCGGGAATACCGAGATGATGCGATTTACGGTCTCGACCGCATCCAGCGTATGCAATGTTGAAAACACCATGTGGCCGGTCTCGGCGGCGTGCAGCGCCGTGCCGATAGTTTCCAGATCACGCATTTCGCCCACCAGAATCACGTCCGGATCCTGACGCAGAGAAGCTCGCAGCGCCGCTCCGAACGAAGGCGTATCCACCTGAATCTCGCGCTGGTTGACGTAACCTTTTTTATCGCGGTGCAAGAATTCGATTGGGTCTTCAATCGTGATGATGTGTTCGGCGCGGCAGGAATTCACGCGATCGACCATCGCCGCCAGCGTCGTCGACTTACCGGAACCGGTGACACCTGTCACCAGCACCAACCCGCGCGGCATATCGCAAATTTGCTCGACTACTTTGGGCAGAAACAACTCATCCAGCGCGCGAATCTTCGTCGGAATAACGCGCAGCACCAATCCCACATTGCCGCGCTGCTGAAAAATGTTCACACGGAATCGTCCCAGCCCGGCTACGCCGTAAGCCATGTCGATTTCCGTGGTCTCTTTAAATTTTTGCTTCTGCCGTGCCGACATCATGCTGAACGCCATGGTCAGCATGTCTTCGGCGCTCACGCGCGGCTGGTCGGTCAGCGGTTGCAGTTCGCCATCGACTCGCAGGTGAGGATAGTTTCCGACCTTGAGGTGCAAGTCCGAAGCGCGCCGTTCCGTGGCAATCCGCAGCAGGTCGTCAATGTTCATGCAGAGTAATCCTGGAGAAGCCGTTCAGCTTCCGGTGCTCTGCTTATATTGACTCGAATCGTCACCTTCCCCAAGATGACCTAGGTAACGGCCGCCTTGCGACGACTGGACAACAACTTAAGTCAGCGACGGCTGAGGCTCGTTCAGATGCCTCGATTGGACCGGCGGCGATTCGCAGCACAGCGCAGCCGCGATCGCAGTAGGGAAAACGTTCCTATCCTCAAAATCCGCGTATGATGCCTCAGGTTTTGAATCTAGAGAAATACTGCGGGAAGGCAATCACCTTTGAAGATATCTAGCCGCTTGACTTCTGTTCTCTGCTGCGTCGTGCTGATTTTGCCTATGTTCTCTCGTCCGGCACGCGCGTCATCGCAAATTTGTGCTAATTGTGCCGCGGCGATCGTCGGAACGGCAATTGGCGTAGCAGCAGGGGTCGGGGTCGGTATTTATTTTATACATCGCAGCCGCACTTCGCTTACGGGATGTATCCAGCAAACGGGTAATGGTCTCAGCTTGATTGCGAAGAACGGCGACAACTATGAATTGGTAAACGCGCCGCAGGGTGTAACTCCTCATCGACGTTTTTCGCTACGCGGCCATAGAGTGAAGGTAACTTCCGGACGCGGGTTTCGCGTGGATCGTCTTGCTCGGGACTACGGTATGTGCACTCCTTGAAATTGCGGCCCATCTTGAGCGACTAATTCAGCTGAAATCACCGTCCGTGACCGATATACCAAGGCGCGCTCACCGTAAAAATGCGTTCATTCCCCCGCGCCATCAGCACCCACTCCAACATTCTTCCCCGCTGATTATGCAGAAAATATTCATACCACTTGTCTTCTACCAATTCCGGTATCACGACGACGATGCTCCGCTTGGGAAATTGTTTCGACAGATCGAGAACGTATTGCACGAACGGAATAATGACAAAGCGATACGGCGAAGGCAGCATGTGCAGCGTGGGCGGCTCTTTGCCTGCTGCCCGGAAAGCTTTCACCACGTAGCGTTCCCACTCGTCTTCGAGCCTTGGGGAATGCTCGCTGGGCTCGACATGTACCGCTATGACCTCCGGCGAAAGGCGCGCGGCAAATTGAATTCCCTGGCACGTGATCTTGCTCCAGCGGTCAAACGCAATCACCACAATGGGAGGTTGGGCCAGCGTCTCTGTGTTGACCGCTTCATTGCACGCGGTTTCCATTGTCACAAAGTGATAGTGCCGCCGTACCAGCGCAAACAGAAGAATCGTCGCGGGAATAAACAGAAGCGTAATCCACGCGCCTTCCACAAACTTCGCGACCAATACAACCAGCGTCGTAATGCCGGTAACGAAAGCGCCCAAGCCATTCACCATCGCGCTCTTCAACCAATGCGGCCCGCGCTTCCTCGTCCAGTGCACCACCATCCCAGCTTGCGAAAGCGTAAAGGCCAGAAACGCGCCCACCGCATAAAGCGGAATCAGTCTGTCGGTCACGCCGCCGAACGCGATGAGCACCCCGCCGCATAGCACCGCCAACACGACAATCCCATAGGTATAAACTAGACGCCGTCCGCGGTATCCAAAGGCATGGGGCAGGTAATTATTGCTGGCGATCGCACGGCATAGCCGCGGAAAATCGGCAAATGCAGTGTTGGCCGAGAGAGACAGCACTACCAGAATCGAGCCGATCGTAAGATAGTAAAAAAATCCTTTGCCGAAAACGGAAGCCGTCAGCATCGAAAGCACGCTCTGATAGCCCGGTTTACCCGGATCGGTGGCTGCGATTCCGTACACCTTCACCAGATAAGAGATTCCCGCCAGCAGCACCGCCAGCAAGAAAATAATTACGGTGAGCGTGCGCTGTGCGTTCTTGACGGTTGGCTCCTTGAACGCCTTCACGCCGTTGCTCACCGCCTCTACACCCGTCAGAGCCGTGCAGCCGCTGGCAAACACCTTGAGCAGCAGCCAGTAGCCAACTGCCTCCGTTACCGGCGGCGGAGGCGGCAACGCAAATGCCGGAGTCGGATGCCCTCCACTCATCAGCACCCGCGCAACCCCCGCAAGAATAGTTATGAGCAGCGTGCCCACAAACAAGTAAGTCGGAATCGCGAACACGGTGCCAGCTTCCCGCACTCCACGCAGGTTGAGAATCGTAATAACGATCAGAATTCCCACGCACAAGGAAACCGTGTGCGGCAGCAGCGACGGAACGGCTGAAACCAGCGCCCCCACGCCCGCGGAAATCCCCACAGCCGCGGTCAGAATATAGTCGGCCAGCAGCGCCGCGGCGGCCAGCAAACCGGCTGGCGCTCCTAAATTAAACCGCGCCACCGTATACGAGCCGCCGCCCGAAGGATACGCGGCGATGGTCTGGCGATAAGAGAAATACACTATCACCAATAACGTGATAATCGCCGCGCTGATGGGAACGATATAACGAACGCCCAGAAGGCCCAGCGGAAGCAGAAGGCTAAGCGCGGCTTCCGGTCCGTAGGCGGCCGAACTCAGGCCATCGAGGCCAAAGATCGGAACACCTTGCGTCGGGCCGATCTGCTCGGCCCGTTCGTCGCTAGTTCTGATAGGTTTGCCGACGACCAGATCGAGAATGTTCATAGGTAAGGGTTCCGCTGCAATGTGATGCCTCGGAAAGCTTATTATTTAAGGGCTGCCTGCAATTTTTGAAAGCCATTCCGAGCATCTAGGACGGCCCCTTGGGGCAGGTCGAAGGCTTTGGTTGCGGTGAGCACGACATTCGACAGGAAGTCGAAAACTATTGCCAACGCAAGCTCGACGAATTCGTCGTTGGGACCGATACGGAAACTTAGTTCGCCGCCGTCGTATCTGGTAACCGCTGCTACCGAGGCTGCCGTGGGGTGTACAAATTGCGACAACATACTGAAAACGAGCTCATATGTAGCAGCGTTCTCCCCTAAACCCTGAAAACGCTCCCGAACTGTCTTCGGCCATCCAGCATCTGCCGCGAGAGAGCTTGCTCTTTCCAAAGCATTGAGGGATTCTCTCGACTGTGCAGACCGATGAATCTTGCCGGCCAACCGTTTCGCCTCGGGGCCAACGGACCTCAGAAACGCCGTCGCCCGGGCTTCAGGCTCCGCTGCAATCCATTCGCTATTGGCGGCTGCTTCCACGATAGATCGGCACAGTGCAGCGGCCTGCAAGGCATATCCAGCTTTCGAAAGCTGCACAGCAGCATGGGCATCGTTGTACGCCTTTGTGAGATTTATTGCCATCGCCTGCTGGAAGTGTGTCTCCCATTTAAGGGGGCGATCGAAGAAGAGACTGTCTACAATTTTCAACAGGCTCTGGCAATACCCTGCCAGTGCCCTCTCGCGCTCGGACAATCTTGGCCAAGCTGAGAGCAGTTCTAACTCATCACCCTGGCCAATTCCAATATCGCTAGGCGCATCGACCATCAAATCTACGGCGCGAGCTGTTTTGGGGAACGGAATGACTTCGCGCAGGCTCTCAGCTCCGGTCAGGATCATGACGATGCGGTCCAGCCCCAGCGCGATGCCTCCATGTGGAGGCGTGCCGTATTCCAGCGCTTCCAGAAAAAATCCGAACCGAGAGCGGGCTTCTTCGTCGGTCATGCCCAGTGCGCGGAAGATTCGGCTCTGCACGTCCTGGCGGTGAATACGGATGGAGCCTGAACCGAGCTCCGTGCCGTTCAGCACAACGTCGTAGGCCAGCGCGCGCACCGCACTCAGCGACGATTGCCGGTCGTTAACGGAGTCAACTCCCGTTTCCAGCAAAGTCATGTCTTCTTCATGCGGCGAGGTAAAAGGATGATGAGCGGCCATCCAGCTCTTTTCGCCTTCATCCCACTCGAACATGGGGAAGTTGGTGACCCAGACGAAACGGAAATCTTTTTGCGGGTCGCCCGACTTTTTGAACATGCCATGCTTGTCGGCATATTTCTGTGCCAGAGCAAGGCGCAGCAATCCGGCCGAAGCGTAGATTGAGAGTTCCTGCGGACTGACTTTGCGATTCGCCGGGAGCGCCGTCCGTTCGCCGGTTTGCGCCGAGCCTGCGACAATCACAATCAGATCTCCGGGCTCACTCCCGACCTTCGCAGAAATTTTCGCGGCGGCTTCGGAGAAATTCTTTTCGATTCGCTTGAAGTCTTCGAATATCTTGGCTCCGCCCTTGGAAATGAACAGCGGCTTGATGCTGTCGCGCTCGGCGCGGGAAAGCTCACCGACTTTCGGAATGCGAATGGCCACCACCGGCAAGTTCGCATTCACGGCCAACTGCTGCAAATTTTCCGGAGCAAAACATTCGCGCACGTCGGTGAAGGCGGAAAGACGGAGATCCGGCTTGTCGATACCGTAAAGGCGGATTGCTTCGTCATAATCCATGCGCGGGAAAGGTGTCTCGATCACAGAGCCGGCGGCGGCGAAGGCCGCCGTTAGAAATCCTTCGACTACTTCCCACACACGTTCGGGCTGCGGATACGTCATTTCCAAATCGATCTGGGTGAATTCGGGTTGGCGGTCGGCGCGCAAATCTTCGTCGCGGAAGCAGCGGACAATCTGGAAGTATTTGTCGAACCCCGAGATCATCAAAATTTGCTTGAACAACTGCGGCGACTGCGGCAGCGCGTAAAACGTGCCAGGCTGAACGCGGCTGGGCACGAGATAGTCACGCGCGCCTTCCGGCGTAGAGCGCGTCATGAAAGGCGTTTCGATTTCGAAGAATCCCTGCGCGGAAAGATAGTCGCGGATTGCTTTCGCGACTTTGTGGCGCGTCTCGATGTTGAACTGCATCACGTCGCGGCGCAGATCGATATAGCGATATTTAAGCCGCGTCTCCTCGTTGGTAAGCGCCGTATCCGAGGGCAGGAATGGGGGCAGTTTGGATTCGTTGAGAATACGCAACTCTTCGGCGACCAGTTCCACTTCACCAGTGGGCATGTTCGGGTTGACCGTGTTCGCCTCGCGCAGTTTCACCGTGCCGATTACGGCAATCACGTATTCGTTGCGCAGACTTCCGGCTTTTTCGTGGATGGCAGCATCGCGCTCGGCATTGATGACGACCTGGGTCAGTCCCGTGCGGTCACGGAGGTCGATAAAGAGAAGATTGCCGTGGTCACGGCGGCGGTTGACCCAGCCCATGAGCACTGTTTTCTTGCCAGCATCAGCAGCGCGTAAGGCTCCGCACATGTGAGTCCGTCTTAAATCGCCTAGATAATCGAGCAAAATATTTCCTTACCGTGAGGAATGTGATGGATAGCTGAATGGAAGATTATAAATGTATGGCCGTAGTTCCTGCGGCAACCGTGAGTACGGCATCGTCGCCTCGAACTTATCGACGGGAGTTATTCGTCCCAGAGATGGAATACCGGGAACGTCTAAACTCCCAGTCAATCGCGAAAAATGGTAATAATATACTTGACTGACTAACGATATTTTGCTAATGTGGGTGCATGAAAGGCCCACAGACACTCCAAGACGCCATTAAGTTCTTTGCGGTGTATGAGAACTGCCGTCAATTCATGATCGCCGTGCGCTGGGCAGATGGCAAAGTTCGCTGCCCTTACTGCGAATCCGAAAAGGTAACCTACCTTGAGAAAGCGCGGCTCTATCGCTGCTACGAAAAGCACCCCAAGCAAAAGTTCTCACTCAAGATTGGCACCGTGTTTGAGGACTCGCCGATCCCGCTGGAGAAATGGCTTCCTGCTACTTGGTTGCTGGCAAGCTGCCGAAATGGGATTTCGTCTTACGAGATTCACCGCGCTCTGGGCGTAACTCAGAAGTCCGCTTGGTTCATGATGCACCGAATCAGACTCGCAATGCAGACAGGCTCTTTCCAGAAGTTCGGCGGCGGCGAGAACAGCGAAGTCGAAGTCGATGAGGCATACATCGGCGGGAAGATGAAAAATATGCACATGCGGAAGCGAGTCAAGATGACCAAGGAAGGCGGCGACCCGAACGCCAGCAAGACTATCGTGATGGGTTTCCTTGACCGCGAACAGCGTAAGGTGCGGACTGCCATTGTGCCGAACACTTCCCGCGCCACACTACAGGCCCAAGTGCTCAAGCATGTGGCGGAAGATTCCAACGTCTACACCGATGAAGCTGGAGCGTACCGGACTCTAGGCCAGAAAAACTACGTGCATGAGATTGTGAACCACACCAAGGAATACGTTCGCGGGCGAGTCCACACAAACGGACTGGAGAACTTCTGGAGCCTGCTCAAGCGTGGATTGAATGGAACCTACGTTGCTGTAGAGCCGTTCCATCTCTCGCGTTACTTGGATGAGCAAATGTTCCGCTACAATAACCGCAAGGATGAAAACGGACGCAAACTGACCGATGCAGAACGATTCGGCCTAGTCTTATCGCAGATTGTAGGGAAGCGGTTAACCTTCGCTGAGGTAACTGGCAAGGTGGGTGAAACGCCGTTCTAATCCTTACCGTGGGAAGCGCGGGAAGAAGCGCGTTTCCGCTTCTTCTCCAGTTTTTCGGCGTCGAGTTTAGCTTTGATTTCCGAATGCGGAACGGCTACAAGTTTCCGCATAAAATCCGTGAACTTGCCAAAATCGCCTGTGACATTCTTGGCGGATTGCGTCGGGCGCGTTGGCTTCTGGCTCACTCTGGGGCTACCTAGAAAGCAGGGTAGTCGCAGTGTGCGTCGAAAGTCAAACTCCCAGCGAGAGACTGCGAGCGCTGGTTTCTGGTCTTCCTCAGCACAAGAGAGGATCGCGCAGGGTGACCACGTTCCAAGCCTTTGTCGATGACAGTGGCACCGGGAAGCCCGTCTTCGTATTATCCGGCTACGTTAGCCGCCTAGATTGGTGGGAGGATTTTTCCGACCATTGGCAAGGTTTGCTCGACGAACCTCCGTCGCTCAAATATTTCAAAATGCGCGAAGCGGCGACCCGCAGCGAGCAGTTCGGCGGAATGAAGGCGACTGCCCGAAATGAGCGCATCAAGAAATTCTTCTCACTGATTCGGATGGCCGCTCACGCCTCCGTGGTTTCCGTGGTGCCTATTGATCTCTACAAGGCGCACATCAAAGGCAAAGTCCACCGTGAGTTTGACGATCCGTACTTCCTCGCCCTCTTCGACATCGTGATGAAGATTCTATGGAATCAGATCGCACTAAAATCGGAAGACACCGTGGACTTTATCTTCGACAATAACCCGCGACTGGCGGCGAAGGTTCCGCGCTGGTATCAACTGACCCATAAGATGCTGCCGCCGGAACTCAGGCACCTTATAGCGCCCTCGCCGAAGTTTGAGGATGACCTGCAATTCCTGCCGCTCCAAGCTGCGGATGCCCAATCGTGGTATATCAGGCGATTATTCGCGGAGCGAATGAGCAAGGAGCCGTTCCGCCCAGATTTGCCGAAGGAACAATTCCAGGATTTAGACCATGTGCGAACTCTCGGCTCAATCTGGACTCGAAAGAGATGCGAACAGTTCGCAAGCCAAAAAGAGGAAGCTGA
The DNA here is from genome assembly GCA_036513255.1 of Candidatus Sulfotelmatobacter sp. Classification (GTDB taxonomy): domain Bacteria; phylum Acidobacteriota; class Terriglobia; order Terriglobales; family Acidobacteriaceae; genus Sulfotelmatobacter. Next base: position 65,670 of record DATBZH010000037.1, on the reverse strand, counting down.
CGACGGGGAAATACCAGAATTAAAGAACGTGCATGAGATGCTGGATTATCTCGAAAAAGCGGGGGAACTTTGAGCCATTATGCCTAAAGAATCGAAAAGTAGAGGCCGAGCCATTGCTGGATTTTTGCTTGTGCTTATATTGTGGCTACCAACCGTGCTCCACGGTACCTTGGGTTTCATTTCTCCCGTCAATAACCAAGCTACAGGCTTCGATCTGTTTGTAGGTTTTTTGTGGCTTCTATTTGCTTTTGTCGCGTGGAGATTGTTTTCCGCGCTCCGCAACGGCGTATAATTCGCGGCGCTATGTCGTCGCCTTCGCTACAGGCCGTTGCTGTTCTCCTAAGCAAGATCGCCGATCAGTTAGAGCGCATGTGGATAGACAGAGACGCATTCGGCGAAACTCTGTTCAAGGCTGGGTTTACTCCGCAACAGATAAAGCGGATTTCGGACGATGCACAAGCCGATCCTGAACGTCAGAGACGATCTCGCGAAGCGTATGCTCAAATGCGGGCGAACCTTCTGGAGGCGGGAAAACTAGCGGGGTTTGAAGCCCTTTTAACAGACCCTCTCCCGCCCGGTAAATCAAATTAAGAATCCGCTCTTCGCGGTCCTCAGCCTGCCCTGTCACGGCCTTTTCAGTTTCCATTATCATCTCCAGTCAGTCAAGTATATTATTACCCGAAAAATGACCCCCCAAAAGGGCGATTGACGCGCTTTTCCGCAGGTGACACAATTCTCTTCGCTTTCAGTGGGACTCGGCGCACGCAACTCCCACTCGGCCCTGCAGTTATCGAACCTTGAGCGAGGAATTAAAAAATGACTCAGCCTAAAGTCGTTTCCCGTCGCACGCCATCACCCATCAACGCGAAACTCGACCGGCGCCTGGCTGCCTACGTGGCCGTGGCCAGCGCTGCCGGTATCGGCATGTTGGCTGCGCCGAAAGTTGCTGAGGGCGAAGTTGTCTACACTCCGGCGAACGTCTCGTTCCAGGATACCGGCAAGGTCACGATCGATCTTAACAATGACGGCATCCCTGATTTTGAAGTTCTTAGGCGTCAATGTGGGTCGTCACATTCCAACTGTATCGTCCTGAATCCCCTGGCCGCCGGGAATGGCTTTCGGCCGGGCGGGGCGATTGCGTCTGAAGTGGCGGCAGGATTTTTTGGGGTTCCCGTTGGGCCGGGCGAGAAATTTCTTACCGGGGACGGAACGCCGAGCTACGGCAACGTTATGATCGCTGCCGGAGCCTACGGTCCTTACTCGTGGTCGAATGGACCGTGGGCGCATTCCACGAACCGGTATCTTGGCCTGAGGTTCACGATCAATGGGCAGACCCATTATGGCTGGGCGCGGTTGAGCATAAATGATCTGCACGGGCCCAGCATCCTTACCGGCTACGCCTACGAGACGATTCCGAACACGAAGATTATCGAAGGCGAACTTCACGGAGCGGCCGTCAGCAATGCGCAATCGGGAAATCTGGGCGCTCTCGCGCGTGGAGCAAAATAGTCTCGCGACCCGGCCGCGATTACTAGGCGGGTGCGTGGGCCGGTAAATTCAGGGGACGATGGCGGTTCAGTTGGCTGCTTGAATCGGCCTACTTCTTCGTCGCCTTGCCGTCCATCACCGGCGTCCACTTTGTGCCGTCCTGCGATACCTCATAGGCGAAGTTGTAGGACGTGGGAGAAAGAATCTTCATCGTGTACTTGCCTTTCATGGTAATGGCGCCCATCTTCATATCGTTCGTCCAACTCCAGTTATCGCCATCGAGCGTACCCTTGGAGTCGTCGAATTCGCCCTGGCTATTGAACTCGCGGTAGGTGTAAGTTTTGTCTTCGGTGGAATATCCCATCACCGCGAGGCCCACGCCGTTTCCCATGGAGGTTTTGTAGTCGAAATGGCAGATCAGGTAGAAGCCGCCCTCCATCCACGAGCACTTTTGATCCTCGGTGGTCTTGCCGCCAGGGCCCATCGCACCCGGCTTCATGTCGCCATCCAGAGTCCAAGAACCAGTAAACATGTCGAGTTTCTTGAGCTCCGGACCCGGCTTGGGGGCTTCCATCTGGGCCAGTGCCGCGGCTGCGCAAAGCAGAAATCCCGCCACCACGATTGCTATCCGCTTCATGTGTTGTCTCCTGAGCACAACTCCGATCGATTAAACAGGAGCAAATAGTAAGGGGGGCGCAGCGTGGCCGTCAACCGGATGTTTACTGCCGCATGAAAATTGGATAGCAAACGCCGGGCTTCCTACCAGTCTCCCCAATGCGCCGCCGTTGCCTGGTGAAACTCCAGCTTCCACTGCCCGCCCTGCTTCACCCACACCGAACTGAAATGTTGATAACGCGGCGGAGATCCCTGGTCTTCCTGCGGAGCCTGGCGCACGATTGCGTCGTACGTGACGATGGCCACGTCGTCGCTGGCAGCGACCACTTTCATGTCGTAGGGCGTTAGTTCCACCAGATCGGAATCGCCCAGGTTATCCTTCGCTTCCGCACCTTCCAACAACTTTCCGTCGACCCCAACCAGAGAAAAATTCTCCGCCAGCGTGCGCTTGAAAAAGACCGCATCGTCTTTTCGCTTTGCTGCAATCAGATTGCTCTCGCTGGCTCGCAGCGTCTGCTCAAGGGAGCCAGACGGCTTTATGGTTCCCGTACTTTGGGCGAAACTGGCCGTTACAAAAGCAAAGAGAAGTACATGCAAGACGCAAGAAGATTTCATAATGATCTCCATCTGGGTTTCTTGAAGAGTGTGAAGCCGGCTTCCTGGACCAAGCCTCATCCGACGTGGCGATTATCGCAGCGCCCAATGTGCTGCGCCACTCAAAACCAATCTGCCGTCGACGATGGTTTCACAAGGCCACAGCGCATCCAAGAGATTCCGAACGGCATTTTCGTAGAACGCCGACTGCAACAATCGATTTGATTAGAAGATCAATTACGATCCTTCGAACTTTCTTTTAATGAGAAATTTCGTCTCTAATATTGATTGACCCCGCCTCCGGCCCCCGCTACGATAGCGTGGTCTGTTCGCTTTCTCCCCTCCCAAAAACTCATTTCTTAGGAGCGCACTTTGTCACGTCTGTGCGCGCTGGCCATAGTGTCAGCGCATCTCTTTATCCTCTGTTTGCCTGTCCCTGCATGTGCCCAACAGGATGATGATCGGCCAAAGTTTCCTCACATCGGCATCGGCCTGAAGATGTCAACCCTGGGCGCTGGAATCGAGCTGGCAACTCCCATCACACAACGCGCGAATCTGCGTATAGGGTTCAACGATTTTGTGTACGATCATGACCTTAAGGACGACGGCAGTCTGTATGTCGCGCAACTCAGCCTGTTCTCCTTGCAGGCCAATTACGACTGGTTTCCCTTCGGAAATTCGTTCCATCTGAGTCCCGGGCTCGCTTACGATGCCAATCGCGTAAAGGCCAACACCTCGGACACATCGGCGACCGAGGCCGCGCCGGGCATTTTCACCAATCCCATCACCGGTTCGGCCAGAATCGGATTTAGTAGAGTTGCGCCGATGTTTCTGATGGGTTGGGGAAATCTGATTCCGCGCCGTGGCCGACGGGTCAGCATCCCCTTCGAGTTTGGAGTGGTCTACCACGGCGAGCCGAAGGCCTCTCTGCACATGAACCCCATCCAGTGCAGTCCTGGAAATATGATGTGCCTGGCCGCCAGCGCCGATCCATCAATCCAGAGTAGCTTCCAAGCCGAACAAATCCAAATTCGCAAAGAGGTAGCGCCTTACAAATTCTATCCCGTGATCTCGCTGGGATTCGGATACAGATTCTGATACGGGCAAAGCCGCTGCGAGAGCATCGGCTCGGTTTTTTTCTCAGCAAACGTGCCGCAAGAGGTCCGGTGCGCGCCAGGGCAATGGCGCGCGCGGGAACGGGAAAGACGCGAAGCTGGTGCTATCCTGAGTCAACCCCCGATGAAGTCCTCCTACGATCAACTTCCGCCGGGCGAGGTTGCCGGACGCAAGCTCGTGGGCCGCGTTTTGTTCGGTTTGTTGGCGCTGGTTGCGGCGCTTGTGGGAGCGACCGCCGGTCTTGTGCTGGTCTACACCACTGACCTGCCGCAGGTCGAAGCGCTCGAAGCGTATCGTCCGAGTTCCATCACCGAACTCTACGACGATCATGGCCACGTCATCGGCTCTTTTGCCCTGCAACGCCGCGTGGTGGTCACATACGACGACTTCCCGCCGGTGCTCCGCGAGGCACTAGTCTCCATCGAGGACAAAGACTTTTATCGCCATTCGGGGATCAACATTTTTCGTATTGTCGGCGCGGCTTATCGCGATGTCGAATCCGGCGGCAAGGTGCAGGGCGCATCCACGCTTACGATGCAATTGGCGCGGAATCTTTTTCTTTCGCCGGACCGCTCGTTCCACCGCAAGGTGCAGGAGGCAATGCTCGCCATCCAAATCGAACGGCGCTTCACCAAGCCGCAAATCTTCACGTTGTATGCCAATCAGATTTTCCTCGGCCACGGAGTCTATGGCTTCGAAGCAGCTTCAGAATATTATTTCAGCAAGCCCGCAAAACTGCTAACGCTCGATGAAGCCGCGCTGCTCGCAGGATTGCCCAAAGGGCCCGGAATCTATTCCCCCATCAATCATCCTGAGCGGGCGCAAAAGCGCCGCAACCTGGTCATCAACGCTATGCTCGAAGACGGCAAGATCACTGCGGCGCAAGCGGCCGACGCCCGCTCCGCGCCCTTGGTTATTCATCTCGCGCATGATCCCAATTCGCTCGCTCCGAATTTCGTCGAAGAAATTCGCCGCTACCTGGAAGGCAAATACGGAACAGATCAAGTTCACGAAGGCGGATTGAAAGTCTATACCTCTCTCGATGTGGATATCCAAAAGGCCGCAAATCAGGCAGTGCTCGACGGTCTCGCGGCTTATGAGCGGCGCCATGGATGGAAAGGCCGCCTGGAGAACGTACTCACGGAAGGCGCGGCTCTGAGCAAATATTCTCATCCCGATTGGGACGACGAACCGTCGGTCAACGGTTACGTTCACGCGCTCGTGACTTCCTCAGGAGCGGGAATTGCCACGTTGAAATTTGGCCGCTATACAGCCGCGTTAGGCCAGGCGGATGCCGTGTGGACGAAGCAGAAGCTGCAAGATATTCTCAAGCCAGGCGACATCTGCTACGTCAGAATCCTATCGCTCACTTCCAACGGCGCCGCGCGCGTCACGCTGGAGCAGGACTCCGGGGCGCAGGCGGCGTTGATCGCCATCGACAATGCTACCGGTGGTATCGAGGCCCTGGTGGGCGGCCGCGATTTCAACGAATCCAAATTCGATCGCGCCACCCAGGCGCTACGCCAGGTCGGTTCGTCGTTTAAGCCTTACGTCTACACCACGGTCATCGATCAGGGCGCGAGTCCCGACGACACCATCCTCGATGAGCCAGTCACCTTCGATACAGCCTCGGGACCATATTCTCCGCACAACTATGATGAAAAATTCGAAGGCATTATCACGCTGCGCCGCGCGCTGGCCCAGTCGCGCAACATTCCTGCGCTGAAACTGGCCAGCAAAGTTGGCATTAAGAGTGTGATCGAATACGCGGGCCGTTTCGGGATTACCAGCAAGATTCCGCCATATCTGCCCGTTGCACTCGGGTCGGCCGAGATCACGCTACTGGAGCAAACTTCAGCTTACAGCGTGTTTCCCAACGACGGTGTACGCGTTACTCCTCGCTACATAACCAAGGTGAGCGACTATGAAGGCCGCGTGCTGGAAGAAAATTTTCCCGACGTTAAAGATGTGATCAGCGCCCGCACCGCCCGCATTCTGACTTCGATGTTGCGAGAAGTTGTCCTGCACGGCACGGGCATTGCCGCCGCCAAATTGCCGTTCCCGGTTGCAGGCAAAACTGGCACGACCAATGACTTTACGGATGCCTGGTTCGTCGGTTTTTCGCCGACCACAACTTGCGGGGTGTGGCTGGGCTTTGACGAGAAAAGATCGTTGGGAGCAAAAGAAACCGGCGCGCACGCGGCACTACCCATCTGGATGAACTTCATGACGGTTGCGATGGCGGGCAAGGATGCAGGAGACTTCCAGCCTCCACCAGTTATGCCGCATGTTGGCGCAGTCAAACTCGATACCGCTGACACCGCGCCCGCGGCGGAAGAATCTCACTGAATTTCTCTCGCTGACCCACTCAATTACATCGATTTTCCATTGATCGTTGCGATAGCTTTTTTGAATTGGACATCCTCGCAGGTTTTTGTCAGATTGTTGATGCTGATCCAAGTTGGATAGTTCAATCTGCGGACCCCGATGTCCCGGCCTGGCTGTTTCTAGCTAACTAAAAAGTGCGTGCCGTGGCACACGTGTATCTGAAATCGATCCCTTCTCATACCGCTTTTCCGTTCAGAGTGGCAGGGAAAAGCGACAGAGAAACCGGAATGGAGAAATCATGCGCAAGATCGAAAAGAGTCCCGTAAAAAAATCAGGGCCCGTCACATTGAAGTCGGTGGCAGATTATGTTGGGCTCACCTCGGGAACGGTTTCGCTCGTATTGAACCGCGCCCCGCAGTCCAGCGTGATTCCAAAACCCACACAGGATCGCATCTTTGCCGCAGCGCGAAAACTGAACTATCAGCCCAATCTCTTTGCACGCGCCCTTCGGGTCGGCCCCGGAGCTCAGGCGAACAGCACTACCAACGACCTGGGCAAAGCGACCGGCGCGCTGATGTTCGTGGGCACGGAAAATTTTCTCCGCGCGATTCACGCCATTCAGCAGGCGGGAATGCGTGTGCCCGGCGATTGCTCCGTGGTGGGCATGGATCAGTTGCCACAATCCCTGGGTGGACCGGGATCCGTGGCGTAATTTATCGGCTCGATCATCACGATCCATCGCTCACGGCCCAAGTCCATCGTCTTAACCTTGGGGAACGCGGGCCAGCGCAAACAAACTCCAAAGCGCGTAAGCCGCCAGCATGCCAAAAACGCAAGCGGATACCAGGGATCGATAGTGCGTCTCCATCAGATCTGCGATTACCCCGGAAACAAATAGAAACAGGAAGGGGACTGCGCCCAGCAGAAATCCTTCCCCCGCAACATGCGGATGCGCCATACCGAGAATCAGAAACAGCAGAGCCACAAGCAGCGGGGCGGTATTGCCGAAATACCGGGTGCGCGGCCACGCTGCATAAGTAATCATAGCGACGGGCAGAATAAAGGCGAGCGCCGGGCACGCTCGTCCAATTTCGACGGCGACCTGTCGATAGATTCCAGGGACGGCAAACCCTCTCCACGTCGCGCCCCAAAAAACCGCGTGAGACATTGCGTCTGCGAACATTCGCGGGTGAAAAAAATACGTTGCGAAAAGCAAGAAGATGCCCACTATGCACGCAGCAATCCAGATCACGAAGGCGGCTTTGCGGCGCACCGGGGCAACGTAAAGCAAGAATGCCAGCGCCATGGGTAGCAGCACTATCATCGAAAACTGCGTACCAATCGCCAGGGCCAGCGAAATCCCAAGCAGCACAATGCGTCGCCAATTCCAGAGGACGACCTCGCGCGGAGCATACAGCGTGTGCGCAACGGCGATGGCGGTAAAGATTGTGCCGAACGCTCCCCAGACGGCGATCAGTTCCGGCTCCGTGTGCCAGACGGCGCTTGCCTGAATCATGGCCGGCGAAAAGCAATAAAGTGTAAGCGCGGCCAGTCCTCCGGCGTTGCTGCATAGTCTTCTCGCCACATACCATAAGGAGGCTCCCAACAATATTCCACACATCAAAAATGGAATTCGCGGCAGCCACATCCAATATTTGGCAGTTCCCGCGTCAAAGGCACTGCGTGGCCACGCGAGCATTGGCGCGGCCGAAACTAGATAGTCCAAGGGCGAATGATCGCGATCGAACGCTTGCGAACCATTCCCGTCATTGGAGGCTTGCCCGCGATTTTCAGAAGGCGTTCCCTCCAAAAAAGGATTGGCCGCTATGCCGCGTCCGTGCAGTTGTTTCCATCCTTCGCGGATGCGGATTGCCTCGCTTTCGTCCGGTCCGGAAGTTCCCCGAAGTTGAGCATTCACCAGCCAGAGCGCCTGCGCGAAGAACACGCACAACAGCGTGCCCGCAAGAAATTGGGGACGGCCGAAACGCTGGCGTGTGAAAAAGTCACGCATTATGGCAAGTCGAGTGTTTTACCACGGCGCAGCCAGTTTCGGGTAATCTCCTGATGAATAAGATTGAAATGAACGGGTTGAAATGACTGAAATTGACAAGAGCGAAGCTGAAGATTCGTCACAGCACTCTTCCGCTCCGACATTCGCCGCCGCCACCCAGCCTTCTTACGGGCACACGCTTTTCATGGGCGCGGGCGGTTTGCGCCCGGGCTGGGGGATCGCATTTTATTTCCTGATGTTCTACGGCTTGCAGCGGTTAGTAGGTTTTTGGAGCGAATCGTGGAAACTTGAAGAGCTGCGCTCGATGATGCTGGAGGAATTTGGGTCAATGCTGGCGGCAATCATCCCGTCGCTGATACTCGCAAAAGTGGAGCAGAGGCCGTGGCGCAGCTACGGACTTCCGTTGCGTAACGCCTTCGGTAAACTGTTCTGGGTAGGAACTCTGTGGGGATTTGCAGGAATCACAATTCTCGTCGGATCACAGTATGAACTGCACGCCTTCGATTTCGGCCATATTGTGCTGCATGGCGCGCGAATCGCAAAATTCGCCGCGTTCTGGGCGCTGATGTTCTTGTTGGTCGGCCTCTTTGAAGAATTTCTGCTGCGCGGCTACACGCAATTTACGCTTACACGCGGTCTTGGTTTTTGGCCGGCAGCGGTCGTGCTTTCGTCTGCCTTTGGCTTAATTCATTACTGGAACGGGGGCGAAGAGTGGCCCGGTTTGCTGGCTGCGGCCGCGATCGGTTTCTTTTTCTGTCTTACTTTGCGTCGCACAGGCAGTTTGTGGTTCGCTGTCGGATTCCATGCGGCGTGGGATTGGGGAGAGACATTTTTCTATTCCGTGCCCGACAGTGGGACCGTGTTTCCCGGCCATCTGCTCAGTTCTTCATTCCGTGGCCCTCATTGGATCACAGGGGGATCGGTTGGCCCCGAAGGCAGTGCATTGTGTTTTGTAGTAATTGGCGCGTTGTGGCTGGTGTTTCATCGCATTTACCGCAACGCAAAATATTTTCCTCCGGAACGAGATCTCGAACAAGCGTAAGCCAGCGAGCCTGTTCCCGCTCCGGGAGCCCGCCTTGGCAGCTACAGCTCTCCGTTTTCGTCAGCCCGCAATTTTGCCCCTATACTAATTCTCGTTGGCTTTAACCAAATGACTCCGGAAACTGACCTACTGACGCCGCTTCGCCGCTATTGGGGATACAGTTCGTTTCGTCCCCTGCAGGAGCGCGTGGTTAAGAGCCTGATTGCCGGTCATGACACTTGTGTCGTGATGCCCACCGGTGGCGGCAAGTCTCTGTGCTATCAATTGCCCGCCGTAGTTTCAGACCGCACTGTTGTGGTGATTTCTCCGCTAATTGCGCTGATGCAGGATCAAGCCACGCAACTGGCGCAGATGGGCATTCCAGCCGGGGTGCTCAACAGCACGCTGAGCGATCAACAGCAATCGAGCGTGATGCGACAGGCTCGCGAAGGAACGTACCGCCTGCTCTACTTGTCGCCCGAGCGCATCGCTCGTGGAGATACGATCGGCTGGCTGCAGCACGTTCCGATAGCGTTGTTCGCTATCGATGAGGCGCATTGTATCTCCGAGTGGGGGCACGAATTCCGTCCCGAATACCGGCAACTAAGCCGCTTGCGCACGCATTTTCCCGATCGTCCCATCGCCGCATTTACGGCCAGCGCCACGCGCCATGTGCGCCACGATATTCTTGCGCAGCTTCAGCTTCGTCAACCGGACAAATACATCGCCAGCTTCCACCGGCCCAATCTTCGTTACCTGGTGCGTGAATATCAATCGTTTGAGCAAACCGATCTTCTCGCTGCGGCGTTGCGGCACTACTCCAGCGGCAACGTCATCGTTTACGCTCCGACCATCGCGCGCGTAGAAGAAACCGTGGATTCGCTGCAGGATCAGGGAATCTCCGCCGTGGGCTATCACGGGAAGATGAGCAGTGAACAGCGGCGCGCCAACCAGGAGCATTGGACCTCGGACGAAGTGCGGGTAATGGTTGGGACGATTGCGTTTGGCCTGGGGATTAACAAAGCGACGGTGCGTGCGGTGATTCACTTGTCGCTGCCTAAGTCGATAGAACAGTATTATCAGGAGGCTGGCCGTGCTGGACGCGATGGCAAGCCCGCCGATTGCGTTTTGCTCTGGCAAAAGAAAGATGCCGCCCTGCTCGGTTTTTTCGCCAATCAGATCACGGATTCGGCGGAACGCGAGCGCGCATGGCAGCGCTACAACATCATCCGCGCCTTTGTCGATTCCAGGCTGTGCCGCCATCGGCAAATTTGCACGCACTTCGGCGAAACGCCTAAGTGGAATTCATGCGATGCCTGCGACGTTTGCGGCAGCGTGCCCGATTGGATGTCGGATGCGGTGCCGTCGCGAAGCTCAAAGCGTGCCGCGCGCGGCAAGTCGGTAACTGTGACGAGTACGCCCAAGGAAAAGGAGCGTCCGGAATTGGGTGTTGGCGAGCCCGAGCCAGACGCGGATTTGCGCGACTATCTCCGCGAGTGGCGCCGCACCATCGCCAAGGAAAACAATATCCCAGCGTATCTTGTGCTCCACGATTCGTCGCTTGAAGAAATCTGCCACAGGCAGCCGAAGTTCTTCGCCGAGCTGAGGCAAATTCCCGGCATCGGAGAGCGCAAGGCTGAGACCTACGGAACCGAGATTCTAAACGCACTAGCAAGGTTCCGCGCCGGCGCGCGTTCTGCGCCGCTGCAAAAGAAGCTCGCCAAGCCCGCCGATGAAACGCTGCAACTCCTCAACGAAGGCCGAACCTTCGAGGAGATCGCCGTCACGCGCGGCGTTCAAGTCTCAACTGTGGCCAGCACTGTGGCGAACCTGGTCACAACAGGCCGAATCAAATTTCAGGAACATTGGATCAGCAAAGAAAAACAGTCGGTTATCCAAGCCGCTTGCGCTCAGGTGGGGATAGAACCGTTTCAGCCGCTCAAGCCGCTGAAGGATATTTTGCCGCCTGAGATTTCTTATGACGACATCCGTTTGGTCGTTGCTCGGTTACGCGCCGAACAAAGCGGCAAGCCGGACGACATCCGCGCTTAGCTTAAGAGTCGATTCGCAGCGTCAATCCCGCTGCGCACGCAATCAGGAATCCCGATCCCGCGATAGCCGTTACCAGCCAGCGCTATTCCGCGCAACTTTCGGCAAAGCTGCTCAATGCGATCCAATCGGTCCAGATGTCCCATGCCATATTGCGCCATCGCCGACTTCCATTTATAGATTCGCGTAAACAACGGCACGGAGCGCAGCCCGAGAATTTGCCGCAGTTCTTCGCGCACCACGTTGGTGATCTCCGTGTCGGATTGTTGGCCCATGGCATCCGCATTCGCTCCCGCCAAAAAGCAGCGCAGCAGAGCGCGATCATCCGGAGCGCGATGAGAAAATTTGTTGTGAACGAACGTCGCAGCCAATATTTGCTTGCCTTCGCTGCGCGGCACCAGGAAACCAAAGCCCGGCGGCAGCGTGCGACGAACATTCGCGTCATAACCGAGCGCCACTACAATCGACGAGCTGTATCGAATAGCGGATAGCTCGTCAGATAGTTGCGTGGCGCAGTCGTGCAGGAGCGACGCAGCAGTATGAGCCGGAACAGCAAGGATCACCGCGTCGAACTTTTCCTTCTTAGTTCCAGAGGAGATCACCCAGTCTCCGCCGTCAGCATGAATTGCCTGCACGGAAGTGCTCGTCAATAACGAGGATGGATGAAGTCGGGCAACAATCGCTTGCGGCAACTGCTCCATTCCGTTTTTCAATGACGTGAATAACGGACGTTGCACGTTCGGGCGCGGCACTTGTTTGCGGGCCTTCAACATCGCGCGGCTCAAACTGCCGTGCGATCGCTCCATCTCCACGAAGCGCGGCAGAACGGCGCGCACGCTGAGATCCTGCGCATTGCCGCCGTAAATTCCGGAGAGCAACGGATCGGCCAGGCAATCGACCATTTCTTCGCCGTAATGCCGGGCGACCAGCGAAGCCACGCTCTCATCGCTCGTCGCAGTTGCCGGAGGATGGAAAAATTCCCGCGCCATGCGCAGCTTCGTCCTCCAGGAAAACAGCGGAGAAAATGCAGTTGGCAAAATCTTCGTCGGAACCATGAACATCAAGCCGTCGGGAACTTCGACCAGCCGACCTGCGCGTAGGATGTAAGTCTTTCGCCCAGCGTCATTCGAACCAATCAGTTGGTCGCCGATTCCGAGCGCACGGCACAGATCCGCGGCCCAGGGTTTCTCGGTGAGAAACGAATCCGGCCCGGCTTCGACGACGCAGCCGTCAACTTGCTCGGTACGCAGAACTCCGCCCAGCCGGGCCGATGATTCAAACAACATGTATTCCAGATTTGCATTTGCGCCCCGGCGCTGCTGCTCCAGGGTAAAGGCGGCGCGAAGTCCGGAAATTCCTCCGCCCACGATGGCAATGCGCATCACGGTTTCCGGCTTCCCGCTTCCGGCTTCTCGACGCCCGATTGCTTATTGGAGTATTCCTGCGAGTACTCCTGCATGAAGCGCGTTAGATTCATCACATTCTCTACCGGAGTTTCGGGCACAATTCCGTGGCCAAGATTAAAGATGTGACCAGAGCGTCCAGCGGCGCGGCGCAGAATATCTTCCGCTCGCGTCTTCAATTCTTTCCATTCCGCGAAAAGCAAAACGGGGTCAAGGTTACCTTGCACCGCGCAACTATGATCGAGACGACTCCAGCCTTCATCCAGCGGAATACGCCAGTCGAGGCCAATCACTTCCGCGCCCGTTTCTTTCATCGATGGAAGCAGCATCGCGCTGTCGGTGCCAAAATAAATGACGGGAGCGCCGCTCTGCCGAATGCGCCGGATGAGTTCTGTTGTGCGGGGAAGAACGTAACGGCGATAGTCCTCTCCGCTGAGACAACCCACCCAACTGTCGAACACCTGAATCACATCCGCTCCGGCGCGCACTTGCTCGCACGAGTATTCCGCCGTGACATCGACAAGCTTTCGCAACAGCTCATCCCAATCAGTGGGAGCGTTGTACATCATTCGCTTCGCGTGAACGTAATTCCGTGAACCACCGCCTTCGATCATGTAACTGGCCAGCGTAAACGGCGCGCCGCAAAAACCGATCACCGGCAGCCGATCGCCAAAATGTTTCGCGACGCGAGTCACGGCTTCGGCCACATATCCGAGTTCCGCAGCCCGGTCGGTGCGCAGCCGCTTGATGTCTTCTTTTTCGCGGATCGGTTTCTCGATCACCGGACCTTCGCCCGCTGAAAAATGAAAAGGCAATCCCATGACTTCGAGCGGCAAGAGCAAGTCGGCAAAAATAATCGCGGCATCCACGCCCAGCTTTTCCGCGGCCGTGATCGTCACTTCGGCAGCCAGCGCGGGGTTCCTGCAAATCTCCAGTAAAGAGTGCTGCTTGCGGACAGCTCGATATTCCGGCATGTAGCGCCCGGCTTGGCGCATGAACCACACCGGAGTCCGCTCTACCGGCAGAGACTTACACGCGCGCACGAAGATGGACTCGGGAGCCGACATGAATGCTCAATGTAGCATTTTGCCGGGAAGCTTCGCTCGATAAAGCTTGCTGCAAGCGGTGCGCCGCGTGCCTGTGGCACACTGGAATCGGAGGTCTGAGTGCGAGGCACGATCGCTCATCGATTGGCATGTTTTCTCTACGCTGGGTGCATAGTGGCGTTGCCCATCCGCCTTCTCGAAAAACACCAAAACTCGTCTCCCGCGACTGATCAGCACGAAAGCAAATTGGCTTCGCCCACGTTCTATCGCGATGTTCTTCCCATCTTGCAGAACCACTGTCAGAGTTGCCACCGGCCTGGCGAAATCGCCGACCTGCCGCTCGTCACTTACGAGCAGGTTCAGCCCGTTGCGCGCAAAATCGGTGCCGCCGTCGCGATGAAGATGATGCCGCCGTGGTTTGCCGATCCCCGCTACGGACATTTCGCCAACGATCCCTCGCTGACCGATCAGCAAATTCAAACGTTGGTGACGTGGGCGGAAAACAAAGCGCCCGCCGGCGATCCACACGACGCCCCGTCGCCCAAGAAATGGGCGAGCGGATGGAATATCGCCCAGCCTGATCTCGTCGTGATCATGCCCAAGCCCGTCGTACTTCCGGCCAACGGCGAAGTCGAATACACGTACGAGATCGTGCCCACGCATTTCGCGGAAGATCGCTGGGTGCAGATGGCGGAGATGCGTCCATCCGCGCCCGATCATGTCCACCACGCCGTGGTGTACATTCGCCCGCCCGACTCGACGTGGCTGAGGCACGCACCCGCGGGATCTCCGTTCACTGCTTCGATGCTCACCGATCCCGACGAGCGCCGGCAGGCGCATGAAACTACCAGCGATCTGCTTCTCGTCTATGCGCCGGGAAGTTCTCCCGATCAATGGCCCGACAGCATGGCGAAGTTTGTTCCTGCGGGATCAGACCTCGTGTTCCAAATGCACTACACCACAAACGGCACGGCGGCCGAAGATCAGACGAGCATGGGCCTGGTCTTTGCCAAGAGCCCGCCGAAGCAACGTGTCATCACGCTCCAACTCAACAATCACGCGCTCGTGATTCCTCCCGGAGCCGACAATTTCCGCGTGGAGGTTGCAGGCACTCTGCCCAATGACGCCACTCTGCTCAGTTTGTTCCCGCACATGCACCTGCGCGGCAAGCGATTTGAATATGACATCGTGCACGAGGACGGCACAATCGAGCCACTGCTGCGCGTGAACTATCACTTTCACTGGCAATTGAGTTATCGCCTGGCCGAGCCGCGCCCGCTCAAAGCCGGCACGCGCCTGCGCGCCGTCGCCTGGTACGACAATTCAAAAAACAATCCGCACAATCCCAATCCCGAGAAGACCGTGACCTGGGGCGATCAGACTTCCGATGAAATGATGGTTGGATTTTTTGACGTGGCCGTGCCTGCAGCGATGGATAAGTGGCATTACTTCATCCGGCGCGGGGCTGCGGAAGACGAGAAAAAACAAGCTGGGCATATAGTGCGCTAGTGGGTCTTGGGTATATATGCTGGCCTCGTCACGTCCAAGCCAGGTTGCTTCTGACTCCAAGGATTATTTTTGCACACGATCGTAGAGTCGTCTTCTGGGAACGACGCGTCGTACAGACGAACAGACATAACCGGTTCGAGATGCAGCATCTTTGGCCATAGCTGAGGATCAAAAATCTTCATCCAAGCAAGCTCATCATCGGAGTTAGCCGCAGAGTCGCTGAGTGGGCTGGGCCGAATATAGTTAACCGTGGAAATCTCGTTCTTGTTAATGTCTACAGCGCCTGAGGCGCTTTCGAGAATCACGGCTGTATCGGAGGCGCCGCGCAGTTTGCCCTCGTGCTTTTGTCCAGACTTTGTGAGAACCGCGATGTATGGGTGGAAGTACTTTCCCGCGAGAAACGTAACGTCAATCCATGAGCTTCTGGCAGTATAGACGACGTTAGGTACCCACGCGTTTATTGTGATCCGTAGTAAGTCAGCCCGCAGAATCGTAACCTCAGGAGAGTTGCGGCGCACGACCGTAATACCTGAATCGTCGATGCGCTTGATTTTACCCAGCGCGCAGCTATGGTCACGTGCAACGAAGATGTAGGTGGTACGGTGGCTGAGTCGTTTGACGTTGTTCCACTGATCGTCATCGCTTGAGGACCACACTATGGATGGAACCAAGCATAAGGTTGCAGCGACCAGTATTCGCGCAACAATATTGAAGAGAGATACCCGCATCTATATCGCCATGATGGTTTACAGTGACACCCGCTTTGCTACACCTTAATTCATGTAAACAGCTACGCGGCCTATCTCTTCCAGGCGCCCGGCTAACAATGTGCCTTCTCAAATCCCTTCCCAATCACATCCAACGTATCCTCCGCCAGCTTAAGCGCAGCCAATTCTTCGCGCCTGAACCATCGCACCTCGGCAGCATCGCTCCCCGCTCGCAATTCACCGGAAATTCGCCGGCACAAGAAGTCGATCAGCACGTAGTGGTATTGCACACGCTGTTCCGCATTTCGCAGAACGCGGTCATAGACGCCCAGCAACTCGCCCGCTTCCACGACGAGTCCGGTCTCTTCGAGAGCCTCACGCATCGCCGCCTCGCGCACCAATTCTCCAACTTCGAGCACGCCTCCGGGAATCGACCACTGCGCCTGCAAGGGCGGATGCGCCCGCTTCACCAAAACCACGCGCGCGGCTTCTCCGGCGAAGTCGATGATTACAGCGCCCACTCCGACTAGTGGGGTTTCGGGGAATTCGCGTTTCATGCGGAATGAAAGCGGATTATAACGTGCAGAAGGGGAACATGGAGTGCAGGCCTCCATGTTCCGTATTCTGCGATTAGGGCCTTATCAGTCTGGCCTTGACGATCGTTGCCGTCTGGCCCGTGCCGTTGAGCTTTATAACTTGCGGGCTAGTCAAAGCGCTATCTGTAAGTGTAACCGTAGCGGTGCGTGCGCCGATCTTTGCTGGAGCAAACGTGTAGGTCAGCGTGCACGTGGCGCCGGCGGCCAGCGTTGCACCACACGTGTTGCCGGTCTGCGAAAAGTCGCCAGGATCCGCTCCGCCCAGAACGATGCTGCTGAGGGTGAGCGTAGTCTTCTCATTGTTGCCCACGACCACGGACTTGCTGGCGCTGGTCGCGCCAACCTTGACCGTGCCAAATGCCAACGCCGTTGGATTCAAATTCACGGGCAGTTGGCCGAAAGCCGTCAGCGCAAGCTTCTGCGGACTGTTGGCTGCATTGTCGGTAATGGTGACCGCGCCTGTTTCAGAGCCGGCGACGGTTGGCGTGAAGGTGACCGTGATCTTGCACTGTCCTCCGGCGGCGACGCTGCTGCCGCAAGTATTGGTCTGGCTAAACCCGGTCCCTGTCGCGGCCACTGTAATGCCGGTCAACGCCACCGACATCTTATTGTTCAGTGTTACTGGCGAAGCCGTGCTGCTGCTGCCCACCAGAACCGTGCCAAAGCCCAGGCTGCTCGCCGAAAGAGTGACTGGCACAATTCCAGTTCCCGTCAGCGAAACATTCTGCGGGCTGTTGGCGGCATTGTCAGTCAGAGTGACCGCAGCGCTATAGCTGGCTGCCGCTGCAGGACTGAAAGTTACGTTGATGGCGCAGGTTTTGCCGGCCGCCAGTGTGGGTACGCAGTTGTCGCTCTCGCCAAAGCTGGCAGCATTCGTTCCCGTAAGTCCAATGCTCGAAAAAGTTACGGTCGAGGCACCCGTATTGTTGACGGTGATTTGCGACGCTCCACTCGTCGTGCCGTAAGCCTGATTGCCGAAATTGATGCTGGTGGTGGAAAGGCTAATGGTCGCAGAATTGGTTCCCGTGCCGGTCAGAGCCACAGTTTGCGGGCTGTTGCCGGCGCTATCGGAAATGTTCAGAGTAGCGGTTCGAGTGCCCGTGCCAGTGGGCGTGAAGGTTATGCCGATGGTGCAGGAATCACCGGCGGGAACGCTCGACCCGCAGTCATTCGACTGCCCAAAATCTGAGAGGTTCGTCCCGCTGCCAAAAATATTGTTGATGGTCAAAGCGGTGCTGAGGGTGTTGGTAAGCGTGACGTTCTGTGTCGCGCTCGTCGTTCCCACCGCCTGCGAACCAAACGTCAGACTCGTGGGCGACACCGTCACTGTTCCGCATGACGGCAGGGTGAACGTTGAAATGCGCGTCTGCCAGATTGGTTTTCCCGTGCCTGTCTGATTGGTGTTGAAATATTCGTTCACATACCAGAAAGCGCAGCCGCCAACGGGATCAACGGTCATGCTGGTGTAGTCGCCCCATTTGTAAGAATTTTCTTCGTCCCCCGCTCCGCTAAACAGCGAAAGCTCGGTGGGCGTAGTCTGATTCGTCAGATTCCAATAGGAAGCGCGGATGCCGGGATGCGTCGAAGCGCTGGAGACGCTGTAACCTACGGCTGCATTCGCACTCTGGTCCTGCGCGATGCTGGGCATGAAGCGGTACAGTGACGAATCGGGGCTGACTGTTCCCGACTGAAAAATGGCGGGCACGCCGTTGCCGCGCAGTTCATACCAGCGGATTCCGGTCTGGCTCAAGGCTCCGGTGCCAACTTGCACGGTGTGGCTGGCGAGATACGACTGGTAAGTGCCAAAATTCCGGTAAGCCAAGCGCCACATGAAACGGTCGCCAACGGAATCGATGGGCTGGTTGGTACTCGCCGTCGAAGGCTCAGGAACGCAAACCGTATTGGTAGGAAACCTGACGTTGTAACACCCCGGCGTGTAAACCGGCGCAGAGACGGTACTTTCGGTGAACGTGGAGTTCGCCGGGTTCGACCAATCCACATGGAACTGCCACAGGTTAAATGTGTCGGAAGTGGTCGTGACGCCATCAATGACTGGATTCTGGATGCTCACGAAATATTCGGGACTGCCCGCCGGCGGCGCGGTCGTGCCTTCCACATCGGCCGGCTCAAGACTGTGCGCGGTAAACAGGCTGCCGCCGCTCGTCGGAGTGCGAAAGCACTGTGGAGGCAGCGCGGTAGCGCCAATCAGCATGTCGGAGCGGTCCAGCGCACAGGCGACTACGCCATCTTCCTGAAAGCCGTTATTGGTGTCTTGAAAGTCCATTCCCACATAGTAGGCATCGGACCAGGTACCGATTTTGGGCCAGTCGGGGAAATACAGAGTGCCCTGGGAATTGGTCCCGAGAATGGAATTCAAGGGGAACGCATAAGTGAACCACTGAAGATTGCTCGAAGTCAGGTCGTCGGTGTTGGAAATAGCGACGCAGTAGTAATAGCTAGTTATCGTCGAGGTTAATTGATTGTGGCCGGCAATGATCCAGCGCGACGCGAGCCGGTCGAAGTTGACGATACCGTCGCCATTGACGGTGGAGCAATTCGTGAGGCCGTTGGCTGTAAAAGGCGTGGTGCCAACTTGCGGCTTGGACCAAACCGCGGTAAACGGACTGGTCGTGCTCCAGGCCTGGTAATAAACATCGACCCACTCCATATACTGCTTGGTTCCGACCGCGCCATTGGGATCAAAGTCCAGCAGCGGTTTGGACAATTGCGAAGCGTCAATTCCCTCAAAGGTCGTGACGGTTTGGGCGTGCGCGGAAAAGCCGGCTGCAAGGAGCAAAAACGCCGAAACCCGTAGCAGAGTGGAGCTAGCTGTGCCCATTACGATTTCTCCGGTTCGAACGGAAGTTTCCGTGGGTCTACCCAGTTTTCTACTAAGGGAGGGGAGGCTAGCTAAAGCCCGTAGGGATAAACTCCCTTTAGTGTACTCGGAATGCGTGATTCCTGTCAACAACAAGGTGCTTCTAAAGTGTTTAATCTGAACGGGTTAGGCGAGTTTCAAAAGTTGGACGCAACGCCTGGGCTGGTTTTCGAAGCGAGAGCAGGGGATTATTCTACAATTGGCATTCATGGCCCTCGAAGAGTACGCACGCAAACGACGATTCCAGGACACGCCTGAACCTCCGGCCAAGCTCGAAAAAAAAGCAGGAAATCGCTTTGTCGTGCAGAAACACGACGCCACCCGCTTGCACTACGATTTTCGCCTGGAGATGGAAGGCGTTTTGAAATCTTGGGCCGTCCCCAAAGGCCCGTCGCTTGATCCCGCGGACAAGCGGCTGGCCATGCAGGTGGAAGATCACCCGGTCTCCTACTTCGACTTCGAAGGGATCATTCCCGAGAATAACTACGGCGCAGGTACGGTGATGGTATGGGATGTTGGCACTTGGCAGCCGCGCTCACCCTTGCCAGTAAACGGAAAATACGTGCCAGGCACCGAAGCCGAAGCGGCGGCGATGCTGGCGAAAGGCGATTTGAAATTTCGCCTGGCAGGCAAACGGCTCAAGGGAGACTTCGCCCTAGTTAAGATGCGCGGTCGGCGACCGGGAAGCAAAGGCAACGAATGGTTAATGATCAAGAAGCATGACGACGACGTAGTAGAAGGATTCGACATCGATGGGTTCGATTCGTCGGTTCTGAGCAAACGCAGTTTGGCCGAAATTGCCGGCGATCAGGGATCGGCGGAATGGCGAAGCAAGCCCTCGGGACGCGGCAAACTAAAAGCTGCTTGGCTGGCCGATGCGGTGGCAAAACTCGACAAGAAAGCCGCGACTAGCGGCGCAAAAAAAAAACATTAAACGCCGAGAACGCAAAGGCCTCCGAGAAAAATAACGACGATACCACGCTCTCGTCCGAACTCGATTTACCGTCCGCACCCCCTGCTCAGAGTAAGAAAAGTTCAAAACCCTCGGCGTCCTCTGCGGTCTCTGCGTTTAAAACTTCTGACCTCGACGGCGCCGTCAAACGGCCAATGCCGTCCACGATCCATCCTATGCTGGCCACGCCCGTCGATGAGCCCTTTGACGGCCCCGAGTGGTTGTTTGAAATCAAGTGGGACGGCTATCGCGCTGTCGCGTTTATCGAAGACGGAAAAGCGCGCCTGGTTTCACGCAATCAGAATGATCTGACGGCGCGTTATCCCGAACTGAAAGATCTGCCGCAGTTGGTCAAGGCGAAGACCGCGATTCTCGACGGTGAGGTGGTCGCGCTCGACGAGCAGGGAAGACCTTCTTTCAGCCTGATGCAGCAGCGCACGGGATTTCGTCCCGGCGGCCGCCGCACTGTCGCCAAAGCCGATGTGCCTGTGCTCTATTACGTCTTTGACCTTCTTTATCTCGATGGCTACGATCTGCGCCGCGTCTCGCTCGAAGAGCGCAAGCGGAAGCTTGCGTCCTTGCTCACGCCGGGCGATTCCATGCGTTATTCCGATCACTACGAAGAGCAAGGCAAAGCGCTCTTTGCAATGGCGCGGGAAAAAGGCCTGGAAGGCATTCTGGCCAAGCGCCGCGACAGCCCTTATCACGAGCAGCGCAGCCGAGAATGGCTCAAGATCAAGATCACGCATCGCATCGAATGCGTCATCGGAGGATATACAGAACCCGAAGGCACTCGCGCGCATTTTGGATCAATCGTTCTGGGACTCTATGACAAGAAGAAGAATTTGATCCATGTGGGCCAGGCAGGCAGCGGCTTCGATCAGAAGACCCTGGCCGAAGTCTGGAGCCGCCTGAAGAAGCTGGAGACAAAACAAAATCCCTTCCCCGGCAAAGTGGAAGCTCTGCGCAAAGTCTATTGGGTCAAACCGGAACTGGTAGCCGAGATTGAGTTCGCCGATTGGACTGAGGGCGCGACCAGCGGAAGCGGACCGAAGTTACGCGCCCCAGTTTTTCTAGGCTTGCGCGATGATAAAGATCCCAGTGACTGCACGCTGGAAGAAGTAAAAACAGGAGGCGGAGCCTAAACATCGACTCTGTCATTCTGAGCGAAGCGAAGAACCCTACGCCCGCCGGGCGCTACCCTCGGGCCTGGCAAGGCGTTTCTACCACTGCCTCGTCTTACTTAATATCCTTCATCGGCAGCATAGTCCCGTAATCGCGCCCACTGGGGTCGACCGCCCGCGCCACTACGGCGGCAAACGCATCCCGCACCTCTGGATATTTCGCCACTAGAGCCTTCATAACCGCGACATTGCTGGCATACGTCAGATTCGTATTCGACACATCGCTGGCCGAATATTTCACAATCAAGTCCAGATCGTTGCCCACGGCTTCAGGAAACAACGCAGTCAATTGATACGTGGTCGTGCTGGCAGAAAGACTCGCGGTCTTTCCTTCCGCCGGAACATCGGCCGGTTGCATTCCCTTCGATTCGTCATAGAGCTTGTCGGTCGTGGCCGTGCTCATAAACGGCAGAGGCGAAATTAGGTCTCGCGCTTCCAGAAAATAAAACCAGGCATTATGCACCTGGCCCTTGGTCTTGTATTCCCGGGCATGAGTAATGAACCAATCGCTGTCGTGTCCGGCAAACTGCAATGACTTTACATAGAGCCCGCCCAGCTTCCAGTCCGTTCCCACCTGCTGCAGAATGAACGACACCGTCTCGGGAGGCTTAGCCGCAGCGGCGTCGAGCAAGACCACTCCATACTTGCCCGGCGGCAGATTGTTCAAATAAAAAGCGGCGCTATTGGAAGTTTGCCCGCTCTTGCCGAAGACCCCGCAAAAAAATTCCGCGTGCGCGATTGGCGCCGTGCCGGGCGCGTCGAGCAGAAAAGGCGGCCGCGCCGTAGCTTGAGTTCCCGCCAATTTCGGCTGATTCTCCTTGATCGTCCCCTCAATGCCGGAAAAATCAGACGCGACGTTCGGGATGGAATTTGCCTTCAGCGAGGCCGTGTCCCCCTTCGCGATCATGCCGAAGTAGCGCTGGCCTGCGCTCGTCAGGGCCGAACGCGTCCCTTCATCCATATCGCTGGACGTTTGGCAATCTTCGCCGCGCGCGCAGGGTAGGAAAACCAGTAAAAGTGAAAAAAACGCAGTACCAGCCAAAACTCGACTTGAGGAGAAAATCATCGAAGCGGCTCCTTGCAGAGATTGGGCTTTAATCGGTCTATTCAAAGATGCCAAAGCCTTGGATTTGTTTGCCATTCTCCAGCTAATTCATTGTACGACAATCACATACGGCGAGTGCCATTACCACTTGCCGGTTACCCTCCCGCTCGGTGCCATAGGATTAAACTACGCAAGGGCGTACTGTCAGTAACGTTCCCTTTGGTAAGCGTCACCGAATAAGTTTTTTGTTGCACCTGGACACAGTTTCTGGGTGATAAAATTTTTCTAAGAGTTCTTCGAGGGAGGATCTACATGAGCACACGACGTCGATTTTCATGTCTCTTGCTGACAGGGGCTCTGTCGCTGGGATGCCTGAACGCGGAAGTTGCGACGACATCGACTCATCCTCGCAAAGCCGCCAAGAAGACGCCGCAGTTGGCTCCGCTTCCTTCAGGCCCGCAGGGCCCAGTGCCGCAGATGCCTTTAGATACGATGCAGCCCGTAGCGCCACAAGTGAGCTATCGTGATGGACAACTCACTATTGTCGCGCCTAATTCCACGCTAGGCGATATTCTGCGCGCGGTGCGCAAACAGACTTCGGCTGACATCGAAATTCCTCCTACCGCCAGCGAGCGTGTGGTTACGCACTTGGGTCCGGGACCGGCGCGCGATGTGGTCGCCGAATTACTGAATGGTTCCAAGTTCAACTACGTGTTGCTCGGTTCTCCGTCTAATACCGGCCTGCTCACGCGAGTGGTTCTGGTGGCCAAGTCCGGTGGCGACAATCAAGCTCCAGGCGCACCGCAGGCCGATCCTAATCAGCCGAACATGGCCCCTCCGCCGGACGCCACCGCGCCCGATACCACCGATGCCGACGCGTCGCCCGAAGAGACTCCCGACGACAGCGCCGACCAAAACGCGGCTACTGCCGAAGCGGAACAGACGCCTCCCGCCGATCAGCCCGGCATAAAGACTCCGCAGCAGATGTTGCAGGAAATGCAGCAGCGGCAATTGCAGATGCAGCAGCAGATGGCCCCGGGCCAACCTCCGATTCCTAGCGGCGGAATCCCTCGTCCTCAGTGAGGAACGACAATAGCTGGTTGAGAAAATAGTTAAGACTTAAAGAAGCCGCGCCACTAGGGCGCGGCTTTTGTCTTAACTGAAAGAACTCAGTGAAAAGATCTGCGATGTCAGAATCAGAGAGTTTCCTCGCCGTACGGATTTGTTAAGGCAGGTTCCCGCGGCTGCGTTCCGCGCGAGGATTGGCTGTTCCGGTGTTCGCAGAGGCTTCCAGCGGCTGCCGTCTTGCGTTTCGCGCAATTTCACTTCCGCTCTGCCGTATCGCTTCCTGCAGCAGATTCCAATCGCGAGTGACTTCGCTCTCCGCCACTCCGTGGGGCGCTTTATCGCGCAATTCCTGTTGCAGTCTGGCCGCGAGAAGTTCCTGCGTCAGTTGCGCGGGAGCATGGCCGTTAAGAACGTTGCCGGCGGAAACACCCACGTTCACCAACCCCGATTCCAACTGCATTTGCAATACTGGCCGGCCCTGATCGTCGAATTCGGTGTTGGCCTTCGCTTCCATGTGTTCCCAGTTTTTCTTGACATGGGGCGCCGATCCTGTTGCTTGGTCCAGAGCCAGCAAATGGCTCAATTCTTTCTCATAGGCCCGCCGATCTTCACGTCCCAGCCGGGCTTCGGGATCATTCCCGGGGGAGAAAACCAGCGCGTCGCGCGCGGGATCAAATCGTCCGCGCTCCGTGCCCACATACACAGCGGCAACACATCCCGCAAAAATGGGACTCACAATAGCGCTCGGCACAATGTATTTCTTCGATTTAAAAAAGCTTTCTACTACGCCGTGAACATTGGAGCTCCGCGCTGCGCTTCCCGGAACCTGCGGGATAATTACGCGCGTGAACTCTAGTTCAGGATGGTGATCGCTATAGCGCATTATGGTTTTCGCCATCTGCTTGGGCGTCGTTATGCCCACATCGGCCACAACGCTCCGGTGCAGCGCTTTGGGATAGTAAAAATTAATGACGTCTTTGGCGAAATCGGCGCAGTTCCTCGTGACGGTGCGGAAGTGCGATTCGTTGACCGAGGCGTTGTACTTACGAATCAGTGCTGCATCCTGCGCGGCGCTGGTTTCGATTTCATATCCGTAGATCGTCCTGTCAAACGAAGATCCGACCAATTCATACCAGTTGCCACCCGGAGACGCTCCATCGGCAAGATCGGGCGCAACCGCTTCCAGATATTTTCTGCGATAACGGTCGCGGAGAAATGCGACCATCTTGGCATCCGCGAACAATGGAACTTCGTCCGCATTTTCGACGGCGTAAAGATACGGGATCAGCGGTACCGCGATCCAGTCGTAGCCGCCCACTCCGTTATAGCGGCTCAGCACGATTCCTGTTTCGCCGGGCTTGCAACGGCGAAGGACCAGGGGGGATTCCGCGCAGACGCCGGAGAGATACACCGCCGCGTGACCCGTGGCGGTGAAAAATCCCAGCTTCCCGTACGGCTCTTCCAACAACAGAGTAGCCGAAGCCTGAGCATGCGGGGTGCTGGCCAAGATTGACACAAAAAACAGCATGAGCAGGCACGCAGTCTGCTGCACTTGCCGTGCGTATTGGGATGCAGTTTTCATCTCAACAAATAATCCTAACCTTCTTATTAACAACCCTTTAGCCGAAGATTAGTTGCTCCGGATTCGAAAAACCAGTTACTGAAGTTTAGCCCGATCTCAGACAAGTTAGATGCAAGTTTGGAAGGCGCGCGGGGAAAGGAAATCCTTACAAAAATACAAGAAAGACAGGATGCTTTAGTGGCCGTTTCTGGCGAGTTCTGACCGGGCCCATCGAGCGGTTTGGGCCACCACTTCGTCTTGATCGGTCGTCAGCTTTTCCAGCAGTGGCAGGAAGTTCCTATTCGCGCTGTTCCCCATCGCGACCACCGCATTCCGCCGCATTCCTGATCGCTTCGTGCGCCGCACAGCCGATTTGCGGAACAGCCGCCGAAATTCTTCTTCGCTGATCTCAGCCAGCCAATCGAGCGCCGGGTTCACCAACTCCGGCTGCGCTTGAAATTCCGCTTCTGTTGACGCCGGTGCTTTGCGGTTCCACGGACAAACGTCCTGGCAAATGTCACATCCGAAAACCTGGTGCCCGACTCCCGCTCTGAGCTCTTGGGGAATAGGCCCGCGCTTTTCGATTGTGAGATAAGAAATACATTTATTAGCGTCGAGCTGATACGGAGCAACGAACGCGTTTGTCGGGCAGGCCTGAATGCAGCGGGTGCAGGTGCCGCATCGATCAGGTGCGGGAATGTCGGCCTGCAACTCCAGCGAAGTCAGAATCACGCCAAGAAACAGCCACGATCCTTTCTTCTGATTGATGATGCAGGTGTTCTTGCCAATCCATCCAACGCCGGCATATTTCGCATACACGCGCTCGATGATGGGCCCGGTATCGACGTAGCAACGCGTGATCAAGTTAGCTTCCTTTGAGCCATCATTCACAGCCGCGCGGATTGCCGCTTCCACCTGCCTCAGCCTCCGCATCACCGACTCGTGATAATCCTCGCCGCTCCAGGCATAGCGCGAAATCCATCCCCGACCGGAATCATTCACTTCGGTCGAATACGGCTGCTCCGTGTTGTAGTTGATCGCGCACACAATCACGCTTCGCGCCCACGGAGCCGTGTGTGACAGCGAGGACCTTTTGAGTGAACCTGATTCAACCGGGTTCGCTTCGGTGCGCGACACCAGATATTTCATCTCGCCCGCATGTCCGGCGGCGATCCAATCGGCAAAATACGCAAGCTCCGGCGAGTCGGTAGCGGACGCGACTCCGCACAAATCGAATCCGGCACTCTGCGCCGACTGCTTGGCAATGGCCGCAATTTCGCTGATCGAACTCATAAACAATTATTGCCGTTCCAAAACGAAACCGTTTTGAATTTTTATTGGCGCTTTCCTGTATTCGCACCGCAGCCGGTTGTAATCTGCCAGCACAGAGTCACGCATTTCCCATGCGCGTTCTCCAATCCTGAAACTAAAAGGAGAATTCCATGCCCCAAATCTCTCACGCGCAACTTGCCACCCTCCAGATCGCCGTCATCAACGAAAGCACCGTGCTGAAAGATGCCGACGTCCTTCCCGTGATCAACGCGCTGCAACAGCAGGTCACCAACGACTTCCGCCCTGTCTGGGGCATCGACGCCGAACTCACAATGATTCCCAAGGGCACGCCGCCGCCCGATGCAAGCTGGTGGCTGGTCATGCTCGACGATTCCGATCAGGCCGGAGCTCTTGGTTATCACGACCTTACGCCAGCATCCTTGCCAATCAGCAAAGTATTTGCCGCCAGCGATCTCAAAGCCGGCAGTTCTTGGACGGTCACGGCTAGCCACGAACTCTTGGAAATGCTGGCCGATCCCGACATCAACCTAACCGCATTCGTGCAGAACGCTGACACCAACGGCACCCTCTATGCCTACGAAGTCTGTGACGCCTGCGAAGACGACAGCTTTGGCTACACCATCGACAATGTTCTCGTTTCGGACTTCGTTTATCCCTCGTGGTTTGAAAGCTTCCGCACCCAGGGATCGACACAATTCGACCGCATGAACCAAGTCCACAACCCGCTGCAGCTATTGAAGGGCGGCTATATCGGAGTATTCAATGTCACGAACGGTAGCGGCTGGCAGCAACAAACGATGGAAGACAAGCCGGTGAACCTCAAGTTCCGTGGACCGGTTGGTTCCCGCCGCGAACGCCGCGGCACACCCCGCTCGCAGTGGGTGGCCAGTTTGGCGCAACGCAGAATTTCCGCCAATGCGCAGCGATACCGCCAGCATCTCGAGTCGATCTTGCGGCGCCGGGAAGCTGCCGGTGTTGTTGCCGCCTGAGCAGTAGACATTCGATTAATGGGCGGCTCCGAACTGGTTCTTGTCTGTTGTCTCTCTCCACTGGCCTCGCGTTTCGCACGCGAGGCCTTTTTTGTCGAGCAATCGAATATGTAGAGGAGCACTCGACCTTGCTGACACCGGTTGCCTGCTGCGTTATCCTTGCGCATGCGCGCACCAAAGAATCGCCTCGCGGTTTTCGCTGTCTGCCTGATTGCGGCCCTCGCTGCTGCGCAGGAAGCAAAAACGCCGGTCAACATCGTGGTAACCGATCCATCCGGAACCGTTGTTTCACATGCCCAAGTTCGCCTGGTTCCCGCGCCGAATCCAGCTCCATCTGTGATGGAAACCGATGCCAAAGGCAAACTGCGTCTGGATTTGCTTCCCGGCGGATACGCTTTGTTCGTGAACAGCTCAGGCTTTAAGAGATCAGCCACTCACGTCACGGTTCAGCACGCAACCGAAGGACAAACCATTACAGTCAGCCTGCTGATAGCGCCTGCCGGTTCACGTGAAGTCCATCCGTCGGGCGGACCCACGCTTTTGCTCTCTGCGGTTCCCTATCATGAGGATCTAACTTTAACCGCAGCGGATTTGAAGGCCCTGCCCCACGTCTCCGCCACTATTCACAATCCTCACACCAATGTCGACGAGTCATATTCCGGTGTACGTCTTTCCGACTTGCTGGCAAAAATGGATGCACCTCTGGGAAGCGAACTGCACGGTTTCGCTCTAGCAAGTTACGTCGTGGCGACGGGATCGGACGGCTATCAGGCAATCTTCTCCCTTGCCGAAGTCGATCCCAGCTTCCATCCCGGAGAAGTTCTGGTCGCCGACACTATGAACGGCGCCCAACTCAATGCGCAGACCGGCCCATTTCGTCTGGTTGTCACCGAAGACAAGCGCCCGGCCCGCTCAGTCCGCAATCTCGCAGAGATTGAACTGAAGTCGGCTGACTAGCAACGAATTCAAAGACATTAATCGCCGAGAACGCAGAGCACGCCGAGACTCTAAGTTGCTCCGCTTTTCTCGGCATGCTTGGCGTTCTCCGCGTTAATTCGGTTTTCTTCGGTAGTGCTACAAAAACAAAAGCGGCCAGCAGGCCGCTCCAATAACCAAGCCGGATTCGTAATCTCTACACTCCCAGCTTCTTCACTTCCTCGTTGTAGTACTTGCGATAGAGAATGTCCCACTCCTGCGAGCCTTCAAGAATCGTCCGCTTCTGGCTTTCGATCTTCTGCTTGGCCGAAGCGTCAATCCTGGCTTCCTGGTTGAGCAGGTCTTCGAGAATCTTGCGCGTCTCCTGACGGATGGTATTCGGGTCTTCGATGAACTCAACCTCGTCCATCTGCTTGAGCACATCGGCGACGGCCCGCGCCAACACGTTCACCTTGTCGCGGCTTAATCTCACAGCACCGCCTTGTACTTTTTCACGAGTTCACTTTTCACCTTGCGAAACATTTCCTGGTAATTCGCGCCCGTCTTGTTCATCTCGTCGGCGTAGGTTTCCAGAATCTTGCGTACGTCGTCGTTGATGCGGTCTTCCAGCGTGAGTTCATCCAGCAGCGCGGCATGCACTTTCTCGGTGACCGCGGGCACAGCCGTGGTCTCGATGAACTTGCCAGCAATCAGTTTCTTGGTGACTTCGCGGGCCAGATAGCCCACATATTCTTTGGAAAAAAGCATTTGCGGATTAGGTGCTTGCCGTCAGCGTCTTCTATGTGTGAAGTGAAAAGTTTAACACAGGGAACGGACAGCCGCCGGTCGGCGCCTAAACGATATAAGTCTTACTCTTTGACGAACGGGAGCGCGGGATCGTTATCGCTAACGCCCAAACAGAGCTTCGACCCGCAAGGCACTACCTGAAAACTGAAGAGAGTCTGTCTTAGATCGATATGATCTGACCCAGGCTGAACAAACGGCACCCAGACATCCACCAAACTCAAATTCTGGACCGTCCCAGTACGCCATGCTCCACTGGCCTGCTTCTGGGTCCTGGCCTGAGTGACCGTTTCGGTGTAAGTATGATCCGGATTGAGCCGCAGTTCCAAACGTACAGAGTCTCGTTCGAACACAAAGCGTCCCGTCAAGTCGTTATCCTCGATTCGACGACAAGCCAAGCCAAAGGCAAGAACGGCGATCACGGTAACTACTGGCACAAGCTTCCGCTTCGGGTGTGGGCGATTATGAATCACTTCACTTCGCCTTCCCAAACCACGCCTCAAACCACTCCAACGTCCGCAAATTGTAGTCCCGCGCATCCGCCGGCTTCAGAAACAGATGCCCTTCGTTCGGATACACCACGAGCGTTGTCGGCACATTCATCGCCTTCAGCGCGTGCCACCACTCCACCGACTGCTCCATAGGAACCTCCCCATCACGCTCGCCAACCAGAATCAGCGTCGGCGTTTTCACCGCCTTCACAAAATGCATGGGATCGCTCTTGGCATACACCGCCGGATCGTCATACACTGAAGCCCCGAAGAACGGAATCATCCACTCGTCAATATCGTTCAGTCCGTAGTAGCTCAGCCAATCCGAAAGCCCCGCACCCGCCACCGCCGCGGCAAAGCGCGTAGTCTGCGTCTCCGCCCACATCACCATGTATCCGCCATAGCTGTGCCCACGTATGCCTACCCGCTTTGGGTCGATCGGAAATTGTTTCGCGAGCGCATCAACGCCGGCGACAATATCGCGATAGTCGCCGCCGCCGAAGTCCTTGACGTTGCCCTGCGTAAACGCCTCGCCCTGCCCATAACTTCCGCGCGGGTTCGGACACAGCACAAAATATCCCAGCGCCGATGCCGCGCCGGCGATCCCCTCGTCCCAGCGCGAAGTGCAGGCGTGCGCCGGCCCGCCATGCACGCTCACCAACAGCGGATAGCTTTTGCTCGGGCTGAAATCTTTGGGCAGAGTCAGCCATCCTTGCACTCGTGTTTTCCCGTTCATCCAGTTCACGTTGCGTGTCTCGCCCCATGCGGGTTTGATCCCGTCATTCACATGCGTCACCTGCTGCCACTTGCCAATCTGCCCCGCCCAAAGTTCTGACGGCGTACCCGCCGACTGCCTCACTACCGCAGCCTTCGCTCCATCCCGAGAAAATGAAGCCGCGTGCTCCCACGCATCGCTGCCCGTACCCACCAATTCCTCGCCCGTCCAAAGCGTCTCTACCCCCCCGCCATTCACGCTCATGGCAGCAAAGCTGGAATTTCCATCTACATCCTGCACAAACACAATGCGCTCATCTCCCGCCCACGTCACCGCCGAAGGCGACGCCTTAATCCCCGGCGTAAGATTCCGCGCCGCCCCGCCCGCGAACGCCACAACGTAAACGTCTCCACCGGTGATCCCTTCATCGCTCATCAATCCTTCAATGAACACCACGTTCTTCCCATCCGGAGAGACATGAGGATCGGTAATCTGCAACTTCGGCGCGTAAATCTCCCGCATCGCCCCACTCGCCGCATCCACGCGATACATCCGCGCAACCCACCAGTTCGCATCCCCATTGCCGTGCGCCGCAATCGCCGCCCAGCTTTTCCCATCGGGCGTCCAATCATATTCGTAGATATAAATATCGGCGGGTGTGACCTGGGCCAGTTTGTTTGTGCTGAGATCAATGGTCGCAAGCCGCTGCTCGTAAATCTTCTCGCCCGCCACTCCCGATAACGGCGTCATCGGTTGCAGCGGACCAGCCACGCGTGGCATTCCCTCAATAAACAACACCGCGACTCTGAATCCATCCGGCGAAAACCGCAGCGTCTGAGCATAGCCTTTCAGGTCTACCCGCTTTACCGGAGCGCCGCCATCGACACTAACGGTCCAAAGCTGTGCCGATGGAACATCGCCCGGCATGTCCGCCAGAAACGCAAGCTGCCTGCTGTCCGCCGACCAGGCAAGATCGCGCAGCGGAGGCTTCCCTTCTACGGACACTAGATGAGACGCGCCACTGCTGAAGGCGACTACCGTGAGTTCTCCGTCCACGGTATAGGCCGCTTGCATTCCATCTGGCGACAGCGCCGCCTGATCGATCTTCTTCGCGTGAGGCATGGAATCGAGGATGCCGGCGGCGCGAGAAGATTCGGCCGCTTGCACCCGCAAGAAGGGCGCAAAGAAGAAAGAAGCTGCAATCAGGCAGGACAGCGCAAAGAATCGCATGGGAGGACTTGCTAGTTTCATGGCACACGAGTATACAGCGACGTCTGATTGCAGAGACCTTAACCGGTACGCTCTGTAGTCAGTTTCGGGGATTCGTATCAGGGCACGCATTTATACGTGTCAAATAGTCATCGTTTATGCTGTGCGCCTTCAGGCGGATTCGCGCTATGTTCAGAACATCGTTCTCATCCTCCGGCTGTTAAACTAACCTCATTGCCTCCGCGAAAAATATCACCGCAATCAAAGTCTTCCGCGCCTGACGCCGCTCCGGTTCCCGCTCCCGCCGCGAAAGTTAATGCGCCGGTGGCCGAAGGTGCCATCTTCTTGATCGACACCATGTCGTTCATCTTCCGCGCCTATCACGCCATGGCTCGCCAGCGCCCCATGTCGACGAAAACCGGCTTGCCGACAGCTGCCATCTATGTCTTCGTCAACATGCTGCGCAAGCTTCGCGACGATTTTTCTCCTGAATATCTGGCTGCAGTCTTCGATGTAGCCGCGCCCACTTTCCGCAAGCAACAGGCCGAAGCCATTACCAGCGTCCGCAAATTCGATATCAAAACCCAAACCTTCACCGAAATCGAATACAAAGGCTACAAGGCGAATCGCAAGGCAATGCCGGAAGATCTGGCGCAGCAGGTTCCCTACATTCGCCGCGCGCTCGAAGCCTATCGCATCCCCATTCTCGAACTTTCCGGCTTCGAAGCCGACGACGTGATCGGCACCCTGGCCCGCAAAGCCGCCGCCGCATCTCATTCGGTCTACGTCGTCTCCAGCGACAAAGATATGATGCAGCTCGTCAACGACAAAGTCTGCATCCTGAATCCGCCGAAAGATAATTTGATCTGCGACGCCGCGAAAGTCGAAGAAATCCTTGGCGTCCCTCCGGAGCGCGTGGTCGATGTAATGGCCCTCCGCGGCGACACCATCGACAACATCCCCGGCGCGCCCGGCATCGGCGATAAAGGTTCCGTCGAAATCATCAAGCGCTTCGGCACTGTCGAACAAGCGCTCGAACGCGCTGCCGAAGTGGAAAAGAAAACCTACCGTGAGTCGCTGCAGAACAATCGTGACACGATTCTCTTCAGCAAAAGCATGGCGACCATCGATGTCAACGTCCCCCTCGAACTGGATGTGAACGCAATGCGAGCCGGCGAGCCGGAAATTGATGCGCTGCGCGATCTTTTTACCGAACTCGAATTCACTTCGCTGCTCAAAGAATTGCTGCCGGTGGTCGAAGTCACCGACGCGCACTATACCGAAGCGGAATCGGTAGCAGATGTAGAACGCGTCCTGGGCTCCGTACCGGATGATGGCGATCTGGCAATAGCCGTCGAAGCAGCATTCCCGCCCGAACCGGAAGAAGAAAAAGAAGAAGAGCCGGAAGAAGCGATGCTGCCCCTCACCGGAGCGTCAGCCAATGTCGCCCTGGCAGCCCAGCGCGTCGCCATCTCCGCAAAGGCAGGCTCCGCCGTCGTGGTGAAGCTCGATTCCGCCGAGACTGCCGCAAGATTGCGCTTCGCCCTGACCAGCGCCTCTGTGGCTAAGACAATTCACGATTACAAATCAGCCATTCACGCTCTTGCTCCATTAGGTCTGGAAATCGAAGGCGTGCGCCACGATTCGATGCTGTATTCGTATCTCCTCGACCCAACGTATTCTTCACACCGCCTGCCCGACGTAGCCCTGCGCCGCTTCAATCTCAAACTGGGCGGCAGCCTGGCCGAAGCCGCTGACATTACAGGACGACTCACCACTACCCTGCGCGACGAAGTCGAGCGCGAAGGTCTGACCAGGCTCTACGAGGAAATCGATCTGCCTCTGGTTCCGGTGCTGGCGCGTATGGAGCAAGCCGGAGTCAAGATCGATACGGCTGCTTTGGCGAAAATGTCGTCTGAACTCGAACGCGAGATCGCGACTCAGGAGAAAGCGATTCACGAAGCGGCCGGAATGGAATTCAACGTCGGCTCCCCCAAGCAGCTCGGCGACGTTCTTTTCAACCGCATGAATCTGCCCAAGCCCGTGAAGTACGGCAAGGGCCGCACCATATCGACCGCCGTGGATGTGCTGGAAACGCTCGCCGAAGATCATCCCATCGCCCGCATGGTCCTCGACTACCGCCAGCTCACAAAACTTAAATCGACCTACGTCGATACATTACCGGCCTTGATCGATCCTAAAACCGGCCGCGTCCACACCACCTTCGGTCAAACCGGAACCGCCACGGGCCGCCTTTCATCCGCGAATCCGAATCTGCAAAACATTCCCATCCGCACCGAACTCGGACGCGGCATTCGCGTCGCCTTTATTGCCGAACCGGGCCACGTGCTGCTCACCGCCGACTACTCGCAGATCGAGCTTCGCCTGCTCGCCCATTTCTCGCATGATCCGCTCCTCGTCGAAGCTTACCGCCGCGGCGACGACATCCACACGCTCACCGCCTCGCAAGTCTTCGGCGTTCCGCCGCTCATGGTCACCGCCGACCATCGCCGTCAGGCCAAGGTCGTCAACTTCGGCATCGTCTACGGACTCTCGCCCTTCGGCCTCTCGCAAAATCTCGGCATTGAACCCGCCGAAGCCAAACAATTCATCGCCAACTATTTCGAACAATACAAAGGCGTCCGCGCCTTCATCGACAAAACTCTCGAGCAAGCTCGCCGCGACCTAAAAGTAAAAACCCTCCATGGCCGCATTCGCCCCATCCCCGACATCAACAGCAAAAACGCCAACCAGCGCGGCTTCGCCGAACGCACCGCCGTGAACACCCCACTGCAAGGCACCGCCGCCGACTTGATCAAAGTCGCAATGATCCGCATCGACAAAGCGTTGCGCGAGCGCGACCTTAAATCCAGAATGACCCTGCAAGTCCACGACGAGTTGGTCTTCGAAGTCCCAGAAAAGGAAGTAGACACAATGCAGTCCCTGGTCCGCGAGCAGATGGAAAAAGCCCATGCGCTCGCGGTGCCGTTGCTTGTAGAAATGGGCACAGGTCCCAACTGGAGAGATTTGGATTAGTCTGCGGCGGACACTCTTGTCCGCCAAGCGCCGCGACGCAAATAAAATTTCTTTGGGAGAAATCTATGCCCGTCGTCATGGAAAATCGACTTAAGGGAACTACGGTACGGCGCTGCTCATGAATAGGCTAAGCTCCGAATGTCTGGTGAGGCCTGTAGCCGCCGACACTGACGTTGGCGTCGACCTTTACTGCGAAACTGTTGCAGAGAACCGTCCCTTTCTCCACTTTTGGCTTCAGGCATCAGCTGCGCAGGACTGCGGCCAATGCAGTTCTTTTTTCGGTAGCAGAGGAGAACGCGGTAGAGGATAAAGAGTTCCGTCGCCTTATGGCCAAGATTGTCGAGCAGTTCGTCGATGATTCTCACTGGAAAAACTTTTTCGCTCGAGGTCTTTCCAGCCACGCCGACGGGGATTACCCAAATGCTGTCGCCATGTACAGCAAGGCGCGCCAGTCCATCCAGAACGATCCGAACGTACGTGACGAGCCGTCATGGCGTCAACGGGTCACCGAAATCGAGACGCTTGAGGGGCTGGCGCGCTCCGCCAACCCGCTCCGCCTATGCACTACGCGTCTGACTATGCAGGAAGCTAATCGAAGGATCCCTCGACTTCCTGTTATACTATAGTATAACTCTGGGGAACCGCGATGCATACCACCAACCTGCGTAAAGTCGGCGGCTCGGTCATGCTGGCCGTCCCGCCCGCGCTGCTCGACATCCTCCAATTGGCGCCTGGCGCGAAGGTCGGCATCGCGATTCAAAGCGGCCGTCTCATCGTGGAACCACGTCCGCGCCGACGCTATAGCCTGGACGAACTGCTGGCCCAATGTGATCCTAAGGCCCGTCGTTCTAAACGAGGCTCGAAACAAGAAAGAGAATGGCTCGACAGCAAGCCCGTGGGCCGCGAACTCGTCTGACGGAACCCAGAATGGAGCGAGGAACGCAAGGAGCAGCAATGAAGCGCGGCGAAATCTGGCTGGTCAGTCTCGATCCTACCTCGGGCCACGAGCAAAAGGGCCGCCGTCCCGTACTGATCGTATCTCCCGAAGCCTTCAATCGAATCACGAAAGTCCCAATAGTTCTGCCGATTACGAGCGGCGGCAATTTCGCGCGCGCCGCGGGTTTCGCCGTGCCCCTGGCGGGAGCGGGAACCAAAACGACGGGGATTGTTCGCTGCGATCAGCCTCGCGCTCTCGATCTCGTTGCTCGCGGCGGCAAGAAACTGGAGAGCATTCCGAACGCGATCGTGAATGAAGTGCTGGCGAGGATAGCGCCGATCTTTGAGTGAACGAGCTTCAGAAGCCGCCCCGCTGATTGCAGAGAGCCTCAGACCGTCAACAGTTTCAATCGCCGGTTGCTTTCCGTCACGCCTGCCTCCACATGAACGTCCGCATAAAGCCTGCCCGCTTCTTGCCAGCGCGCGCGGGCTTCCTCGATTTCTCCCATCGTCTCCTTCAACAGCGCCCAGCCACGGAGCGCGTTGGCTAAATCCAGCGGCGGGGTCTCCGGATGCTCGCGGTAAATACGCAGCGTCTCATCGTAACAACTTTCGGCGAGCTGATGATTCCTTACATGCCGCTGAATGTCCGCCACATGCCGAATTGCATGAGCCAGTTTGAGCGGATCTCCTTGATCCCGGTAAAGAGCCACAGCTTCCTCGTAGTGCCGAAGCGCGGCGTCGTTGTGATGCATGTCTCTCTCAATCTGGCCAAGATCGGCCAGAGCCCTCGCCAACTCA
This sequence comes from Candidatus Sulfotelmatobacter sp., assembly GCA_036513255.1. Taxonomy (GTDB): domain Bacteria; phylum Acidobacteriota; class Terriglobia; order Terriglobales; family Acidobacteriaceae; genus Sulfotelmatobacter. Next base: position 29,310 of record DATBZH010000037.1, on the reverse strand, counting down.
CCAGGCTCGTGAGCTTCCCTGCAAAGCACAACGGCCTCGACCAGATCGCGCTTCGCATCGTCAAATCGATTCTCTCTTCGCGCCTGAAGAGCTTGACTCATCAGTTGATCGACTTTGTCAATCATGGTTGCGTCCTCCTCTCACACTCCGAGTGCCCTCTGAATCTCCCCCGCAATCCCCGCGGTCAGCGCCAGCATCCGCTCTTCCGACTCTGCCTCCACCATCACTCGCGCCAGTGCCTCGGTCCCCGAATACCGCACTACGATGCGGCCGTTTCCATCTAGCTCACGCTCGGCAGCATCAATTGCCGCCTGCACTGCAGGCACCTGCGCGAACGGAATCTTCTCCCGCACCCGCACATTCTGAATTTTCTGGGGAAACACTTTCAAATCGCTCACCAACTCCGCCAGCGATTTCCCGCTGCGCACGATCACGTCCATCACGCGCAACGCGGTCAGCAAGCCGTCGCCGGTGGTCGCATCGCCATCGCGAAAAATAATGTGCCCCGACTGTTCTCCGCCCAGCGTGTCTCCGCTCTTTAACATTTCTTCGAGGACATACTTGTCGCCCACATTCGCCCGCAACATGCGAATGCCAGATTTCTTCAGCGCAATCTCCAGGCCCATATTCGACATGGTGGTTGCCACTACAGTGTCGTTTTTCAACATGCCGCGCGCATGAAGATCGCGCGCCACGGTCAGCAGAACGCCATCTCCATTTACCACTCGCCCGCCTGCATCGCAAAACAAAGCCCGATCCGCGTCGCCGTCAAACGTCACTCCCAAATCAAACTTCCCGCCTGATTCCGCCACGGTCTTGCCCAAAGTTGCAGGGTGCAGAGCTCCGCAGCCTTCATTAATATTTTTTCCATCCGGCGTCACATGAATAAATGTCGCCTGAATTCCCAAGCCGCGAAATAGCTCCGGCGCCTCAGCCGCCGCCGCGCCGTTGGCGCAATCGACCAGCACGCGCAACATGCTCAAGTCCGACGAAATACTCCTTGCCAGCGACTCAATATAAGCGCGTCTCAACTCCGCCTCGCCCGGCAGCGAAGGCTTTGCAATCCGCAATGCGGTTATCTCCGTTGCCGACGGATTCTCCAGCAGAGTAAAGATTTCTTTTTCAATTGCGAGTTCCCGCGCATCCGTCAGCTTGAATCCATCGCCGGAAAAAACTTTAATCCCATTATCCGTCCACGGATTGTGCGACGCGGAAATCACCACGCCCGCCGCGAATCCGCGCGACCGTGCCAGATACGCGACTCCCGGCGTCGTAATCACGCCCGCGCTGTGTACCTCGACTCCAATCGACGCCAACCCCGCCGCGACGCGATCCGCAATCCACTGGCTCGATTCGCGTGTATCCTGGCCGATTATGGCTTGGACGCGCGGTGCACTCCGCATCAAGTCATGGCCCAGCGCCCGCCCAATCAGATAAGTGCTTTGCCGCGTCAGCGGAAATTCGCCCGCAACCCCGCGGATGCCGTCAGTCCCGAATAGTTGTCTATTTTGCTGGCTCATAGAGGAAAGGATGGTTGCAAGGATTAGATGTTCGCCAACTAATGTTTCGGATCGTTCGCTGTCTTTTCTACGTCCACTGTCACATGAATCAACACCGGCTGCACCACCTGCACCAGCGGGTCCGAGACATAAACATTCGTCGTGAAAGTCACTTGCCCCGTGATCCCTGAAGCATCCACCAGATCGGTGGTTGCCGAATCGATCCGCTCCACGTGATGGCGCGGCCCAGTCACCGTAATCTTCGCCGGTTCCGACTCAACTTTTGTAATCTGCTCTCCCGGCAGAAAAGTCCCCGTTACCCTCGGATGGATTTCCACGTCTCGGGTCAGCCGCGTATCAAAGGCGAGATGAACCTGGCTGGGCACCACCTGCACGATGCTCACCTCCCGCGGCCGTTGAATTTCCTGCGCCGTTAAATCAAACGTGCGCTCTCCTGGCTTGGCGCCAGTCAAGTCAATGTGCGCTCGCACGTCCTGCGACCGCAATTGCCGGATCAACCGTTCCGGGCCGCGCACTCGAATCTGCGCCTCGGGAATTGTCTCCGAGCTAATCTCCAGCGCATCGGGCACGTGCTCAAACTCAATTGGCGCGCGCACTGCCACTTCTGCAGGCTGTTCGTCCGGCGAAACCACCATCCACAATCCCGTGGCCAGCAGCAATGACAATACTTTCAATCCAAAGTTGTGAACCACGTATCGCTGAAAGAAACTGATCACGCGCGTCGCTCCGCATCGGGGGCCGCGGTTTTCTGTACGTCGAGTGCGTCACCGGATTCGCCGCCCAGATCCACTTCCGCCCGCAGCGGCGAATCCAGCGCCGCATCCGAATCATCCGAAGGCGAAATCGTCGTGGGCAGCGTCACTGGAGACATATATCGCCGCAACTCCACACTCAACCTTTCGCGCAGTTGCTCGACCGTTAAGTCGCGCTCAATCTTGCCGCCCACCGCCATGCTGATTGCGCCTGTCTCTTCGGACACAATCACTGCGATCGCGTCGGTCTCTTCCGTGATTCCAATTCCCGCGCGGTGGCGCGTTCCCAATTGAGTTGAAAGCATCGGATTCATCGAGAGCGGCAAGAAACACGCCGCCGCGGCAATGCGATCCTTCTGCACGATCACCGCGCCGTCATGTAGCGGCGCGCTCGGCCGAAAAATGGTCGCCAACAGATCGTAAGAAAGCCTCGCATCGAGCGGCACTCCGCTTTCCACATGCGTGCGCAGCCCAATCTCCCGCTCAATCACAATCAGCGCGCCCGTCTGATTCTGCGAAAAAAGGTTCGCAGCCAGCACAATGTCATCATAGGAATCGCCATCCCTTGACGAAGCCCGCGCGAAGCTCAACCTGCGCCCCAGGTTCGCCAGCACGTGCCGGATTTCCGCCTGAAACACTACGATCAAAGCAAAGACAACATAAGGAAGGGACCGGCTGACCACCCAGTTCAAAGTAGTCAGTTCGCCAATCCGCGCCAAATAAACCATGATTGCGATTACGGCCAAACCCGCCAGCATCGGCGCGGCGCGCGTACCGCGAATCATCGTCAGCACCTGATAAATCAGCAGGGCAACGAGCAGGATGTCGAGCCCAATCCATGCCCACGACGACCATGACGTAACAAATTGCGTCATCGGAAATCTTCCCTAAAACCGCTTCGCTCAGTACACCCACATTCTAAATGCTGGAGAGTAAGTCGTTAGTCGCTGGTCGTTAGCCGTTAGCCAAACCGACGATGAGCATGGAGGAGCCAACGACCGACGACCAAGGACCGAGCCTATCGACCAACCTTCTTCCCCGTCACCTGCGCCCTAATCTCGCCCCGCGCCAGCCGCGCAGAAATGTTCTGCCCAGTTTCCACACCGTTGACGTCCTTGATCAGCTTGCCCGACGCATCAAACACCAGCGCATATCCGCGTTCCAAAATCGCCAGTGGAGACAGCGACTCCAGCGCCGTCTGCAACCGCTCGCTTCGCACCTTGTGTACCAGCAACGAATTCCGCATCGCCGCCACCAGTGCCCCGGTTCCGGCGGTCAACTCTTTCCTCATTCCACTCAGCACCAGCCGCAAGTCGTAATGGCGAACCGCCGCCGCAGTCGTCTCCCACCGCCGCCGCATCTGGTCCAGCAACCGCCGTTCTGCCCGTTCCGCCCTGTAAGTAAGGTCGTCAACTTTCTGCTGCCTCTGATTGATTACTTCCATGATGCGCGCAAACGCGCCGTGCTGCGCCACTTCCGTCAATGCCTGACGTCCCATCAGCAAGCGGTAGCGCATTGCACGCGCCAGCCGCTGCTGCAAGGCCGCCGAATGATCTTCCACTTCCTGCCGCGACCGAATTACCAACTCCGCAGCGGCGGAGGGCGTAGGCGCCCGCAAATCAGCCACGAAATCCAGAATCGTAAAATCTGTCTCGTGACCCACCGCCGAAATCACCGGAATCCCCGACGCCGCAACCGTCCGCGCCAGCCCTTCATCGTTGAACGTCGCCAGATCTTCCGTCGATCCGCCGCCGCGCGCCACCACAATCACATCCACATTTTTCCGCTGATTAAAAACCCGCACGCCCGCAGCGACTTCTCCCGCCGCGGCGTCACCCTGCACCTGTGCCGGATAGATCAGCACGCTCACCGTGTGGTGCCGACGCCGCAAAACATTCAGAATGTCGCGCAATGCCGCTGCCTGCGGCGACGTTACCACGCCAATTCTCGCCGGCAGCGACGGAATCGCTTTTTTGCGCTCTGCCGCAAACAATCCTTCGTCCTGCAACTTCGCCTTAAGCTGCTCGAACGCCAGTTGCAGCGAGCCCGCGCCCTTGGGCTCAATAAATTCCGCCGAAATCTGAAGCTCGCCGCGGTCTTCGTACACCGTCACGCGCCCGCGCACCAGCGCCTGCAATCCATCCGCCGGACGAAAACGCAGCAGCCGAGCCGAGGAGCGGAACATCACCACGCGAATCTGCGCATTCCCATCCTTCAGCGTGAAATAAAGGTGCCCCGAATCCGGCGCGCGAAAATTTGATATCTCTCCTTCCACCCACGCGTCCGTATATTCGCGCTCCACATGGGTACGCACCGCCGCTACCAGTTCGCGCACCTTCCAAACCTGCCGCTCCGGCGGACGAAAGCTAAATCCGAGTTGGTCTGTTCGAGACGACATCGAGCCCTCAAGCGCACGGGCTTCTGCCCGGCCACGCTCTTCAAATCTCAATCACCATGTCTTCGAGGCGCGTGGGATATTTGTTGATAACCTCTCCCTTATCCTTACCTACGATGACCGTATCGGAGTGACGGAACCCGCCCCAATCCGGATCGTAGACGCCGGGCTCGCAGCTGAAGGTCATTCCCGGCTTCAGAACAGTCTTGTCGCCCTCGGCGATCCAGGGAGATTCATGGCCTTCGAGGCCGATGCCGTGCCCCGTCCGGTGCTTGAGGAACTTTTCAAATCCCGCTTTGCGGATCTGGTCCAGGCTCTTCTTGTCTACCTCTTCGGCAATCGCGCCCTCTTTCATATTTTCTACTCCGGTGTCATGCGCGGCCAGCATCGCCTCATAGAGCCGCTTGGCATAATCAGTCGGCTTGCCGATCACGAACGACCGCTCATCTTCCACGGCGTAACCGCCAACCTGTGTGCCGTAGCTCAGGATAAGGGCGTCTCCTTTTTTCAACCGATCCTTGCTGGGAACGGCATGAGGAAACGCCGAACGCTTGCCAAACGGCACCAGTCCTCCGAACGGTGCATCGATACTGACGCCGACCACCGCTTTCAATTCTGAAGACATCTTGTCGGCGAGTGCATCGGCTGCGTTTTTGAGAATTTCGTCTTCGGTCACGCCGCCATGATTTTGCACATAGTCACGCCCAGCCTGAACGTAGAAATCGGAGAAATACATGCCGCGGCGCATGATGTTCAACTCGTCTTCATCTTTGACCCAGCGCATGTGCTCAATCAGATCACCGGCCTCAACGATCTCCGCGTTCGGCGCGCCAAGCTTGATTTCACGCATCCGGCTCGGTTTAGCTTCCTCTATACCAATGCGGCCCTTATCCAGGCCACGCCGCGCCACCCGCTCAAAAATCCAGCGCACGCGGTTCACCGGGCCGGGAAAGTCGAAGTAGGCTTCAAAGTCTTTCACCCACCACAGCTTCACCTGATCGCTCTCGAGACCGGGAACGAACAGCGCCGGGTCGCCGGATTTCGGGATCAACACGCCCAGCGGCCGTTCGGTGGAAAGATGGAAGTAACCCGTCGTATAAATCACATTATGGGAGTCGAGGAGAACCAGCGCATCCAGTTTGCGACGCTCCATCTCCTGCTGCACCTGGCTGATTTTGCGCCGATACCAATCGGGATCCAGGCGATCCGGCAAACCTGCTCCAGCAGCAGCCGCCGAAGGCATTGATGCGGAAACTCTGAGGCTGCGGGTGCGGCCAAAAGTCGAAATTCGTGCAGTGAGAGTGAGTGCTGCGGTGCTTGCAGCGTTGCGCAGGAAAGCCCGGCGTCCGGTCAAGTTCATGGCGACTCCAGCGATAGGGATCGAGAGCGAACCATGCTAACAGAACGCCGATAGTGACCTGTGTGTGGGGCGGGCGCCCTCGCCCGCCAACGCCGTCAATCTTCCCGAAGCCATCACGAGCCGCGCCGCCCGCTATCAAGCACTAATCGCCAAAAAGCGTTAACATTATCGATTTGGCACAGATTTTCCGGGTCAACTTCAAGGCAACAAAACGTCCTAGCAAGTAGAAACGAAACAACAATGAGGATCATTCATGCCCCTGCGTTCGCTCTCCAATTTGGTCGCCGTACTTCTCGTTGCGTTGCTTTTCACCGCTTCCGCATTTTCCCAATCCGCTTCCAAAGACCATCCGCCATTCCCGTGGATGAACTCCAGTCTCTCGCCCGACGATCGTGCTTCCATGGTCCTCAAAGAAATGACTCTCGACGAAAAAATCGGCATGCTCCACGGCACCGGCATGGCAGGCCTTGGCCCGCTTAGCCCGCTGCACGTGATGTCTGACGGCGGCGCTGGCTATGTCGTCGGAGTTGAGCGCCTCGGCATTCCTCCGATTCAAATATCCGACGCCGCCTACGGTGTCCGCGCCAGCGGAGAGAACGGCCGCTACTCCACCGCGCTACCTTCCGATCTCGGAGCCGCCTCCAGTTGGGATCTCGACGCCGCTTATCAATACGGCGCGCTCATCGGCACAGAACTTCGCGCCCAGGGCTACAACATGACTCTCGGCGGGGGCGTCAACCTCACACGTGAACCGCGCAACGGCCGGACCTTCGAATATCAAGGCGAAGATCCCGTCCTCGCCGGAAAGATGGTCGGCTCCGTTATGACCGGACTCCAGGCCCAGCACGTCATCGGTGACATCAAGCACTACGCCATGAACGACCAGGAGAGCGGACGCAACGCCGTCAACGCCAACATCGACAAGCGTTCTATGCGCGAAAGCGATCTCCTCGCATTTGAAATCGGATTGCAGGCCTCTCACGCCGCCGCCGTCATGTGCTCCTACAACCGCATCAACGGCGACTACGCCTGCGAAAACAGTTACCTGCTCACCGACGTTCTAAAAAACGACTGGCATTTCCCCGGCTTCGTCCTCTCCGACTGGGGAGGCACTCACAGCGTCGCCAAAGCTTCCGCCGCCGGACTCGATCACGAAGAGCCCAACTGGTATTTCTATTCCGATAAATTCAAGCAGGCCGTGGAATCCAAGCAGATTCCCATGTCGCAATTGGACGATCACGTCCATCGAATTCTGCGTTCGATGTTCGCAACCGGCGTCATCGACGATCCGCCGCAGAGAAGCGTGATCGACATTTCTCGCGACCTGGACATCGCTCAGAAAATTGCCGAAGGAAGCATGGTTCTGCTGAAGAACGAAAATGCGCTTCCGCTCGACGCTTCGAAGATTCACAGCATCGCGGTAATCGGTCCTCACGCCGACGTAGGCATGATTTCCGGCGGAGGCTCAGCGCAGGTCGATCCTCCCGGCGGCAATGCAATTATGCCCCCCGGCCAGGGACGCACTCACTGGCAGGATCACATCTGGTTTCCCACGTCTCCGCTGCGTTCCATCAAAGCCAAAGTTCCAGGCGCGACCGTCTCCTTCGATTCGGGTGCGGATCCCGCAATCGCCGCTGCTCTGGCCAAAACCGCCGACGTCGCCATTATCTTCGTATATCAGTGGGAAAGCGAAGGCATGGATCTCGACAGCCTCTCGCTTCCCGAAAAGCAGGACGATTTAATCGCTCAAGTCGCGGCCGCCAACCCGCACACCATAGTTGTCCTTGAAACCGGAAGCCCCGTGACCATGCCGTGGGTCGGCGCACCCGCCGCGATTCTCGAAGCCTGGTACGCGGGCAGCCGCGGCGCCGAAGCCGTCGCCAATATTCTTTTCGGCGAGGTCAACCCCAGCGCGAAGTTGCCCATCACTTTTCCGGTCAGCGACGCCGATCTTCCTCATCCCACCATCGTCAAGCCGCCCGCCCATTCGCTTTCCCACGGCGGCCCTCGCGATTGGGAAGAAATCCTGAAAGGTCTTCCCGCCTTCCAAACCACCTACAACGAAGGTCTCAAGGTAGGCTACAAATGGTATGACGCCGAACACAAGCAAGTCCTTTTCCCCTTTGGTCATGGCCTGTCCTACACAACGTATTCCTACTCCGCTCTCAAGCTTAGCCCCGGGACAAACGTGAGCGTACGTTTCACTCTGACCAACTCCGGCAGCCGCCCCGGAGCGGAGATCGCTGAAGTTTATGCCGCCCTCCCCGACAGCGCCGGCGAACCACCCAAGCGCCTGGTCGGCTTTAGCAAAGTCAAACTCAATCCCGGCGAGAGCAAAAAGGTAACCGTCGACATTGATCCCCTGTACCTCAGCATCTTTAACGTCGACAAAAATGCCTGGCAAATCGCCCCCGGAGATTACACATTCATGGTCGGCGGCTCTTCGCAAAACCTGCCGTTGAAAGACACGATCAATTTAAAATAGATTTGAAATAGAAATGTGAAATAGAAATGTAAGAACGGTAATCATTTTCAAGGCGCGGGAGATTCCGCAATGAAAAGCACCGTTACAATCTTTGCCTTGATCGCCCTACTTTCGTTGGTCGTTTCCGGGCAACAGCCAACCCGCCCTGATCCGCTGCTGGATCGCATGACAGGCCGTTGGATTCTTCAGGGCACGATCGCCGGTCGCCAGACGACGCACGATATCGAATCCGACTGGGTGTTGAACCGCGAGTATGTGCGCATGCATGAAACCTCGCGCGAAAAGAATGCCCAAGGCCAGCCCGCGTATGAAGCCATCGTCTTTATCGAATGGAACGAATCGTCCGGCGAATATAAATGCCTGTGGCTGGATTCGACAAGCGGTGGCGGCCTCTCAGCCCAGACCATGGGTCACGGCAAACGCAACGGCGACGAAATCGCATTCCTGTTCAACAGCCCGGACGGAAGCAGCATCCACACAGCTTTCTCCTACAACAAGAATACCGGCACCTGGCAGTGGCTTATGGACAACGAAGTCGGCGGCAAGCTGACGCCCTTCGCCCGCGTGAAACTCACCAGAAAATAGAGTTCGACTTGGCCCTATCTCCGCACCCTGCCAATCACATACAGCACAATCGAAATCACTACGCTCAACAAAATGGAAGTTGCCAGCGGGAAATAAATCGTCGAGTTCTTCCCGCGATAAGCAATATCCCCCGGCAGATGGCCCAGCGGAAGGTCGGTTCTTCCCAGCAACAACAAACCGACGCCCACTCCCATTAAAGTCGCTCCGAAGACAACAAACAGCCTTCCCAGTTGAGCCATGGTTGTCATCTGATTCATAAGCCGCTAGCTCTGAGACCGCCGTTATGTCCCTTCGATTATTGCTTCCTGGATTCCATCATTCCATAATACTTCGAGGTTTTATTCAGAAAATATCGGCATCGGCTTCCTCTTGGCGAATTTCTGCAACTAACCCATCGCCACCCGTCACGCCACTTCCCGAATTTAGATCAAGAAGGGTTTCGTAATGAAAGCATGTAAGTTCTCCCCTACTCTCATCCTGTTAGCCGCAGTGGCCGTCGCAATTCCAGCCCACTCTCAAGATGTCCTCACCTACCGCAACAATAATGCCCGTACCGCCCTCGATGCCAAAGAAACCATCCTGACACCCAGCAACGTAACCGCAAGCACCTTCGGCAAACTGTTCGTTCTTTCCGTCGACGGCAAAGTCGACGCCCAGCCTCTCTATCTTTCCGCCGTCACGATTGCCGGAGGAACGCACAACGTGCTCATCGTGGCCACCGAACACGATAGTGTCTATGCTTTCGACGCCGATTCCGGCGCACCCTATTGGCATGTCACCGCACTCAAATCCGGTGAAACTACTTCCGACGATCGCGGCTGCAGCCAGGTCGAGCCCGAGATCGGAATCACCTCGACTCCCGTCATCGCGCGCCCCGTCGGCTCCAACGGAGTCATCTACACCGTCGCCATGTCCAAGGATTCTTCCGGCGCTTATCACCAGCGCCTGCACGCGCTCGACGCCGCCAGCGGTGCTGAGCTCTACAAGGGCCCGGTCGACATCTCCGCGAAATATCCGGGCACGGGTGACAACAGTTCGGGCGGCTATGTGATCTTCGATCCTTCGCAATACAAAGAACGCTCCGGGCTGCTGCTGTCGAATGGAACGGTTTATCTGACTTGGGCTTCGCACTGCGACATTCGCCCCTACACCGGATGGATCATGGCCTACAATTCGACCAAACTTACCCAGACTTACGTACTCAACCTAACCCCCAACGGCAACGAAGGCGCCATCTGGGGCTCCGGCGCCGGCCTCACGCTCGATAACAGCGGGAACATGTTTGTGCTCGATGCCAATGGACTCTTTGACACCAAGCTGAATTCTTCCGGCTTTCCCACGAGCGGCGACTATGGCAACGCTTTCCTCAGGCTTTCCACGAAAGGCGGGCTGTCGGTAGTGGACTACTTCGAGATGGATAACGAGCAAAGCGAAAATGACGGCGACGTAGACCTGGGCTCGGGCGGTGCTCTTCTTCTGCCCGATCAAAAGGATTCTGCCGGCACGACGTGGCAACTTACGGCGGGCGCGGGCAAAGATGGCAATCTTTATCTCATAAATCGAAACTCGATGGGAAAGTTCAACTCCGGCAGCAACAAGATTTATCAGGAACTCGCCGGAGCTTTGCCTGGCGGCCTGTGGGCCAGTCCCGCTTACTATAACGGCCGGCTCTATTACGGCCCCGTGGGGTCGCCAATTTTCGCCTTTCAATTCAAAAATGCCAAGCTGCTCACTGCCCCGGCTGCGAAGTCCGTCAACACTTTCGCCTTCCCCGGAGCGACGCTCAGCGTATCGTCCAACAACGGGGCCAACTCAATTCTTTGGGCGACCGAAAATACAAATCCCGCGGTTCTGCACGCCTACGCTCCCAGCACTCTGACGGAACTCTACAACACCAACCAGGCATCGGGTGGACGCGATAACTTCGGCGACGGCAACAAATTCATCACCCCGACAATCGCCAATGGCAAAGTGTATGTAGGAACAACCAACGGGGTCGGCGTCTTCGGCCTGCTCTCCAAATGATCTAAGAATAGCCAGCAAAAAAGTAAAGCCCCATGCCCCGCCGCCGTGGCGAGACATGGGGCCTAAATTGCGAAGTTTCTAACCTCTGTGTTTCCTCTGCGACATCCCTGTGCGCCTCAGTGGTAAAGGTTTTCTTTCGCAGCCAGCCTCATCCCTCATGCCGCGGATCGACCAGCCAGCGGAGCATCATATTCACGAGACTCAACACAATTGCGCCCACAAATGCCGCGAAGAATCCGCGCACCTGAAACCCAGGCACCAGCGCCGAAGCAAATTTCAACATCAACGCATTGATCACAAACCAGAACAGCCCCAGCGTAATTAAAGTCAAAGGAAACGTCAGAATCTTCAGCACGGCACCGATCGTCGCGTTAACAAAGCCAATCACCAGCGCGGCAATCAGCGCGGAAAATACTCCGCTCACATAGATTCCCGGGACCACCTGCGCCACAATCCAAACTGCGAGCCCGCTCAATAGCCATTTCAAAAGCAATCGCATGGAAGCCCTTTCAGTCGACGACGCTCCACTATATCAAGCCGAAACCACCGAACCATCGCCTGAGTTAAACTACCTCTTCTCATTCCCAGGAGGATTTCCATGCCCGACGCCGCCCTCAGCGGTTCCGAATTCAAAAAGCAACTGCGCTCCGGATCGCCCAAGATGGGCCTGTTCCTCAACGCCCACAGCCCCACCGTCGCCGAGCAACTCGCCCACAGCGGCTACGACTGGCTCCTCGTCGATACGCAACACGGACCCATGCACTACGAAAAGCTTTCCGCCATGCTCAGCGCGGTCGCCAACGGCGGCGCAAAATCTCTGGTCCGCGTCGGCGGATACGACGACCGCCCCGGCATCCAGCAAGCCCTCGACCTCGGTGCAGACGGCGTCCTAGTCCCCTACATCAACACCGCCGAGGAAGCTCGCCAAGCGATAAGCTGCACAAAATATCCCACGGTCGGTACTCGCTCCGTTTATTTTCCGCAGCGCAGCATGAATAAGAATGGCCTTCTCGGCTACGCCGGCAACTTCAACAACGACGGCATCGTCGCCCTGCAGGTCGAAACCGCATCCTGCATCGAAAACATCGCCGAAATCGCCGCCGTCCCCGGCGTCGACATTCTCTTCCTTGGCCAGAACGATCTCTGCATGTCGATGGGCCTCTACAACAGATACGAGTTCCCGCACATGTACACTTCTCCTGAACTCGACGCCGCCACCAAAAAGCTGATCGAACACGCCCACAAGAACAACGTCATTCTCGGCTTGTTTCTGTTCGGTACAGCGCGTGTAGGAGAATTTCTTGAGAAGGGATTTACCTTCATCAGCATCGGCAACGACCTGCACCACGTGCTAACGCAATCCGGTGCCTACGTCGCCGACATGGAAAAAATAGCGCAAGAAAAAGGAAAGACCTGGAAGCGCCGCCCTACTGCGTTGTTCTAGAAAGCGGCGCGGGCGGAGATTTTGAACTAAATGTGACGCGTGCGCCCTCGCCCGCGAAATGCCGGTCTCAAAAATATCGTTAGTCGTTAAACACGGCAATAAAGTTTTGGCGAATAACCAACGACGATCGACCAACGACCGCTTATGATCCTCACCGAAATCGAAACCCGCGTCCTCGGCTCCCTGATTGAAAAAGACATCACCACGCCGGACTACTACCCGCTATCCCTCAACGCCCTGGTCAACGCCTGTAATCAAAAAAACAATCGCGAGCCGGTCACTTACTTCGACGAACAAACCGTCCGCGAAGCCCTAAGCACTCTGCAGGAAAAACGTCTCGCCGGACCCACCGGCGGAGCCGACAGCCGCGTCACCAAGTACGAACATCGCCTTCAGGAAGTTTTCAACTTCGATCGGCGCGAGATCGCCGTCCTCTGCGTGCTGCTTCTTCGCGGCCCGCAAACTCCCGGCGAACTCCGCAGCCGCGCTGACCGCATGTATCACTTCGAAGCCCTCGAAGATGTGGTCTCCACACTCGATCGTCTAAGTCAGCGTGATCCTGCGCTGGCAAGAATTCTTCCACGCCAGCCGGGAACAAAAGAATCCCGCTACATGCATCTGCTTAGCGGCGAACCGGAAGTGGATTCTGAAACACAAGCGAGTGTAGCGATGGCGCCCCTTCGACAATCTGAGGACGGACTCTCACCTGCGAATGCCAGTACTGCCAACCGCCTCGCTCATCTGGAACAAGAAGTAGCCGGCCTGCGCGAAGAAGTCTCTACCCTCCAGCAGCAACTAGCCACGTTCCGCAAACAATTCGAATAGAAAATTTATCTGTGCAACCCTATGAAATCCCCAGGTGCCCTCTGTGGTAAAGAATTTTTTTCGCGGCAATAAAAAGCCAGCGACCGCATCCGCGTCTCGGGTGTAGCCTAGTAAAATCACGTGGGTTCGAGGTCCGAATTCCGCACTTGGAGGTTCCCCATGCAACGCCGCGAATTCCTCATTCGCTCTGCCACCGGCATCGGAGCCATGTGGCTCACTTCAAAAACGATCCTCGACGCCATTGCCGCGCAGCCGTCGGCCGGAAAATTCTCCGCCACCGATACCGTCACTCTCGGCAGCACCGGCATCAAGACCAGCCGCCTCGCCATGGGCACCGGCACAGTCGGCTCCGGCCATCATTCGAATCAAAGCGCGCTCGGCGTCAAAGGCCTCTCCGATCTCCTGCTCCACGGCCACGATCAGGGTCTGCGCTTTTTCGACGCCGCCGATTCCTACGGAACTCACCCGCACGTTGCCGAAGCGCTCAAGCACCTCCAGCGCGACAAAGTTACGGTGCTCACCAAATCCTGGGCGCGTGATCCCGCCGCCGCCCGCGCCGATCTCGACCGCTTCCGCCGTGAGCTCGGCACCGACTATCTCGATATCTGCCTCATGCACTGTCTCACCGAGCCTGATTGGACCACTCGCTACCGCGGCGTCATGGACGTCTTCGAGGATGCCAAACAGAAAGGCATCATCCGCGCTCATGGCTGCTCCTGCCACAGCATCGAAGCCCTGCGCGCCGCCGCAAAGAGTCCATGGGTAGAAATCGACTTAGCCCGCATCAACCCCATCGGCTCCCACATGGATGCCGACCCTCAAACAGTAGTTGCGGTCTTGAAAGAAATGAAAGCGGCGGGCAAAGCCGTAGTAGGAATGAAAATCCTGGGCCAGGGCGATCTGGCGAGCCGCCAGGATGAAGCCATCAAATACGCCCTGAGCTTGAATGTCCTGGACGCCTTCACCATCGGCGCCGAAAGCATTCAACAACAGCAAGATTTAATCCGCCGGATCGCTGCCGCGTAAGTCAGAAGTAAGAGAGTGTGATCGAGTAGGCTAGATTGATTGGAGTAGCCTGGAATTCGGAGTAACTCCGCCCGCGTTCATTAGAGATACTGTGTTATAGTTCCGGCGCGGTTTGGCTCTCCCCCTTTTGTACCGCTACGCAATCCCGCGAATCTGTGCGGGTTCGTCCACCTCGTCTTAAGTTCCAGGGCCCCGCTGTATCTGTGTCTGATGCACCGGCCCGCGCGGGCCGGCCCACAACATCTTCAAGTCCAGATTCCAGGAGATCCGTTCATGAACGCCAGGAAGACCTCCCGTATTTTCTCGATAGTACTCGCCTTTGCCGCATTCACCTTCAGCCTGGCGATCCGCGCCCAAGCCCAAGCCCCGCTCTATAACTTCCCCGGCGGTTGGATTGGGGGACTCCCACAATCTACTTTGACTCTCGACCCCTCCGGCAATCTCTACGGAACCACGTTCATCGGGGGCGGAAATCCCGGAGTCTGCGACCAACCCGGCTCAAGCTGCGGCACAGTCTTCAAACTTTCGCAGAGTTCTGGAGGAAACTGGACTGAAACTGTGCTCCGTGGTTTTACCGGTGGTACGCGCGGAGGAAAGCTGGTGAAAGGTCTGGCGCGCGACGCCGCGGGAAATCTTTACGGAACCACCAGCGATGGCGGCGATCTTACATCCTGCACCTCCGACAGTTACCTCGGCACCGGCTGCGGTGTCGTCTTCGAGTTGTCTCCTACTTCTTCCGGCCAATGGGCGGAAACAATCCTGCACACTTTCTCCGGCGGTACGGATGGAGCTTCTCCTGCCTCCAACCTGATTATCGACTCCGCTGGAAATCTGTATGGAACGACATACTTTGGCGGCAACCTCAGCGTCTGCGCGAAGATGGGCTGCGGCGTAGCGTTTCGCTTGTCGAAAACTGCCTCGGGATGGCACGAAACCGTGCTCCGCTCCTTTGACCCCAAAGTCGATGGCTTTTTCGCGAACGGTTTGGTGCAAGACTCGGCGGGCAACCTCTATGGCACGACCTATGAGGTAGGGGGCACTACCTGCGGATGCGGGACAGTGTTCCGTCTTGCACCAACCGCCAGTGGTCCCTGGACCGAAACCGTGCTCTATGCCTTCGCGGGCGGAACCGATGGAGCCAGCCCGGAAGGCGGCGGAGTGGTCTTGGACGCAGCGGGGAATCTTTATGGCACGACCACACTAGGCGGTGCCCATGGTTCGGGCACGATCTATGAGCTTTCCCCGTCTTCCGGCGGTTCATGGACCGAAACCCAGCTCTACAACTTCACCGGCGGGTTAGATGGCAAGTACCCCAAGTCAGATCTCGTGTTCGATGCCGCGGGAAATCTTTATGGGTCGACGCCATACGGAGGCAGCACAGCATTTTGCAACCAGGGCTGTGGCGTGATCTTTGAACTCTCGCCTTCGGGCACGGGAACCTGGACTCAGTCTGTGCTAGGAACGTTCGAGTTCACGAATGGTGAGCAGCCCAACGGTGTCATCATCGATTCCGCCGGAAACCTTTACGGGTCGGCTGGTGGCGGCACCGCGAGCGACGGTGTGGTCTACGAGATCAGGCAGTAACGCCGCATTCGGCCGCGCGTTGCGTTGAGACGTGGCCGGATTACTTTGATTTTCAATATCGATCCAACCCGCGAAATAAAAAAGGAGGGGGAACATCTTTTATGAATACAAAAAGAACTTCGCATCTTCTCTACATGGCACTCACACTCGCAGCCATCACCTTCAGCCTGGCGGTGCGTGCCCAGGCGCAGACCGACACCGTGCTCTACAACTTCTCCGGAGCAACCGATGGGAGCGGCCCGACTGCCGGCTTAGTAGCCGATTCGGCAGGAAATCTTTATGGCGTGACCCTCAGTGGGGGAATAACAACCGGTAACTGCACGAATAATCAGGGGTGTGGCGTCGTTTTTGAACTCTCGCCGGATGGTACCGGCGGTTGGATAGAAACTGTGCTTTACACTTTTACCGGCGGGGCGGACGGAGCCTTTCCCGCTTCCACTCTGCTGCTGGATACGGAGGGAAACCTTTACGGAGCGGCCGCCTCCGGGGGTGAGGTCACCAATAAAGATTGCAGCCCGTACGGCTGCGGAGTCGTGTTTGAGCTTTCCCCGACTGCAGGCGGCTGGACCGAAACCGTCCTCTATGCCTTCCACTTCACAGATGGACTACGTCCAAGTTCCCTGATACGCGACGCGACGGGCAAATTTTACGGCACAACTCTTCTTGGAGGATCCGCCAGCAGTGGCACGGTTTTCAAACTGTCACCCGGTTCCACTGGCTGGGTTCAAACTCTTCTCTACACTTTTGCGGGCGGAACGAGCGGGAGCCAACCGAACGGGATTGTCGTTGGTCCATCCAGCAGCCTTTACGGCACGGTCGCCTACGGAGGGGTCGGAGATGATGTGAACTGCGGCAACCAGGGCTGCGGATTTGTCTACAAACTAGCTTCCGGTTCCGGTGGGGGCTGGCATGAAACTACTCTCTATACTTTTACCGGCGGCACCGACGGCGGCGTTCCCAACGGCTTAGTTCTTGATTCCTCTGGCCGCATCTACGGCTCAACGTTGTACGGCGGCACTCCCCCCTGCGGCGGCAAAATCGGCTGTGGCGTCGTATTCCGGCTCATCTCCGGGGTGAGCGGCTGGCGCGAGTCGGTGATCTATGCATTCACCGGAACGAACGGCAAGAATCCCATGGCAAACCTGTTCGAGGACGCCTCCGGCAACCTTTACGGGACGACTACTGAAGGCGGCAGCAAGAACTCGAATTGCGATGCCTCCGGTTGCGGCCTTGTCTTCAAGCTCGCGCCCACGTCCGGTGGGTGGTGGATACCAACAACGCTTTACGAATTTGATTACACCGATGGCGCCTTCCCGCAATCCACTCCTTGGCTGGATTCCGCAGGAAATTTGTACGGCAGCACCTTGTACGGCGGCGCAAGCGGCTTCGGTACTGTGTTTGAAATTCAACCGTAGTTCATTCTCCGGCCGTGCGGCGCGCGCCTGCGCAGCCCGGATTCGCTTTTCAACGAATAAAAATTCGGCGACACAAATTTTGAGGAGAGAGTGGCACATGAACACAAGAAAAGCTTCCCGCATTTCTTTGGTAGCCATTGCGATCGCAGCCATCACCTTCAGCCTGGCAGTGCGCGCCGGGGCCCAGACCGAAAGCGTTCTTTACAGCTTTCCCGGCAACTGGATCGGGGGCTTGCCGGAATCTGGCGTGATCCTTGATTCATCCGGCAATCTCTACGGCACAACCTGGTGGGGCGGCGCCAACCCCACGCAGTGCGATCAATCCGAAGGAATGTGCGGCACAGTTTACAAGCTTTCTCCCAGCGCGGGCGGCACGTGGACCGAAACCGTTCTCCACAGTTTTTCGGGCGATGCCAATGGCGGAAGAGTCTTCAAGGGAGTCGTGCAGGATTCCGCTGGAAATCTCTACGGCACGACCGCGGCGGGCGGAAATCTCTCGGCTTGTGGCGGAGGCTGCGGCGTCGTGTTCGAACTTTCGCCTTCTTCATCCGGGCACTGGAAGGAAACCGTCCTCCACACTTTCAGCGGCGGCACCGACGGAGCCTTTCCTTTTTCTGATCTTGCGATCGATGCCGCGGGACATCTCTACGGCACCACGCAGTCTGGGGGCAGCCTCAGCGGATGTGGTGGAGTCGGCTGCGGCGTAGTCTTTCGCTTGTCGAAGACTTCCACCGGTTGGCACGAAACCGTGCTCCGCGCCTTCAATTTCTTCATCGATGGCAGTACTGGGACTGCTCTGGTTCTCGACGCGTCCGGCAACGTATACGGCGCGACGTCGGAAGGAGCAAACTTCACCAATTGCGGCGAAGGATGCGGCGCTGTATTCAAGCTGGCTCCGGCGGCCAGCGGCCCCTGGACTGAGACTTTGCTCTACACCTTCAACGGCGGGACGGACGGCGCCAATCCAATCGGCGGTTTGACCTTCGACGCGGCGGGAAACCTTTATGGCACAACTGAACAGGGAGGAGGGGCGAACTCAGCCGGCACCGTGTTCAAGCTGGCTCCGACCTCCAGCGGCCCGTGGACTGAAACTCAGCTCTACAGCTTTACCGGCGGAGCCGACGGAAAATTTCCTACCTCTGCTCTGGTCTTCGACGCGACCGGGAATCTTTACGGCTCGACCCCGTACGGAGGCAACGAGCACACCTGCGATACCAACGTTTGCGGCGTGGTTTTTGAGCTTTCGCCGACAACGAGTGGGCCGTGGACCGAAACAGTGCTGCATACCTTCATTGTCGGCGACGGCGACGGCTTCACTCCGTCCGGCATCATCCGTGACGCTGGGGGCAATCTTTACGGAACAGCATCCGATGGTGGCAGCGCCAATCTAGGCATTGTGTTTGAAGTGACGCCCTAGATTCATTCGTATTCCACGTGGCTTTTTACGCTGCGCGGACGAATTGCTTTTTGATTTTCGCTGCAGATCTAACGAGCAAGATAAAAATGAGGGGGGAGCATTCTATGAATACAACAAGAACTTCGCATCTTTTTTGCATGGCACTCACGCTGGCAGCCATCACCTTCAGCCTGGCGGTGTGCGCCCAGGCACAAACCGAGAAAATCCTCTATTTTTTCCCGAGCCCAGGGACCAACGGAGCCAATCCCTCATCTCCGCTGACCCTCAGCGCTGGGGGAAGTCTGTTCGGAACCGCCGCGGGAGGCAGTACCGCGAGGGGCTGCCCCACCAATGGTTGCGGGGTAGCATTTGAGTTGGTCCGTGGTTCCGGCGGTACCTGGACAGAAAAGGTGCTGCACACTTTTGCTGGCCACGCTGACGGAAGCACACCCGAATCAAGTTTAATCTTCGACGCGGCGGGGAATCTCTATGGCACTACAGAATATGCGGGCAATACGAGCGTTTGCACCGGCGGCAACGAGCCAGGTTGCGGCGTGGTCTTTAAGCTTTCACGTTCCGGAGCAGGATGGACGGAAACTGTCCTCTACACGTTTACCGGAGGCACCGATGGAGGCAATCCCGTGGGCGGCCTGGTGTTTGACTCGGCCGGAAATCTTTACGGAACTACAACTACCGCCGGCAACGTCAGTGCCTGCGGAGGCGTGGGCTGTGGCACGGTGTTTGAATTGTCGCCGTCCGGGAGTGGTTGGACGGAAACCACGCTGCACAGTTTTCTCGACAACGGTACGGATGGGGTGGTTCCGACTGGTCCGGTCACTCTTGACGCTTCCGGCAATGTCTATGGTGTGACGCTATATGGAGGCAATCCCGGCTTTGGCACCGTCTTCCAATTGGCAGCCTCGGGCGGATGGGCGGAGACGATTCTGCATAACTTCACCGGCGGCACGGACGGCTGGAATCCTAACGGAGGCCTCATTCTCGATTCGGCAGGCAATGTCTACGGCAGCACTGTGATGGGGGGCAATACCGCATTCTGCGGAGGGGATGGTTGTGGCGTTGTCTTTGAACTCTCGGCTACTTCCGGCTGGAGTGAAACGGTGTTGACGACAGCTGCGCCTTTCGACGGCTCATTTATCGTGGGACTCAGCGCAGACACGGCCGGAAATTTTTATTTCGTGGGCAGTGAAGGAGGAAACAATCCTAACTGCTCAACCGACGGAGGCTGTGGCGCGGTAACCAAGCTGTCTCCTTCTACCGGCGGACACTACACGGCTTCAGTGCTCCACAGATTTGCCGGATTCCCGGACGGCACCGAACCGATGGCTGGAGTGACTCTGGATGCCACCGGCAATCTCTACGGCAGCGCTCCGGGGGGCGAGGCGGGTTACGGGATTATCTACGAAATCAGGCAGTAGCAAATTGGCTATGCAGCTTCGCGGGCTCAAACCTCGCGCTGGGACTAAGGAATGCGTTGTAGTTGTGCGAATTTTCTGCAGTGAGTTTTCAACAGGCGAGTGGTGCGTCCACTTCAATGAGCTTGCACAGGAGATGATGTATGAGTAGGAAAAAGCAGGTTGCTCTTTTTACCGCCTTCGCGCTTGCGGTATGCGTGTTGAATCTCTCGCTTGCAGCCCATGCGCAAACCGAAACCGTCATCTACGACTTTGGCGTTTTGCCTGACGGACAAAACCCAATCGGCGGTTTGATTTTCGACCACGCAGGCAATCTATACGGCACTACAGCCGGCGGTGGGAACAACACTTGTGAGGGAGGCGGTTGCGGCACGATCTTTGAACTTTCTCCCGCATCCGGTGGCGGATGGACGGAGACGATCTTGTATCGCTTCACCGGTGGCAGCGACGGATGGAATCCTGATGGGACCCTTCTCATGGACACTTCCGGAAATCTGTTCGGTACCGCCGCCTGGGGAGCCATGAATTGCGGTGTGGGTAGCTTCGGCTGCGGCGTAGTGTTCAAACTCTCTCCCGGCGCAAGCGGCACGTGGACGCAGTCCACGCTCTACACATTCACTGGCGCGCATGATGGCGCGGTGCCGCTCGGTGGATTGGTCGCTGACTCGTCCGGAAATCTGTACGGAACGACTTCGCAAGGCGGAAACAACGCCGGCCAGATCACCGGGGGCGCCGTCTTCCAGCTTGTGCCAAATAACTCCGGTGGGTACAACGAGAATTCGATTTTCACTTTCCATGGACTGGACGGCGCTGAACCGGTTTCGACCCTCGCCTTCGATCACGCAGGCAATCTCTACGGTACGACCGAGGCTGGAGGAACCGCCAACACGTGCGTCGCCTATTCTGGCTGTGGAGTGGTTTTCAAATTGACGCCGACTTCCGGAGGTCCCTGGACGGAAAAAGTCATTCACTTTTTTAATGGACAGAATGGTCAGGGCCCGCAAGGAGTGATTTTCGATGCTGCCGGAAATTTGTATGGCCCCACAAGGTACGGAGGATTGCTTGGACTCTGCTTCAACATCGGTTGCGGTGTGGCATATGAACTCAGCCCCAACGGAAAAGGCGGATGGCAGCAGACGCGCATCTTCAAATTTGCCAAAACTAACGGTTGGAGTTCATTAGGCAATCTGGTGTTGGACGGTTCGGGCAATGCGTACGGCACGACGGAGATGGGTGGGGACCTGGACTGCGGCGGGAAAAATGGTTGTGGCGTGGCTTTCAAACTCAGCCCCGGTTCCGGCGGATGGAGCCTCACGCTGCTGCACGTCTTCGGCACAGCCGAAGCCGATGGAGAATTCCCCGAGGCAGGCATGGTCCTTGATGGCTCCGGCAATCTTTACGGCACGACAACATTTGCGGGACTTGATGCTGGCACAGTGTTTGAAATCACGCCGTAGCGGCGCATCCGGCCGCGCAGGCTTAGGCGTTGTGCGGCTGATTTTCTTTTGTGTTTGCAAAAAGAAATACGGTCAAACAAAAGGTCTGGAGAAAAAACAATATGCAGACGAAGACGATGATTCGAAGTTTGCTGTCAGCTTCATTTTTTGCAGCGCTCAATTTTTTCCTGGTTGCAGGTGCGCAGGCGCAGGTGTTCACCGACATCCATGACTTCAACAACACCAACGGAGCAACACCGGTTGCGAAGTTGATTTTCGATAGCGCCGGAAATCTTTATGGGACGACCACCATGAGCGCGCAAGGAGGCGAGAACTGTTTTGGCGGATGCGGCGTGGCGTTCAAGCTGGCGCGGGAAGGCAGCGGATGGAAGGAACTGGTGCTGCATGGATTTTCGGGTGGTGCGGATGGCGGTATACCGATGGGCAATCTAGTGTTCGATGCGGCGGGCAATCTGTATGGCACTGCAAAGATCGGCGGCAATACTGCGGCGTGTATCAACAGCGCCACGAATACAAAAGGATGCGGCGTGGTGTTTGAACTTTCGCCGCACTCTGGAGGCGCATGGACTGCGACCACGCTCTATGCCTTCGCTGGCGGGGCGGATGGTGAGTACCCCGAAGGCGGCCTTGTGTTCGACGCGGCTGGAAATCTTTATGGAACCACGAATGCCGGAGGCAGTCTGACTGCCTGCTCAGGACTTGGATGCGGCACGGTGTTCGAGTTGTCGCCCTCTTCGAGCGGCTGGACGGAAACCATCGTTCACAGTTTTGTGGACGACGGAGCCGATGGCGTCACCGGCGTGGGCTCGGTAATTTTTGACGGTGCGGGTAATCTTTACGGCGCGACGGTCAACGGTGGTGTCCACGGCTTTGGCTCCGTGTTTGAGTTATCTCCTTCCTCTTCCGGTTGGACGGAAACGATTCTGCACAGCTTCGACCTGCGCGATGGCTTTATGCCGAACGGCGATCTGCTCTTTGACAGTGCCGGAAATCTTTATGGCAGCACGCAATCGGGCGGGCGCGTTTCCATGTGCGGCATTGGTTGTGGCGCGGTGTTTGAACTTTCGCCGAATTCTTCCGGGGGATGGGACGACACGACGGTCACCGCAGCGGTACAGAATTATGATGGCGAGGACATTATTGGAATCAGCGCGGACGCGAGCGGCAATTTGTATTTCGTAGCCTCGCAGGCGGGCGGAGGCACGACAATTTGCGGCGGGCAGGCTTGCGGCACCGTGACCAAGTTGACGCATACCTCGACCGGATGGTTCCCGACGGTAGTCCATCATTTTTTAGGCATCAAGGACGACGCACAGCCGAACGCCCCAGTGGCAATCGATGCGAGTGGCACGTTGTTCGGCACCACTTATCACGACGGACCGCTTGGCTACGGCATGGTTTACAAAATCGTGCCATGAAGGACCGGGGGCCACGCAGCAAGACCGCCAGCCCCCACCGCGTTTGAAATCACGCCATAGAATTTTTTTCGAGATAGACAGCTCCAGATATTCCGTGCTCCAGGAGGTTCCCATGACTACGGAAAGATTCAAAGCGGCGTTTCTTACGCTTGCTCTAGCAGGCTCCGCACTTGCTTTCACTTCAAACGCCCAGGCTCAGACCGAAACCGTGCTCTACTCCTTCAGCGGCGCGGGCGGCGGGCAATTTCCCCTGGGCGGGCTCGTGCTCGATGCTGCCGGAAATCTTTACGGCACGACTGCCAATGGCGGCAATGCCAGTTGTCCCGCAGGCTGCGGCACCGTTTTCAAGTTGTCGCCGACGGCAAGCGGACAGTGGAAAAAGACTGTGCTGCACTACTTCTCCGGCACAGATGGGTCGTTTCCCGACACTAAGATGATCTTTGATGCGGCGGGCAATCTCTACGGGACTACGCTGTTTGGCGGAGGCAACAACGGTTGTCCGGGAAATGAGGGCTGCGGAGTTGTATTTAAACTCACACCCACCGCGTCCGGAGTGTGGAAGGAAACGCTTCTCTATCAGTTCGTCGGCGGCTTTACCGGAGGAAATCCTTCCGGCCTGGTCTTCGACGCAGCAGGAAATCTTTACGGGACTGCCACGCAGGGCGGCGATTCCAACGATTGTCCCCAGAGCATCAGTCAGGGAGGCTGTGGCATCGTCTTCGAGCTTATGCCCCGAGCTTTCGGCTATTGGACAGAGAAAAGGCTCTTCTTATTTCATGGCCCAGGCGATGGCGGCGCGCCAGAGGGCGGAGTCGTGTTTGATGCGGCCGGCAATCTGTATTTAACGGCGGTACTTGGCGGAGTAGGATGCGCGCCTTACGGCTGCGGCGTTGCTCTTGAACTTTCGCCGACCGCGAGCGGGCCCTGGAAAGAGACCACACTACATCAGTTCACCGGCGGCGCGGATGGAGGATTTGTTTCCCCCGGACTGGCTTTAGACGCCTCGGGCAACGTGTTTGGCACGACAAGCAGTGATGGCGCGAACGGCTTTGGAACTATCTTTGAAATTTCTCCCACATCTTCGGGCTGGGCCCTGAGCACGATTCTCAACCTCGACGACTCTCTCAACGGAAACATACCCCAGCCGCTGATTTTCGATCCTGCTGGAAACCTTCATGTTGAGAATGCTGCCGGAGGTTCCACGAACTGCGGCACTGTCTTTGAGCTTTCGCCTTCGTCGAGCGGCTGGCAGGAAAGCGGGCTTTTTACCTTTGATTGCACGGATGGCGGAGAGGACCCGGACGGCGGGTTGACGCTCGACGCAAACGGCAATCTTTATGGGATAACCGGGAATGGCGGCGCGGCGGGCACCGGCGTGGTTTTCAGAATCAATCCGTAGGGGGTTCTTCGGATCAGGCGTCATAATATAAGCTCGCGCCCTTTTAAGATCGGTTCGACTCAGCCTCGTAGTTTTTCCCACACTTGGTACACCTGTGCGCGCGTGTGCTCCGGTGCCTCGGAGTTGTCGATCACGTAGTCGGCAGCTTTGATTTTTTCTGCGTCGGGAAGTTGCGCGGCCATGCGGCGGGCGACTTCTTTGCGAGCTTGGTCAACAGGCATGTTTTGCCGGGCGGCAAAGCGCGCCGCCCTCTGGTCGTCGTTGCAGGTGACGACGATCAGGCGGTCGAAATCCTTGGCCGCGCCGGCTTCCAGAATCAAAGCCGCTTCTACGAGGGCGACGCCATCGGGGGCCGTTCGCGCCACTTCCTCCATCCATTCGTTCTGGCGGCGAATCACGGCGGGATGGACGATGGCGTTCAATTCTTTGATGCGGGACGGACGTCCGAATGCGGCTTCAGCGAGCTTGCTGCGATTCACGCTATGGTCGGGGTTGAGAATTTCCTCGCCGAAGTGGGCGATTACTTCCTCATAGACTTTCTGCCCGGGTTGGATGAGATCGTGCGCAATGCGGTCAGCTTGGATCAAGTGTGCGCCCAGGGCGACGAACATTTCTCCGACTGACGACTTGCCCGCGGCGATGCCGCCGGTGAGTCCGACCTTCAGCAATCTTCCTCCCTGAGGATCAACGGCATTTAACGCCGAGGCCGCCGAGTGCGCCGAGAAAGACCAAGGCTGAATTGTTTCGGTTTTCTCTGCGGTCGTTTTGTCGGCGTTCTTCGCGCCCTCGGCGTTGAATGGTTTTTAGGCTCCAGCCAATGCGGGTACGCGGCGGAGCTTGGCCGCTTTTACTGTGTTGAACATTAGCATGGCGATGGTCAGCGGGCCTACGCCGCCGGGGACTGGGGTAATGGCGCCCGCGATTTCCGCGACTTCAGGGTGAACGTCTCCGACGAGCGTCGATCCTTTAATTCGAAACGACTCTTCGCGCTTGGCGATCCCCGCAAACAGACTCGCAAACTCGGCGGCATCGCTGACTTTGTTCATTCCGACATCGATCACGGTTGCGCCCGGCTTCACGAAATTACGAGTGATGATGCCCGCGCGTCCGATGGCCGCCACCAGAATGTCGGCGCGGCGGCACACTTCAGCCAGATCGCGCGTTTTTGAATGACAAACCGTGACAGTAGCGTTCGCGTTCAGCAGCAGCATCGCCACCGGTTTGCCGACGATGTCGCTGCGTCCAACCACAACCGTTTCCTGTCCTGCGACCGCAATGCTGCTGCGCCTGAGGATTTCCATCACGCCGGCCGGCGTACAGGGCACGAGACCGGGGCGCTGCGTAGAAAGCAATCCAACATTCACGGGATGGAATCCGTCGACATCTTTACGCGGATCGACAGCCATGAGCACGCGCTTCGAATCCACCTGCGGAGGCAGCGGCAGTTGCACCAGTATGCCGTCGATTTCGTCACGGCGATTCAGGTCGTCGACCATTCGCAGCAGTTCGGAGGTAGTAATCGTCTCAGAGGGTGTATGTTTTTCGCTGTAGATGCCGACTTCTTCGCAGGCCTTGACCTTGCCGCGCACATAAACTTCAGACGCCGGATTATGGCCGACGAGAACTACGGCAAGCCCGGGGCGGCGTCCTCCGGCAGAGAGAGTCTTGACCTCGGCCGCGACTTCGGCGCGAATCTCAGCAGCGATTTTTGTTCCGTCTAGGATTCGGGCAGACATAATTCGGCTTCCGGCTGCAAGCTGCAGGCTTCCGCTAGAAATCTTACACTGCGAAGGGGGCCGAGAAAATCGTTCGCCACAGAGGCGCACAGAAATCTCAGGTTTCTCTGCGCTCTCGGCGATTAATTGCCTTTTCTACCAGACATCCACAACGCTGCCGATGTCGTACAATGCTTCCGTCATGATTGCCAAGGATCTACTAGAAATGCTGGTCTGTCCGGCGTGCAAGCAGGCTCTCGAATACCGCCAGAATCCGGAGAGTCTGAAATGCACACAATGTCACCGTGTCTATGCCGTAAAAGACGACATCCCCATCATGTTGGTTGATGAGGCCAGGATCGAACCCTAATCGGTCTGCGGCTCCGCCTTCCGCTCTAGACTGATATCTCCATTTGAGCCTTCCCTAATTGCGACCCGTCTCAGGTTGAAGACGCCTCGCAACTGTTTTGTTAACCAAAGCGCAGAGTTGGAGAGCCAAGTAATCCGCCCTCCGCCCTCCGTCCCGCAATGACACATCGTGTCAACTCTGAACCCCAAAATGGTTACCATCGGCGTCAGCTTGAGATGACGACGCCAACGCGCGAATCCGCAACTTCCGATATTCACAGGGGTTTACACATCTAAACCGACCTGCCTTACGTATAAAGGGCAGGAGCAGTTGCGGCATCCGAATTGCATGCAACTTCATCGGCTACCGATGAGTCTAATAGGTACAAAAGAGGTCGGAGTCGGAGGTGATGACGGCCATGAACGAAAGAATGACGAAGGACAACGCGGTGATTGACGGACTGATGAGCAACCGGATCATGAACGACAAAGACAGATTCACCGTGACGGAACTGTCGGCTCTGCGCAGCGATCTGCTGCAAGGCGGAATGATCGACTCCTACGAGGCGGCCGAACTGTTGCAGGTGTTCCTGATGGGACGCGGTTACGGAGTATCGCCCAAAGCGGCCCTTGACGCCGCGGGCCGTGTGGAAATGGCTGGCTGCGCACTGCCAGTTCTCCAGCACGAACTGGAGAATCTCGCAATGGTGATGTAGGGCGGAAAAACTTTTTTAACGCCGAGATCGCTAAGTGCGCCGAGAAAAACTTGAAGATTTGCTCGGCGGGCTCCGCGTACTCGGCGTTTAAATGTTTTCGACATTCTGGGACGGCGGTCGAAACCAGGCCAACCGCACCAGTTCCACGAAGAGAGAAGCCGGGCCAACCAGCCCGGCTTTGTGGCGTTTGGGAGCGGCGTGTTCACAACTGTGTGGAACGGGTTATCTCCTGCCGTCAGGCGGAGGCGATAGTTCGAAGGCCACGCCGTCCTTCAGACTGCCGCCAAAAGTGGTTGTGCCGTACAGGTTGCCGGCGGAATCCAGGATTACGCCCGCAGCCGGTATGCCTCCGTCGGTTTGACCCTGAAAGCTATACAACACTGAGAAGGTCCAGCCGCCGCCAGATGCTGGGCTGATCTCAAAAACGGTTCCTTCGGCGTCGGTGCCACCGACGCTGGCGGTACCGAAAACATTGCCGAACGAGTCGACAACCACACCGGCCGGAGTGGCCCCGTCGCTTTCGCTGGTGAAGTTGTGCAGAACGGTTTCCTTCCAAATGCCGTTCGTGCCCGGCCCCGTGAGTTTGAAGACGTTACCGCAACCTCCGCTACATTTCGGGAGCCCGCCCTCGCGCGCCACGCCATATAGGTTTCCGGCGCTATCGATGGTTAAAGCACTGGGATAAGTTCCGTCATGACCGCCGAAGGCGAACACGCGGGTGAACCGCCAAGTCGGGCCCATAGGAGTGAGGCGAAAAACCGTGCCACAGCCGGTTGTGCAGGTGGTGGTTCCGCCGCCGCCGAACGCAGTGCCATAGAGATTGCCGGCCGCATCGAAGACGAGATTGCCGCCGGGTTCGCTGCCGTCGTTGCCTCCGGTAAAGTTGTAGATGATTTTTTCCGTCCAGTGGCCGCTTGCGGACGGCGACAGCTCAACCACAGTGCCAAAGCCCAGCCCTCCGACAGCGGTGGTGGCGAAAAGGTTCCCCTTGCTGTCGAAAACCGGGGTGCCCTCCGGGGTCTTACCGTCCGTGCCGCCGCCGAAGTTGTGCAGGATGGTCTGCGTCCAGCTTCCGCTGGAAGTGGGCGAGATTTCGAAGACGGTGCCGGTGCGATTGCTCCCGCCCGCAACGCTGGTGCCGTAGAGATTCCCCGCAGTGTCGAAAATCAGGTTGCCGCTGGGTTCGCTGACCCCGGTGCCGCCGAAGAACGAGTAAAGAATGTTCTCGGTCCAGCCGCCGCTGGAGGATGGCGAAAGTTCATAGGCATCGCCGCTGTCATTGCTGCCGCCGAGTTTTGTTGCGCCGAAGAGATTGCCGGATCCATCAAAAATCAGTCCGGACATGGGAAAAACTGAGTCGCCGGTCGCACCGAAGTTGTAGAGAACGGTTTCGGTGTATTGCGCGTGGGCGTTCGAAGTTAGAGTCAGGACAACAACCGCTACGGCCGCGGGCAAGATTCTCGAGAGATTGCGTTTCATTGGTTCTCCTTCTTTGTGCTTCATGCTTGCGAGATGCACAGTGCGAAGGTGGGGCATTCTTCCCGCACGCACGCTTAATTGGTTATGGGCGACAGCTCATACACCAAGCCGCAGCCATCTTTGCATAGCGTACTGCCGCCGAAATCGGCCGCGCCATACAGGTTGCCCGCCGCGTCCCGTAGCAGCGGCGCTGTGTTGTAGTAAACGCTGGCGTTTGAGAGCGTGGCCAATACCTCGAACTGCCAGCCTCCACTCGGCGCGGGGCTTATGCGGAACACGGTGCTGGGTGGGCCAAAACTCGTGCCGTAAAGATTTCCCGCCGAATCAATAATCAAGGTGGATGGAGGATGTGAGCCGTCGCTTCCTCCGGTGAAGGAATGTAGCAAGGTCAACTTCCATTGGCCCTGAGTCGTGGGCGATAATTCGAAAACGGTGCCGCATGTTTCCGTGCATGTTGTTTTGCCTCCGAAGAAGTTCGTGCCGTAGAGGTTTCCTGCGGCGTCAAACACCAGGCCGCCATGGGGCTGCAAACC
>DATBZH010000036.1:0-13988 GCA_036513255.1 Candidatus Sulfotelmatobacter sp. | reverse complement strand
GTCGCAGTTTTCCACAACTTCAATTGAAGGCAGCAACAACAACGCCCTGGGAGGTCACAACAACTCGACAGGGGGCCACACTACACGCCAACTAAGAAAAGACTATGAATGCAAAATGAATGGTTGATGAATTTTGCCCGCGGAAAGCCACGGATTACGCGCCAGACGCGGGATTCAGTTGAATGCTATATTCGCGAACATGCAACTTCGCGGCCGACCCTCGCAGCTTGAAGATCGTGAGGCAATCACGGAGTTGATGAGGCGGAGTCTCGATCTTCGTCCCGGTGGCGCGGCCACTGAACCTTCGTTTCAGGATTGGAAGTACTGGGCACCGCACCCGCTGTATGCCGGTTCACGCGGGTATGTGCTGGATGCGAATGAGCGAATTGTCAGCCACGGAGCCAGGTGGCCTATCCGAATGCGCACGCGTTTCGGCGACCTCGACACCTTTCATTTGATTGATTGGGTCGCTGATCCAGCTATGCCGGGTGCGGGCATGAAGTTGTTGCGGGATTGCGCCAAAAGCGCGGCTGGTGTTTTCGCGATTGGCGGATCGCCGGCAAGCCAAAAGGTGATTTCGGCTTTTGGATTCAAAGCGGCGCATGAAGTGTGGGATCTAAGGCGGCCATTGCTCCTGCAGTCCGTGTTTGACGACGCCGACAAAAATCTAAGGTCTGCGGCCAGCTCCGTGCGCAATGCCGTTTGGAGATTTATCCCAAGAGCAAACATTAAACAGGGATGGGCTTATCAACCGGTTCAAGTTTCCGAAATTCCTGAGAGTTGTTTTCCGCCCGCTTCATCGGATGAAGCAGCCAGTGCGCGAGATGCAAGTTTGCTCACGTATGTTTCGACTTGTCCACGATTCAAGCAGGTGCAGGCATACGTCTTCAACGATGCGTCCGATTCGGCCGGATACTTCTTGTTGGCGCAGGTCGGCCGAGAGGTACGGCTGATCGATTTTGGCCCCGCAGACATGGATGCGGAAACTGCGGAAATGCTCGGCGTGTGTTCTCAAAGGGCCGCGCGGCTGGATTTCCCTCAGGCAGTCACAATCGTAACTGTCACGACAGAGTCAGCCGTCCGCGGAGGCTTGCTGGCATCTGGCTTTCGCGAGCATCGCCGAAAATCATTACGGGTGCTTCCCATGACGGCTGCCATGCGCTCGATCAGGAAGTTTCGCGTGACCATGATCGATTGGGATGCCGCCTGTTTGTAGCGTTTCGCTTCAAACGCTGATCCCGCCATCGATCACGAGAGACTGCCCGGTCATGAATGCTGCCTCGTCGCTGAGCAGAAAGCTCACAAACGGAGATATGTCTGCCACCGTACCCAGGCGATTCAGCGGTGTTCGGCGGATGAGTTGATCGCGCTGTTCATGTCGCAGCGATTTCGACATGTCAGTTTCAAGATATCCGGGATTGATGGAGTTCACGGTGATTTGCCGCCGTCCGACCTCGCGCGCCAGAGATCGAGTCATTGCGTCCAGGCCGCCCTTTGATGCCGAGTAAGCGGCCAAGCCAGTGTAGCCGCGCATGGCGATGATGGAACTGATGTTGATGATGCGTGCCGGACCGGCTCTTTTCAGAAATACCTGCAGCGCGAGCCGTGAAAAACGCAGAGCTGCTAGCAAGTTCACGCTGACTATTCGTTCTGACTCGACGTTGGGAAAGCTGGCAAGAATTCCTTCTTTCGCGACTCCGGCATTATTGATGAGCGCGTAGAAATCCTGGCGTCCGGACCACCGCAGAAAGCCTTCGAAGAATTCTTCCTCCGCTGGGGAATCTCCAATCTCGCAATCTTTCCAGTAAAGAGAGTTTCCTGAGGCGTGCTGTTCAAGAAGTCGGCGTAATTCGGGAGATAGCTTGCGGCTGCAGGTTCCCACTCGATATCCGGAAGCGAGAAGGTCGCGTACGATCGCGAGTCCGAGTCCGCGGCTGCCGCCTGTGACCAATGCTACGCGTTGGCTGTTCGTTGTCATTGCTTCTTTTGCTTTTTTCCGCCCGCGCTCAAGGTAAGAGCACTGACGAATTTAACAATGCGCGGCACTTTGTAGGCGTCAAGCGACGAACGCAACCGACTGTTGATCACCGGGCGTAATTCGGCATCCTGCTGGCCAGGTTGCAGCACAATGTCGGCGGCAAGAACGACGCCGGTGAGCGCATTGGCCACGCCGTAGACATGCGCGTCGCTGACCTCGGGCATACACAGAATCAAATGTTCCACTTCCTCCGGATTCACCTTGGCTCCGCCGACGTTCAGAATCGAATCCTGACGGCCGCGAAAATACACGCGGTCGCCGACTTGCTCAACCGAATCTCCCGTAATGAGCCATACGTCATCGCTCATTACTGCCCGGGCGGATGCCGCATACCCTAGCATTGCGCGGGGACTGCTCACCTGCAGAATGTTGTTGCAGATTCGTAGTTGAACGCCATCGACGCCGGTCTTCAACCACTCCGCGGGAAAACCGGCTCGACCATCCCGCACAGAGAATAGTGCGCCAGCTTCCGTCGATGCATAAATATGACGGATGCGTGCGCTGGGAAATGTTATCCGCAGCAATTGCAGAACGGATTCATCCGCAATTTCTCCGCCTAACGTGATCTGCTCGAGGCGCAACTCCTCAGCCTGTACGCCCAATGCCGAAACGAACGCCCGCCAGAATGTCGGTGTCCCGCTGACATGCGTGATCCGATGCTTTAATGCCGCATCACATAAAGAAGAAATTGAAGTATTGGAAGACGAAACCAGAGCCGCCGAATTGCTCAAGGCGGTGAGGATCACCTGCAATCCTCCAAACGTGGCCGGATGATAGGTGAAGAGCCAGCGTGGCCGGGCACGAGAACTTTCGTCTCGCCGTATGCGGCCGAGGAGCGCCGGCATAGTTTGCCGCACCAGCTTAGGGTCACCCGTGGTTCCTGACGTCGGGATGCAAATGTACGGGGAGGAGTCAACGGGTGCCGTGCTTTTCAAAGGTTGCACATCGAGCGCGGTACCTATCGTCGCTGCAATATTCCACAACTCAACGAGCCGCTCAGGAAGTTTACTTTCGCGGTAGAGAACAATACTGCACTGTGCCATCTCGCCGGCAGCCAGAGCGATGATCACGTGATCGATGCGGGGTGAGAGCAGCGCCACTCGTCTGCCGCGAAGCGGCCGAAGCTGGTCAGAGAGCGCGATGGCTCGTTGCGCAAGCTCTTCAGCGCTTATCTGGATTTCATTGCGAACGATCACGGTGGTCGATGATTCCAGCAACGAATGGAATAAACACTCCGCCCGTGCGAGCATTTCGCTTTTTGTCGCTGT
This sequence comes from Candidatus Sulfotelmatobacter sp., assembly GCA_036513255.1. GTDB lineage: Bacteria > Acidobacteriota > Terriglobia > Terriglobales > Acidobacteriaceae > Sulfotelmatobacter. Next base: position 10,682 of record DATBZH010000036.1, on the reverse strand, counting down.
CTCGGCCATTGAAATCATACCCAGGTTGTTCCCGAGGCGCTGCCCAGGGCCATTTGCAGACGAAAACGCGGATGGCTCTGACCCTCCAGTCCAAATCTGCGGACGTCGTAAGGTTGAATCTCAGCCGGCAAATTAAATCCGCCATAAAACGAAAATGCAGACCGGTAGCCGCATCGCCTGGCAATCTCTTGCGTGCTTCTGGAAAAAGCGTGGCTGCCTCCGACCGGATATGCCAGAGTGATAATTCTGCAGTTGAGTTCCCGCTCAAGAATTTCGCGGGAATATTTGAGTTCCTCGTGCTGGCGCTCGGCAGATAGCTTGCTCAATACTTCATGATTGTGAGTGTGGGAGCCAAATGTCATTCGTGCCGCTTGCATCTCTCGCGCTTGCTGCCAATTCAGGAAGCATACTTCCGAGCCGACGGTGGGCAAATTGCTCTCCGATGCTTGCAGCAACTCGCCGATGAATCGGTCGTGGTCTTGCATATCCGGTTGCTTGTACGTTCGCAGCACGGCCACGGCGGCGGCGGCACGGCCTTGCCGCGTCAGGTCCAATTCAAGCACGTGTGGATAAGAAAGCCGAATACGATTGCTCTTTCCATTTTTCACGATGTAAGCGATCAGATCCCACCAGGGCAGCCGATTCGATCCAACAAATGCAGTGGGCAGAAAAAATGTTGCCGGCACGCCCGCGTCTCGCAAGATCGGGAATGCAATTTCGTAGTTATCAAGGTAGCCGTCATCGAACGTGATAAGCACACTTGGTTGCAGAGATCGTTCGCTGTTGATCATCGCTATAGCGTCATCGAGCGTGGCGATTTCAAAGTGCCGTTTCAAATAGCGGATTTGCCATGCAAAACCCTCCGCGGTCGCGGAAAAGACTCCCGGATCATATCGTGTCTTTGCGCTATCGCCGATGCGGTGATAGTTCAGTACGATCAGCGCCGGCCGCTTCCGCCATTGCTCACACACAGCGGTGAATCCCGCGACCGTGCACAATTTCGCCAGAAGTTCTCGTTTGCCGCGCATGATAAAGGCGGCGATTATACCGACCAACTGTTGCGGGTCGGTTAAAATGCCGCCGCACGCTATTTGACGTTGTAGTGGCAGAAAATTGCGTGTCTCAGAGGGGAGTGCAAAGAGGACTCCGACGGGATCGAAAGCGAGCAACCGCTGAGATAGACAAGGACGCCTGCCGGACTGGCCTGATAGGTGCCATTCGAGGAAACGACGAGGGTTTGCCCGATGCTCGAAATTCCGTACCATGCGCCGGGTGTCAGCCCAAGGATGTACTGCGCCGATGAGCCGTTGATCGGCCACCCTATCGTCGCGCCATTCATTACGTGGGGGTCCACATTGGCGAAGGCGACGATGCTGTTGCCGGCGTCATTGAATTGCACGGCATCGGCGTTCACCGCGGAGACGCTGCTGACCGTATTGACATCTTGCGGGCTGGTCGCTGTATCGAAGACGGCGAGCCAATTGTCATTGGTGTGATTCATCGCCGACGGCCGAACTTCGGCACGATACAAAAAGTGCAAGTCGTCATGATCAACGACCGTCACGTCGGCCTCCGCGGGCAGAACGGACCAGAACGCGCCGCGATAAATGCCTTGGAAGAAGGCATCATAGCGAGTCATACCCGCCGGCACGCCAGCGGAAACCTGCGCAATATTCCGCCCGAAAGTCCAGAACATGGCGCGATCGTCGCTTGAGCCAAGAGTTGTCGTGCGGTCGTGAACGACAGTCAGCTTAGGGCGCAGAAAGAATACTTCCCGCGTCCAGCCCAGTTGATGATATTGGCCGTCGATGCTGCTCTTTGCATTGTTGGCTTCGAGATGATTCGCGCGCAGATAAGTGTAGGGTGGCAGATCTTCTGCCCGGTCGATGGAAGAAGGCCAACTATTCACTGTATTAATCTGGCCTGGAGGCGGAGTGCGCGAGGTCAGGCCCTGATTTCGGGTTTCGGAAGTATTCGCGCCAGCCCAGAAGATGGAATTTTTCTTATTGCCATAAGTTCCACGTTCGTCCTGCAGCGTAGCATGCTGCGCTGCATTGATAATGTCGGCAGCGCGGGATGCCTCACCCAGTCCGTAGACCAGCAGACGGTTGTTTCCAGTCTGAATGCTGATCGCACCGGAATCGAACTGAGTCTTTCCATTGCCCGCGGCCCCTACCGATGGCCCGCCGAGCAAAGTTACCTCAGTTGCCGTATTGCTCCAGTCACTGCGGGTGACCGCGTAGTTTCCTCCCCATGCTCGGTAGAGAAGCGGAGTCACGGTCCAATCGGAAGATGGCGCTTGGGAATCGAACCAAAGAAAGTTGTCCGACAACGATGGCTGCGATTGATAGATGCCGGAACTCCACGATGGCACAGAAATTCCTGCAGAAGCCTGCTCGGCGCCATACACGGTTTCATACCAGTTCTGAAATGTTGCCGCGTAGGCGCTGTTGAATCGCCGCGCGACCGCCGTATACATCGCGGCATCCCCCAGCGGAATGTAAACCGGTTCCGTGGGAAACCACTGGCCCGCATAGCTGCCTGAGGGAATGTAGGCTGCGCCGATAGGATAGACATACTCATTGTCGTCGAGCGAAAGCTTTGAGGGTGTGGTGAATTCCATGAAGTACTGCAAATTGTCATCGAGAAAGGTGAAGTTGTAAGGCGCCGCCGTCCAGTCGATTCCGGCGAGTTTCATGGCAAATTCCGCGTCAAGCATTCGGCGAATCGAGTCATAACCGTAGGCTTGCAATCCCTCGCCGTTTCCACCGCCGCCGAGCCAGAAATTATTGTACGGACCAAATTCGTACGGACTTCCGAAACGCGCCGTGATCACACCTCCGGCTAGCGTACCGATTACCGGCTGATCCGGGTTAAAGCCGACATAGGCGGCGGTTGCTCCCCATATGTAGCCCGCGACGTAATTTTGTTCCGGTCCGGCGGTGCCATACGTGACATATTGCAACTCCGTAGTCCATGCGGTCATACATGCGGTGAGATACACGAGATCATCCGGATAACTCGAGATCAGACCGCCATACGTCGAATCTCCATAGAACCAGTCGTAGGCTTTCGCCAGCGCGGGCATGTAGAAGCGCACACCAAAACCCGCGCCCGCTGTTGGAGAGACGGAATAGAGCGTGCAGTTGCCGGTAATCGTTGCCTGGGACCCATCGGGGTTGGTGAAATAAACTGAGTACCCGCTGATGGACGAAATCTTGTACGTGCCGTTTAGATTCGCGCAGCCGGCTGCTCCGCTAATCGTCCAGATGTCACCGGCGGCCAGTCCCGAGTTGTAAGGCAGGTAAACCTGGACCTGTTCACCGTTGGTGAGATCTTTGCCAGTGTTATTGATCGAAACCGCATAGCGTATCGCTCCGTCGCGCGTTCGCACCATTTGAAGGAGCGGCTGTGCGATCGCCTGGATGATGTAATGTGCCTCGGTGAGATAGGCCTGGCCGCGAACTAAATCGGTCGTACGGATCGCCTGATAGCAGGCTCCCAATTGATCCAACGTGCTGTCCCAGTTGCCTCCGTAGTAGCCAGCAGCGATTACGCCGGGAGCGCCCTTTGGATTGAATACATAACCGCGAGCCAGGCCGTTGCCAGCCGCATTGCCGGAGGGATACATCACCGCGTAAGGTGTGCCGCTCACTCCCGCAACCGTATCGCATTGCGCTTCGAGGGCCTGCCAATCGGAGGAATTCGAAGCGACCTTGTTGCGCATGAATGCCAGTTCTGTCGAGTCAAGCCACAAATAAGGATGCTGGGCCAGGGCGGGTATCGCTGTTAATAAGACGAGGGTGCAAACAGCAGATTTCCGTAATTCGGACAGCGAAGTGAACAGTTTTTGAATTGAGTTCAGCGAAGTGGCGTGTTTCCCGTTCATGTAGAGGGATAAATGCAAACCCCGGCCCACTGACGGGCAGTGAAGGCAGCCGAACCGCAAACTTCCGTTCCAAGTCGCAAGCGCCCGATCGCCCCTGAACATTCGTCACCTTCTTCGTGTTTCTGGGCAGAGCTCTCCCCAGGAAGGCAGTGAGAAAGTTATCGGCGCTTCAAAAGCACGGGATTAACTTCGGAGGGGTGACTTCCGGTTTCATCGCTCACGGCGAGCTGATCTGAGAAGATTATCTGAGACAATTCTTATTCAGCGCGCAGAGTCTGCAGCGAGATAAATTCAACCAATCAATGATTTGACCGCTTAGCAGCAGCCCATCTTAATTTCTCCGCTTGCGGTGATCGGAGGACCGAAGGCCTCTTCGGGCGCGGGAGCGCCTCGCATGACGGCAATCCAACGGCGCGTGGCTTCGATCAGTACCAGCACGACGCCAACGATGAAGATGACCATCAGAATCGAATTCAGGTAGCCGGTGAGAGCTTGTCCTGGTTTTGCTGCCAGCGGCAAGAAAATGTTTTTGATGGAGAGCACTCCCGCCGTGATCGTCGTCGCACCGACAAAACACATGGGGACGAACGTGATCCAGGCGTATTTACTTTTACCCATATTGATCAGGAACGTGGTCGCGACCGCCAGGGCGATCGTCGCCAACAATTGATTGCCAGTTCCAAACATCGGCCAGATGGTCGAGACACTTCCGGTATCGATCAGATAGGCCCAGCCGAGAACGACCAACAAGCTGGCAATGATGTTGCCGGGCAGCGATGCGCTGTTACCGAACGGCTTGTGAACCTTCCCAATGAGTTCCTGCAGCACATAGCGGGCGACGCGCGTGCCGGCATCGATCGTGGTCAGAATAAACAGCGCTTCAAACATGATGGCGTAGTGATACCAATAGCCCATCAGGCGATCCATGCCGGGAAGTCCGCGGAAAATCTGGGCCATGCCGATGGCGAGTGAAACCGCGCCGCCGGTGCGTCCCGCAAGTTGCTCGCCTACTTCACGGGAAAACGTATCGAGATTCACCGTCGACAAACCCAAAGTGTGGAAGACGGCAGGGGGCGTGTTGATCGCAAAGTAGTCGCCGGGATACATCGAGCAGGCCGCGATCAACGCCAAAATTCCGACCAGCGATTCGCACACCATCGCGCCGTATCCGATAAAGCGCGCGTCGGTTTCTTTATCTAGCATCTTCGGTGTCGTGCCAGAAGAGACGAGCGAGTGGAACCCGGAGATCGCCCCGCAAGCGATGGTCACAAAAAGAAAAGGAAACAGCGTGCCCTTGATGATCGGGCCGCCGCCGTGGACGTATTGCGTGAAATTCGGAAACCGAATGTTCGGATGAACTACGAAGACGCCAACTACCAGCACCGCGATCGTCCCCAGCTTCACATAGGTCGAGAGGTAATCGCGCGGAGCCAACACCAGCCACACCGGAAGCACCGAAGCGATCAAGCCATAAATGGCCATCAGGATCGTGATTTGATGAGAAGTGAAGGTCAGCGCGCCGGCTACGCCGCTTTGCGCGAACCACCTTCCCCCGACCACGCTGGCGATCAACAGCGCAACTCCAAAAATGCTTGGTCCCAGGACCGTGACTTTTCCCGGCTGGCTCTTGAACATCCAGAGGCCCATGACCACGGCGATCGGGATCGTCATGCCAATCGTGAACACCCCCCACGGGCTGTTCGAAAGCGCGTTGACGACAACAATGCCCAGGCCCGCCAGGGAGACGATAAGAATAAAGAGGATTGCAATCATCGCGACCAGGCCGGCAAAGGGACTGATTTCAGTTCGCGCAATGTCGGCCAGCGAGCGGCCACGATGGCGCACCGAAGCGACCAGCACGGTGAAATCCTGCACGCAGCCCGCGAGAACGGCGCCGATCAGTATCCAAAGGAAGCCGGGAGCGAATCCAAATTGCGCCGCCAGCGTGGGTCCAACCAGCGGCCCCGCTCCGGCAATCGCGGCGAAATGATGGCCGAACAGAACCCATCGCGGGGAAACGACATAGTTGTGGCCGTCGGCATAAAGATGTCCGGGCGTAGTGCGGCGATCGTCGAGAGCCATCGCCTTGGCGGCGATGAACGCACTGTAATAACGATAGGCCAGCGCGTAGACACAGAGCGCACCTAGCAGGATTGGGAAAGTATTCATGCGTGATCCGCCTGTGTGCTCTGGAAGCGAGCGACACCGGGAACGCCCTAAATACTACAGTTTCCGCGCTGAGGACACAAAGGCGCCGGAGACAGCTGTTTGCGAGAGGAAATTCGAAGCTTTTTGGAGAACTGAATTCGGTTAGCGCGGCGAACTGCCCACCAGTGTGGGACGGTGTTTAATAGACGAGAGAATCACAGAGAGGAATGACCCCAGCGTGAGCCCAAAAAGAAGGAACGTGACGGCCGTGGGAACATCGTACACAGTGCGTGATCGGGTATCGAGTGCCATAGATCTTTTGTTACCTCCGTCTGTACGACTAATAAAAGGTGTTAAATAATCGTCCGTGTTCAAGGCTGTGTAATAGAAGACACGCGAATTGTATTTCCCTGCGCCAGGCCGGCGACCTGAGCGCGTTGGCCGACATAATGCTTGATTATTTCGCGATCGCCGTCCAACTGGTATAAAGCCTCGCCATCCACCAAGGTGAAACCTGAGCCGCCGCGAACGCAGGTGAGCGAACACTGTGCGGCTGTTTGGTGAGACTTGGCTGGGTGACGTCCGCCACAGCGCGAACACGTCACCATGCCCTCATAAGTCTGTTCAGACGCGTTTTGCACAGCGGCGCTTTGGGAGGTCGAATTTAACGAAGCGTCAGCCGGGGAAGTAACGCTTTGCGAAACCGAAGTCACACTCGGCGCGACTGTGGCCTCTCCGGAAGCTTCCACGGTCGTTCCGGCGATAACTCCAATCGCTACAAATACTAGAGCGAGTCCGCAAGCGATTGCGCCGCCAACTACGAGAATCCCTATCCACCAGCGATGGATTTTCATCACAACTCTCCGTGCAACTAAGGTGCCAGAGTCCCTGGCGGTTCCCACTGCGCGCAGGGCTAAAGGAATGAGATGACAAGAACCCAGTTCGCGCCAACGAGGACTCGAAAGTTTTACAACCGTCGCTGATGCTGCGGCCTGAAAGACGCGCGAAGTGAAAGAATTACACGTAACGTGAGCTTTGGCCGAGTTCTGCCGACGCAAGTCCTGCGAATTCATCGCCAACATTTGGCCACTCCCGTGCATCGTGGGGGCAAATCCCGCAAATCCGCGCGCCGCGACTCAGGTGAAGTGTGTATTGGCTCGCTAAAAACCGGGGGCGAAAATGGAGGGCTGTCTTTTTCTCGGCCGACGCTTTTGGCGTAGGCGGTGAGGCACGCTTCAAAGAAATTTCTAATAAATGTTGTGCGGATTCTCAGGAACTGACGCATGCGGCTGCTGAGCACAAGACTGATCGTCTCTCTCATCGTGGGCGTGACCCTGGTGTCGCTCTGCACTTCGTATTACCAAGTGCTGATGCTGAAGCGCAGCCTGCGGAAGGATTTGCAGCACCGTGCCGAAACTCTGGCTGAGAGTCTGGCGAGAAACGTAGAGCGCGATCTGCAGAGAGATGCGCAGCCGACCCTCGAGCGGACTGTCCAGCACTTCGCCAACCGCGAACATCTGATTGGCCTGGCCATCTATAACGCGGAAGCGCAGCCCATCGCGGTGACCGCGAGCATCCAGGTTCTTATGGCGACCGCTCCTCCGGTGGTGGCGCTCGCCCTCAAGAAAAACCAGGGAGACGACGCTTTCGTGAAACTGGGCGGGGGGTCTGTCTACATCTACGCCGTGCCTCTCCACAAGGAAAAAGAAAGCGACCTGCTCGGCTGTCTGGCCATTCTTCACGACGCGGGATACATTCACGACGAAAGCGTACGGATCTGGCGCGAAACATTCCTAAGCGCTCTGGCGCATGTATTTCTGATCGTGCTGATCACTTTGCTGATTGTGCGCTGGAGCATCACCGGCCCCATCGCGCGGACGGCGAATTGGATGAAGGCGCTGCGAACCGGGCGTGGATCCTCGGCGCGAATCAAACTTCCCGACATGGAGATGTTCCGGCCCTTGGCGCGTGAAGTCGCCACCTTGGCCGAAAGTCTAAATACCGCGCGCTCCGCGGCTGCGCTGGAAGCGCGTCTACGGGAAACTTCTGAATCCGTCTGGACTGCCGACCGTCTTGCCGTTCACGTCAAATCGCGTCTCGAGGGCGGACGCTTGTTTGTGGTGTCGAATCGCGAACCCTACAGCCACGTTCGGCGTGGAAAGACGATCGAAGTGAAGCAGCCGCCCAGCGGTTTGGTGACTGCGCTCGAACCTGTACTCTACGCCTGCGATGGAACCTGGGTCGCGCACGGCTCCGGCGACGCCGATCAGGAGATGGTCGACCGCGGCGACCGCCTGCAAGTTCCGCCCGATGACCCACACTATACTTTGCGCCGCGTGTGGCTCACCAAAGAAGAGGAAGCGGGTTACTACTATGGATTTTCCAACGAGGGCCTTTGGCCGCTTTGCCACATCGCGCACACGCGTCCGCTCTTTCGCGCCGATGACTGGAAGGCGTATCAGGAGGTAAACCGTAAATTCGCCGATGCGCTTTTGGAAGAGATGGAGAATGTCACGCGGCCGCTGGTCCTGGTGCAGGATTACCACTTCGCCCTGCTTCCCCGGATGATCAAACAGAGCCGTCCCGATGCGCGCGTCGCCATCTTCTGGCACATTCCGTGGCCCAATCCGGAGGCGTTTCGTATTTGCCCTTGGCAGGCCGAACTGGTGGATGGACTGCTTGGTGCCGACCTCGTCGGCTTCCACGTCCAGTCGCACTGCACAAATTTTCTGCAGACGGTGGATCGCATTGTGGAGTCCCGCATCAATTGGGAACACTCCACCGTGCAGCGGCTTGAGCATGAAACGACGGTGCGGCCGTTTCCTATCAGCGTGAATTTCACCGACGAGCAGGCCGATGCTTCACCCACTTCCGCTTATGAGGAGCGCGCCGCGATTTTCAAGGCGCACGGAATTGAAGCCGTCAACATGGGAGTTGGCGTCGATCGCCTCGATTACACGAAAGGAATTCTCGAGAGGTTTCTGGCAATTGAGCGGTTTCTGGAAAAGTATCCGCGCTATCAGGGAGTCTTTACATTCGTGCAGATTGGCGCGCCCAGCCGCACTCACATCAAGCGCTATCACGATCTTCAGGCTGAGGTCGAGGCCGAGGCCGAACGTATCAACTGGCGCTTCCGCGCGGATCAGTGGAAGCCAATTGTGCTTCTGGCGCAGCACCATAGCCACAAAGAGATTGAACCCTACTATCGGGCGGCCGACCTGTGCCTGGTCACCTCCCTGCACGATGGCATGAATCTGGTTGCAAAAGAATTTGTCGCTGCGCGCCGCGAGGAACTGGGCGTGTTAATCCTAAGCCGCTTCACCGGCGCGGCCCGCGAACTGCAGGACGCATTGCAGATAAATCCGTATGACATCGATCAGACTGCGGAGGCGATTCGCGCTGCGTTGGAAATGCCGGCCGACGAAAAGAGACAACGCATGCAGCGCATGCGGCGGCTGGTGCTCGAGCACAATGTCTATCGTTGGGCCGCGAAGCTGATTGGCCAGCTCTGCGAAGTGCGTTTGGAAACCGAGCGCAGCGCCACGGAGCAATTCCGCGCCGGAGCCTCCGCCGGCTAATTGGAATGAGTTGTTACACGCAGGGCGATTCTACCAAAATCCCTCGCGCTAATTTCCGGCTCCCGCCCCACCTTTCTTGGCCACCGATTTTTTCGTTTAGCCCGACCGTCTCGGCGATCTATGCACGGGCAGATTTATGGCACAGAACGAGGGGGCCTTCCGGTTCGATGAACGGGGTGCGCTTTAACCATCACTTTGTTTGATAATCTTCAAGATGCCGAACAATCAGCTTACGGTCTTGTGATGCGGAGACGGCGTGTCGGGCGGCAGACCTGAAAGCGGGAGTCGTGACCCGTCTCTTCGGAAAGAAGCACATCGAGCCAGGTTTGGCCCTGATGAAAGAGCGCTACGTCTGTTGAATTTCGAAGGCGCTTTCATCGGATGTGATAGGAATGCGGAACAACAATGCGGCGCATCATCTATGTTCTGAGATCAATTTGGCAGGAGGACTCAAACCGCGGGCGGCGACTTCGCCGAGTCTTGTTCTTCTTCGGTTGGCAATTGTGGAAAAGGACGGTCGGCACTCCTCTGAATGCCCGCCTGTTAAATGGCTTCCGGATTCGCGTGTGGCGAGATTGTGATTCGTCTCCAGCCGCTTTCTACTACCTTTACCCAATCGATGCCGTCAAGATTGATGTTGAAGGCCATGAGAATTCGGTTCTGCGAGGCATGAAGGAGTTCTTAAAGCACCATCGCCCGAAGCTTGTGATGTTTGAATATCTGAGATTCAGGGACTCCGCGAATCGCAACTGATAACGTAAAACCGCTTCAGGACTTACTTGCCTGTCCGAACGAAATTGCCAGCGAATTTGGAATCTAGGTTTGATTCAAATCGGCAGGTTTGAGGTTTGGCCTAATCGTTCACTTCTGTGCTGCGGCAGGCAAAATATAAACCCGCTCTTGACGCGGGCTATGGAAGGCTAAATTTTGGAGGCGCGGGTCGGAATCGAACCGACGCATAAAGGTTTTGCAGACCTCTCCCTTACCACTTGGGTACCGCGCCCCTCGACACTACGTTAGCGTTCCGGCCGGAAAATGTCCATCGAAGGGGATGGGCCGGAGGGGAT
>DATBZH010000035.1:0-5818 GCA_036513255.1 Candidatus Sulfotelmatobacter sp. | reverse complement strand
CCCAATGTGCGTGGACGCTGGGGAGAGATCCAGTTACGGCGGGTGGTCGAAATCGCGGGCATGCTTCCGTACTGCGACTTTACTGAGCAGGAGTCCGTTACTACCGAGAGCGGTCGACTGCGTCCCGATCTGGTGGTGAAGTTGCCCGGCGGCAAACACGTTGTCGTGGATGCCAAGACGCCGCTGCAGGCTTTTCTTGATGCATTCGAAACCACTGACGAAGATGCGCGGCGTGCGTGTCTTGCGAATCATGCGCGCCAGGTCCGCGATCACATGAAAACTCTCAGCGGCAAGAACTACTGGGAACAATTCGAAGCCACGCCGGAATTTGTTGTGATGTTTCTTCCCGGTGAAACATTTTTCAGTGCAGCGCTGGAACAAGATCCCGGATTGATCGAGCAGGGGGTGCTGCAGCGCGTAATTCCTGCGTCGCCGACGACGCTGATCGCTTTGCTCAAGGCCGTGGCCTACGGATGGAATCAGGAAAAACTGGCGCGCAACGCGCAGAAGATCAGCGCGCTAGGCAAAGAGTTACATGACCGCTTGCGCCTTTTCGCGGAACACATCACTTCCGTCGGTACCGGACTCGACCGCGCCGTCGAGTCTTATAACAAGGCTGTAGGTTCGCTCGAGAGTCGCGTATTGGTTTCGGCCCGCAAGTTTGCCGAACTCGGCGCATCGGTGGCCGACGACATTCCAGAACTCGCGCCCATCGAAACCACGGCGCGGGCGCTATCGTTTGACTGGGATGAAGATAATCTTCCCGCGGAAGGTGCTGAGAGTAAACGCAAGGCCGGCTGAGGCGAAGGATTTTCCCACTCAACTCAGGCGACGTAAGAGGACGCTAATCTCAGAAAACCATTATCTTGACAGGAACTCGTTGGCCCTCGTTGCGACGGCTGCGCTCCGACCACATCCAAAGGTGCGCTGATCGCAGGTACTAATGCCCGTCTCCTTTCGATACGTCGCCGACTCGTTGCAAGCCTAATGCTCGCCGTAGGAGGACGCAAAATCAGCGTGGGCTAGCTGGGCTCGCCGCGCGAGCGTCGAGCTTCGTCCTGAGGCGGTAGACTGTTCGCTTTCGAGAATTCCGAACGCGCATCGGTCTCATCCGAGCCAGTGTTGGAGTTCGGTCGTGCTTTTCCTGGTTAAAGGGGGAGCCACCAAAGGCTTCTCTACCCGAGGTCTTTGTCCAAGTCTCGGGTCGCGAAGTTATACTGCGGATCAGTTGGCTGCGCCCCGTTAAGGTATTGAATTACCTCAACATACAGAATTCCACAGAAACCTCCCAAAAGCCGTAATCACTGTTCGAAAATCCATCTATAATCTCGGAAGTGCTTCCGTTGCGGGTATTTAGGATTACGGAAGCGGGAAACAACATGGCAGCGAAGTTGCTCATGGATGACCGGCGGGACGTGATTACCACGCCTAACCAGCCCCTGAAGGGTTCGGGACCGCCGCCGAAGCCCATGAACCGGGAAAGCCAAGTCCGCTTTGTTGCCGTTCTTCTGTTTCTGCTGACAGTGGCTGCGGTTGTATTCGCTGGCTTCAACTTTGATGCCGAACTGAAATCTGCGGTCCCCGATGACGGAGTCTGGTGGGTCGAACATGGTGGCCGACTCACCGCTGACCGCGTCGATCCCAGCGGACCCGGTGCCCGAAGCGGCATCAAGACAGGCGATCAGCTGGTTTCCATCAATGGACAGGAAGTCCAGAATATTTCCGGTCTGGAGCGGCAACTCTACCGCAACGGTGTGTGGTCGAAAGCGGCCTATTCTCTGGTGCGACAATCTGTCGCGCTTGATTCCAGCGTCATCCTCATTCCAGCGGAACGTTCGCTCAACCACTGGTTGCGGCTGATTGCGCTGATTTATCTTGGTATTGGACTCTATGTCCTGCTGCGCCGCTGGACGGCGCCGGGTTCCACCCACTTCTATATCTTCTGCCTGGTGTCATTTATTGCTTACTCCTTCAAGTACACCGGTAAGTTGAACGACTTCGACTGGACCATCTATTGGGGCAACATCATAGCCGGAGTATTGCAGCCGGCCCTCTTCCTTCATTTCGCCTTAACCTTCCCGGAGAAACGTCAGGTTGTGCGCAAGCATCCCTGGCTGCTGGCGCTGGTTTATGTGCCGGGAGCGATCCTGCTGACGGCCCACATCAGCGCGATGCACTGGCTGCAGGCAAGTGAGCGGTTGCGCTGGAACTTGGACCGTATGGAAATGTCCTACGGTTCGCTCTTCTTTCTGGCTGCGGCTGGCGTGTTGTGGTACAGCTACCGCCGTGCCAGCACTACTATTCTGCGTCAGCAATTGAAGTGGGTCACTCGCGGGACCATTCTTGCCATCATTCCCTATTCGCTGTTGTACGTGGTTCCCTATCTGATGGGCTCACTGCCCGGCGCGACCGTGAAGATTTCTGCGCTGTCACTGGCGCTGCTTCCGCTCACCTTCGGCTATGCCATCTTCCGCTACCGCCTGATGGATGTGGACCTCATTTTCAAGCGGGGTGTGGTTTACACGCTGGCCGCCGCGATCGTCGTGGGCCTGTATTTCGGACTGGTCGCCGGCGTTGCCGAACTGGTGCATATGCGGCAGCCCAACAGCGGTCCGGTGGGGTTGATCCTCGCCGTGGTGGTTACGGCGCTCTTGTTCGACCCGGTACGTAAATGGATACAGGACCGCATCGACCAATTTTTCTATCGCACCCGTTACGACTATCGCCGCACCTTGCTTGAGTTCGGACGCGAACTCAGTTCGGAGACTGATCTGAACGCGATGCTCTCCTCGCTGATCGATCGGCTGTCGCGCACGCTCGGCGTCGAGCGCATGGCGATTTTTCTGGCAGGTGAGACAGCAGAGCGGTTTGTCCTGGCCAAGTCCTTTGGCCTTTCCTCTCCGGGCCACCTAGATCTTTCCTTCCTGAGCGCACCGCGACCTGAGCCGGCGGGTCATCTCTTCTTCGAAAACACGCACCAGGTGCCGCGCGAGAGTCCGGGCGCGCAGTTAGCCATTGCTCGCTTGGAGCTCAATTACTACATCCCCTGCCACGCCCAACAAAAGACCATAGCCGTTCTCGGCTTAGGCAAGACCACCCAAGGGGACTTTCTTTCCAGCGAAGATATGGAATTGCTTGAAACTCTGGGTGGCTATCTCGGTATTGCCATTCAGAACGGGCAACTCTACGCTTCGTTGCAGCAGAAGGCGGCAGAGTACGAGCGCCTGAAGGACTTTAACGAGAACATCGTCGAATCAATCAATGTGGGTGTAATGGCTCTCGATATGGAAGATCGCATCGAGAGCTGGAACGCGCAGATGGAAGTGATGTACGCCGTTCCGCGGTGGCAGACTTTAACCCAGCCGCTGAAGACGATTTTTCCTCCAGAGTTCGTTGACGAGTTCGATCGCATGCGGCAGAACCCTGGCATCCATAATCTTTACAAGTTCCGCCTGCAAACCCCTGCCGGCGAGGTCCGCACCGTGAATGTGGCCATCGCGCCCCTGGTGACGCGTAAATTCCAGGTCATCGGCCGGCTCATCATCATGGACGACATCACGGAACGCATCGAGTTAGAAGCGCAGCTTTCCCAGGCCGATAAACTTTCGTCGATCGGGTTGCTGGCCGCAGGCGTGGCGCATGAAGTCAATACTCCGCTAGCCGTGATCTCCTCCTACACGCAGATGCTTTCCAAACAACTGCAGGGCGATCCGCAAAAGTCTGGATTGCTCGAGAAGATAACGCGGCAAACCTTCCGCGCATCTGAGATTGTAAACAACCTGCTGAATTTTTCCCGCACCAGTGGCAGTGAGATTGGGGATGTGGACGTAAACAAAGTGATCGGCGACACTCTGGCTCTATTGGAACACCAGTTCAGAGTGGCCAAGGTAGAGGTGGAAAATGCTCTTGCCCCCAAGTTGTCTGCGATCCAGGGAAATCCGGGCAGACTGCAACAAGTGTTTCTGAACCTTTTTCTCAATGCCAAAGATGCCATGCCGGGCGGCGGCAAACTGCGCATTGCAACCATGAATGGCGAGAGTGTCAGCGTCTCCGTTTCCGATACCGGATCGGGTATCGCACCCGAGCACATTCAACGTATTTACGATCCCTTTTTTACCACCAAGACTTTGCCTCGCGAAGGCCAGGCGCGCGGTACCGGACTTGGCCTTTCCGTTACCTACGGCATCATTCAGGAACACGCGGGAAAGATTCGCGTGGAAAGCCATCCCGGGGCGGGCACAACTTTCACCTTGGATTTCCCGCTGAGCAGGAAGGCGGTCCATGTTTAAACTGAGCGACCTTAGACGAGGCATCTTTAGACGGAGCATGTCGAAACATTTTTGCATGAGCCATGGATCAACCCAGCATGTCCAACCGGAGGACTGAGGCCGAATATGTCTGAATTGGCAATCATCCCGCGCGCGACGGCGAACGGGAATTCCGGTCTGGCGGGCGCGGTTCTCATCATCGACGATGAAGCTGAGATTCGCGAATCTCTCCAGACCTTGCTCGAACTTGAAGGCTTCGCCGTGGAAACGGCGGCCAGCGGCGAAGCGGGATTGCAGCGCATCGGCGAACATCCTTTCGATCTGATCCTGCTGGACCTTACATTGCCCGGACGCAATGGCATGGAGGTATTGGCTGAAATCCGCACGCATGAAACCGGACTGCCCGTCATCATGATCACGGCGTTTGGCACCGTGGAGAATGCAGTTCGCGCCATGCAGGGGGGCGCTGTCAACTTCGTTCAGAAACCCTGGGACAACGAAAAACTTTTGGCCGATGTGCGAGCCGCGGTCGGATGGCGCCGCGCCGAAGAAGAAAACGTACAGCTGAAGCGCGCCCTCAAGCAGCGCTACAATTTCGAAAACATCGTCGGCAAGAGCGAGCCGATGTTGAAAATCTTCGATCTTGTGGCTCAAGTTGCGAATAGCCGTTCAACTGTTCTGTTGCAAGGCGAAAGCGGGACCGGTAAAGAAATCATTGCCAAAGCTCTGCATCTGAATTCTCCGCGCCACGACCGGCCGTTTGTTCCGGTCAATACGGGCTCCATGCCCACCGACCTGCTGGAGTCCACTCTCTTCGGGCACGTGAAGGGTGCGTTTACCAGCGCTATTGCCTCCAAAAAGGGCTTGTTCGAAATTGCGGATCGCGGCACGTTGTTCCTCGATGAAATTGCCACCATGAGTCTGGAAACTCAGGCTAAGATCCTGCGCGTGCTGCAAGATCGCAGGTTTATGCATCTCGGCGGGATACAGGAAATTCAGGTGGATGTTCGCATTATCGCCGCTACCAACATCGATCTTCGGACGTTGGTGCGCGAAGGCCGTTTCCGCGAGGATCTGTTTTACCGCCTGAACGTGATCACCATTGAGTTGCCCCCGCTACGGCAGCGCAGAGAGGACATTCCGTTGCTGGTGCAATTCTTTTTGAAGAAATACGCCGAAGAAAACGACCGGCCGGTGCGGCGGATTACGCCCGAGGCTTTACGTCCGCTGATGTCCTACTCGTGGCCGGGCAATGTGCGCGAACTGGAAAATGTGATTGAACGCGCCGTCGTGCTGTCTTCCGGCAGTGACATCACCATCGACCTGTTACCCGACAATTTGCTGGGCCGCGGCTCGTCTCTCACTCTGCACGATCCGCCCACGGATGCATCGCTGTTTGAAATCGTCGAGGACGTCGAGAAACGCATCATCAGCGACATGCTGGAAAAGTGTAACTGGAACCAGACTGAAGCCGCTGAGCGCTTTAAGGTGCCGCTCTCCACACTGAATCAGAAGATCCGCCGACTGAATATCGAAATAAAAAAGAAGAC
>DATBZH010000034.1:0-2375 GCA_036513255.1 Candidatus Sulfotelmatobacter sp. | reverse complement strand
AGCGGCTGATCGGGGCAGCGGTCGGCAGCCTTTTGGGAATCTTCGGCGCGTATCTTTTTGCTTTGGTCATCCGTAGCAGTGTGCCTGCCGGAAACACGCAGAGCTTCCTGCAAATCTTGGTCATGCTGCTGATGGCGTACGTCGGGTTGAGCGTCGGCTCGAACAAGGGCGAGTTGCTGAATCTGGCGGCGCTGGGCGGCGTCTTCGGCGGCGAAAAACAGAACAAGAAAAGCTACAAGATCCTGGATACCAGCGTCATCATCGACGGCCGTATTGCCGATATTGCTGAGACCGGATTTCTGGATGGCATTATCGTGACCCCGCAGTTTGTTCTTCGAGAGCTGCAACTCGTCGCCGATTCGGCGGATTCGTTGAAGCGCAACCGTGGACGACGCGGTCTGGACATTCTGCAGCGCCTGCAAAAGTCGGCGAACCTGACCATTCAGATTGTGGAAGATGATTTCCCGGCGGTGCGCGAGGTCGACCTGAAATTGATCGAGCTGGCGAAGGTGTATGAGGGGAAGATCATCACCAACGATTTCAACCTTAATAAGGTCGCGCAACTGCAGGGCGTGAACGTGCTGAACATCAATGAACTGGCGAACTCGCTGAAGCCCATCGTGCTGCCGGGCGAGACGATGCGGGTATTCGTCCTGAAAGAAGGAAAAGAATACAACCAGGGCGTCGCGTATCTGGATGACGGCACGATGGTGGTCGTCGACAATGCGCGAAAGATGATTGGCAAAACGATCGACGTCTCGGTGACGTCGGTGCTGCAGACGACGGCCGGCAAGATGATCTTCGGCAAGTGGGACGAGCGGAGCACTTATTCGCGGCCAGCGCCACCGGTATCGGGATCGCATCAAGCTGTGTCGGTGACGGTGCCTTCGGTTCAGGCCGCTGCGCCAGCTCCGGTGGCGACGGTGGAAATCAAGCCGCAGCAGGTGTAGTGGCGCTGCCCATTTGAACTCCTGTCATCGCGGCTCGTATACTTGCAGCCCGCGATGAAAGTTTTCGTAATCATTCCGGCGGCCGGTCTCGGCACGCGTATGGCACCCGTGCCCAGCGGGAAAGACGCCACGTCCGGCAAAGGGCATCCTCCCAAACAGTTCACCGAGCTGGCGGGTACGCCGATCCTCATTCATACGCTGCGCAAGTTTGCCGCAGTTGAAGCGGTACACAAGATCTGGATCGCGTTGCGGGAAAACGAAATCGAGGGGTTTCGCCAGCGGCTGGGCAAGGAAGCACCGACAGTCGCGAAGAAAGTGGACTTGGTGGTCGGCGGAGAGCACCGGCAACAATCCGTACAACATGCACTGAATGCGATCACCGCTTCCGCGGACGACATTGTGCTGGTGCATGACGCGGTGCGACCGCTCGTGACGGCAGAGATCATCGAAGAGGTGATCGCAGCCGCGAAGAAATACGGCGCGGCCATCGCCGGGCTGCCTGCTGTAGATACGGTGAAGCAGGTCGAGCGCACCGCCGACGGAGCCATCATCAAGACAACGATTCCGCGCGCGGGAGTAGTGCTGGCCCAGACGCCGCAGGGATTTCACTACAGCGTGATCAAAAAAGTTTTCGACGAAGCCGCCGCAGATGGATTCATGGGAACCGACGAGGCTTCGCTGGCAGAGCGATCGGGACATCCGGTCGCAGTTGTCATGGGCTCGCCGAGAAATATCAAGATTACGAATCCCGGGGATATGGAACTGGCGGAGTTCTATTTCAGGAAATGAGCCACGGATTTACACGGATCTTCACGGATAAAGCCAGTCTTGTAGACGTAAACTTTCCAGTGATGAATACTGCCCCTGTTGGGCTCAAACACTCTGAGCTAACCGACAAAATTATTCGCGTGTTTTACGACGTCTATAACGAGCTTGGGCATGGTTTCCTCGAGTCTACCTACGCAGAGGCGATGGTCATGGCTTTGGCAGAATCAGGGCTCACGGCGGTGCGCGAGGTTCCGGTCCCTGTATGGTTTCACGGCAAGAGGATCGGGCAGTACTTTGCGGATTTGCTCGTCTACGGCACAATTCTGCTGGAGTTGAAAGCCGTAAGGGCTATTGAGTCCGCGCATGAGGCCCAACTTCTACACTATCTTCGTGCAACAGAAATCGAGGTCGGCCTGTTGCTCAACTTCGGCTTGCGTCCACAGTTCCGTCGGCTCTTATTTGACAATGACCGAAAAAAGATCCGTGTAAATCGGTGCGAATTCGTGGCTAAGGCTTCTGCATGAGGATCGGCTACGGATTCGACTCGCATGAATTTCGTCCCGGGATTCCGCTGAAGATTGGTGGCGTGTCGCTGGCGCATGACAAGGGCCTCGGTGGGCACTCCGATGGGGACGTGCTTTTGCATGCGATTACCGA